>CAYSSK010000034.1:24347-34712 GCA_964433645.1 uncultured Desulfofustis sp.
TACCGGTTTGCCGCTGACCGTTTCATAGGCCCTGATCACGTCGAGCACCGAATAACCGCGACCGGTGCCGAGATTGTAGGTCACCAGGCCCGGATTCTGCTGCAGTTTCTCGAGGGCCTTGACGTGCCCGCGGGCCAGATCGACCACGTGAATATAATCGCGCACCCCGGTGCCGTCAGGGGTCGGATAGTCGTTGCCGAACACCGAGAGTTCGGCCAGCTCGCCGATCAGCACCTTGGTGATATAGGGCGTCAGGTTGTTGGGCAGACCGGCCGGATCCTCGCCGATCAGGCCGCTGTGATGGGCGCCCACCGGGTTGAAATAGCGCAGCAGGGCGACCTGGAAGGCCGGCTCGGCCTGGTTGAGATCACGCAGAATCTCCTCGATCATCAGCTTGGTCCGGCCGTACGGGTTGGTGCAGGACAGCGGAAAGTCCTCGGTGATCGGCACCTCGGCGGGATCTCCGTAGACGGTGGCCGACGAGCTGAAAATCAGTCGCCTGATCCCGAATTCGAGCATCACCTCGCACAGGGCCAGGGTGCCGGTCAGGTTGTTCTGGTAGTAGAGCAGCGGCTTTTCCACCGATTCGCCGACCGCCTTGAGCCCGGCAAAATGGATGACGCTGTCGACCGGCTCGGGGCTGTCGGCCAGGACCCGCCGGACTCCGTCACGATCGCGCAGGTCGACCACGGCCAACCGGACCGGCTGCCCCGCCAGCCGCTCGACGCGCCTGATCGCCTCTTCTTTGGCGTTGACCAGGCTGTCGATCACCGTCACCCGATAGCCGGCCGTTAGCAGTTCCAGGCAGGTGTGACTGCCGATATAACCGGCCCCGCCGGTGACCAAGATATGCATGACTCCCTCAATCGCTCAAGCTATTTTCCACTGGTTGGGTCGCACCCTCATTTGCTATAGTAACAATCTGCAGCATAGACGTAAAAGAGAGCTGCGGGCAACCAAAAACCTTCATCGAGGAGAGTCGTCATGCCCTATGTCAATATCCGCGTCGCCGGCACACTGACCAAGGAACAAAAAGAGAACATCAGCAAAGGCGTCACCGACGTGATCTGCCGGGAAGCCGGCAAACCGCCGGAAGCGGTTCTGATCTTCATCGACGAGGTCGAGCGCGACAATATCGCCAAGGCCGGCACATTGCTGAGCAACGGCTGATCGGACATGGAGCAGGCCGCCCGGCGCATCCGGGAGTTGCGCGAGCTGATCACCACGCACGCCTACCGCTACTACGTGCTCGACGACCCGATCATCTCCGACGGTGAGTACGACCGACTCTTCCAGGAACTCGTCGACCTGGAAGCGGCCTACCCCGAGCTGGCCGACGCCGACTCGCCGACCAGGCGGGTCGGCGGGCAACCACTGGAGCAGTTTGCCCAGGTGCGCCACCGGCTGCCGATGCTCAGCCTGGAAAACGCCTTTTCCGAAGACGATCTCCGCTCGTTTGCCGAGCGACTCGAGCGCTTTCTCAATCGGCCGGTCGACTCCGGCTATTCCGCCGAGCCCAAGCTCGACGGCCTGGCCGTTGAGCTGGTCTACGAGAATGGCCGGCTGGTCCTCGGCTCGACCCGTGGCGACGGCAGCGTCGGCGAGGACATCACCGCCCAGTTGCGCACCGTTTCCTCGATCCCGCTCTGTTTGCTGCAGGTCAAACCGCCACTGCTCGAGGTCCGCGGCGAGGTCTACATGGAAAAAGACGGTCTGGCCCGGCTCAACGAGCGGCAATTGGCTCGCGGCCTGCCGCCGTTTGCCAACCCCCGCAACGCCGCGGCCGGCTCCCTGCGCCAGCTCGACCCGGCCATCACCGCGCAGCGACCGCTGCGCTTTTTCGCCTACGGGGTGGCCGATTCCGCCCCGACCGGCTGCCCCACCCAGACCGAATTGCTGGACTACCTGCGCCGGGCCGGTTTCCCGGTCAGCCGTCAAGCCGTCTTCTGCAGCGATATCGAGGCGGTCATCGCCCATTACCGGCAACTCAACGGTGTTCGTCACGACCTGACTTTCGAGATCGACGGCATGGTCGTCAAGATCGACGAATTCGCCTTGCAACGACGGCTCGGCAGCAAATCGCGGGCACCGCGCTGGGCCATCGCCTTCAAGTTTGCGGCAACCCAGGCGAGCACCAAGCTGCTCGATGTTCAATTCCAGGTCGGCCGGACCGGGGCGGTGACCCCGGTGGCGATCCTGGAACCGGTGACCATCGACGGCGCCACCGTCAGCCGGGCCACCCTGCACAACGAGGACGAGCTGCAGCGCAAAGACCTGCGCATCGGCGACACGGTCCTGGTACAGCGGGCCGGAGACGTGATACCGGAAGTGATCAAGTCGGTTCCCGATCTGCGGACCGGCACCGAGACCCCGGTGGCCATGCCGTCCCACTGCCCGGCTTGCGGCGCCGAGCTCTTCAGACCGGGCGGCGAGGCGATCACCCGCTGCGTCAACCCGCTCTGCCCGGCCCAGCGCCTGCGCAGCCTGATCCATTACTGCTCCAAGGCCGGCCTTGATATCGAAGGCCTGGGGAAAAGATCCATCGAACAACTCCACCAGGCGGGACTGCTGGACTCGATCGTCGATCTCTACACCCTCGACCGCGCCGCGCTCAACCACTTGCCCGGCTGGGGGGAAAAATCAGCCGACAAAGTGCTGGCAGCCGTCGAGGCGGCGAAACACCCGCCGCTTTCACGGTTTCTCGCCGCGCTCGGTATCCGCTATATCGGCGAGATCAACGCCGCACTGTTGGAGAGACACTTCCCGTCGCTTGACGATCTGCGCCGGGCAACAAAAGATGAACTGCTGGACATCGACGGCATCGGCGAGCAGGCGGCCGACAGCCTGGTCGCCTACTTCGACACCGAGCACGTCGGTATGATGCTCGAGCTCCTCGCCGCCCGGGGCGTCCACCCGGTCGCAACAGAGCGCCGCCACCAAGAGCTGCCGCTTGCCGGCCTGGTCTTCGTTTTTACCGGCGGCCTGGAAAAACTATCACGGGATGAGGCCAAACAGCTGGTAAAAGATCAGGGTGGTCAGATTGCCTCGACGATCACCAAGACGGTCACTCATGTGGTCGCCGGCGAAAAGGCCGGTTCGAAATTGCGCAAGGCTGAAGACATGGGCAAATCCATCCTGACCGAAGAACAATTTCTCTCGCTGACCGGCGTTTCTTTTTGATCGGCCGGGAAGGCATCGCGTTTCCGGAACAGCGGTCGCCGCCGGTGTGGATCGGCTGGCTATTGCTCTGCTTGTTGCCGCAAATAGGCAACAATATCATCGCTTTCATACATCGAGCGGGCACCGTCGATGAGAAACGGCACCATGGGCTTGCCGCCGACCTCCAGGACCGTCCGCCGGCCCGGGGTATCCGGGGCCGCATCGATCACGCGGTAATCGTCTCCTTCCTGCAGACCCAACTCGCGGGCGGCATCGAGCACCTTGCGACAAAACGGACAGCCGTCACGTACATAGAGTTCCAGCATTGTTTCTCCTTTTTTGCGGTTCCCGGCGCCGCCCTCAGCTGCGCACCCCCGTCCCTCTGCTCAGCAGATACAGATTGGCGGCAAAGAGCAGTGCCCCGATCAGGATCAGCATGGCAAGCCCGGTCCAGACCCCGATATCGGCGACGCCGAGAAAGCCGTAGCGGAAGCCGTCGATCATGTAAATGATCGGGTTGGCCCGGGAGAGCGCCCGCCAGAAATCGGGCAGCAGGGAGATTGAATAAAAGACGCCGCCGAGATAGGTCAGCGGCGTGATGACAAAGGTCGGGATGATCGAGATATCGTCAAACTTTTTTGCAAAAATACCGTTGATCAACCCGGCCAGTGCAAAGACAAAACTGGTCAGCACGCCAAAAACCAGGATAAAGAAGATATTGTGCGGCACGATCCGGGCAAACCCGAGACCGACCGCGGTCACCAGCACGCCGACACTGAGGCCGCGAACCATTGCGCCGGAGACATAGCCGAGCACGATCACCCAGTCAGATGTCGGGCTGACCAGCAATTCTTCGATATTTCGTTGAAACTTGCTGCTGAAAAAGCTCGACACGGCATTGGTGTAGGAATTGGTGATAATCGACATCATGATCAGGCCGGGTGCGATAAAGGACATATAGTCGTAGCCATGGACATCGCCCAGTTGGGAGCCGATGAACGTACCGAAGATCAGGAAATAGAGGGTGGCGGTCACCACCGGCGGCACCAGGGTCTGGACCCAGATGCGGAAAATCCTGGTCGTTTCCCGCCGGGCAATGCTGGCCAGGGAGATGAGCTGTTCACCGATCATTGGGTCATCCCCACGAAAATTTCCTCGAGCCGGTTGGCCTTGGGGCGCATGGAAGCGACGACCAGGCCCTGCCGGTCGAGATGAGCGAACAGCTCGTTGAGCGAGTGCTCCCGCGACAGGGTCACTTCCAGGGTCGACTCATCGAGGACGGTGAATTGGTTGGTGACGAACGGTTCGATCTCATGAACGGGACCGTTGAGGTCCAGGATAAAGGTCTGCCGATCCAGTTTCTTCAGCAATTCCCGCTTATCGGTATGGGCAATCAGCCGGCCGCCGGCGATGATGGCGATACGATTGCAGAGCTGCTCTGCTTCCTCCAGATAGTGGGTGGTCAGGATGATTGTCCGCCCCTCCCGGTTCAGATCCTCCAGGAATTCCCACATACCGCGGCGCAGTTCGACATCGACCCCGGCCGTCGGTTCGTCGAGGATCAGCAACTTCGGGTCGTGGACCAGCCCCCGGGCGATCATCAGTCGCCGCTTCATGCCGCCCGACAGTTCACGGGCCTGTACGTTCCGCTTCTCCCACAGTCCGAGCTGACGAAGGTAGTGCTCGGCCCGCTGGGCCGCCCGGCGCCGCGGGATGCCGTAGTAGCCGGCCTGCTGACAGACGATGTCTTGGACTTTTTCGAAGATCGAAAAGTTCATTTCCTGGGGCACCAGGCCGATCAATCGCTTGGCCGCCGAGAAATCACGGTCGATATCGATGCCGAAGATCCTGACCGTACCGGAGGTCTTGAAGATCAGCGAGGTGAGGACGCCGATGGTCGTCGTCTTGCCGGCGCCGTTCGGACCGAGCAGACCGAAGAACTCGCCCTCGCCGACCCGCAGCGAGATGCCGCCGATCGCTTCGACCCCGCCACCATAGGTCTTGCGCAGGTCACTGATCTCCAGGGCAAAAGTACTCATGAGTCGGCCCGCGCGCTGAGCACGCTCAGGTAGTCGACAACCTCGGCAGCCAGATCGCGGCGATCGAGCCGGCCGATCTGCCTGATGCCGGTCGGACAGGTGATGTTGATCTCGGTGAGCTGCTCGCCGATAAAATCGAGCCCGGCGAAATGGATTCCGTGGTCGACCAGCCAGGGGCCGACCCGATCGACAATCTGCTGTTCCACCTGCGACAGTCCGCAGGAAATGGCCTCGCTTCGGGCAAAGCTGGCGTGAAACCCCTGCCGCGGCCGGCGCAGCGCCGCGCCGAGGAATTGATCACCGAGCAGCAGCACCCGTTTATCGCCGTCATAGACAGCTTCGAGAAAGCGCTGCACCATGGCCGGATACCTGCCGTCACCGGTAAACAATCGCAGCCGCTCGTCATCGGGTGTCTCGATGCGCTCCACCGATCTGCCCTGAAAACTGTCCAGCGCCTTGAGTACGCAGACCCCGTGAGCGGAGACAAAATCGGCCAGCATCGCCGGATCGGCGGCCACCATGGTCGGCGGCATATACTCGGCGAACTGGAGGGTGATCAGTTTTTCATTGAAATCGCGCAGCGCCGACGGCTCATTGACAACAACCGCGCCGGCCAGCGACAGCAACTGGGTGGCATAGTGAAAGGCCAGGTCGTATGGCGGCTCCTTGCGCATCAGAATCAGGGCATAGTCGTCAAGCGCGGTTCGCTCACGCCGGCCATCGACGCCGAGCGCCCAGGCCATCGCCGCCCCGTCGAAGAACAGCTCCTCAATGACGGCGGTGGCAACGACGATACCACGTCCGCGAGCAGCCTCGATAATCGCCAGGGTCGTGTCCGTTGCCGGCTTCAGTCCCGCCAACGGATCAAGCACCGCCAGCCATTTCTCTTCCATGTTCACATCCCCGTAAATGAGCTGTCAAGCCTTCTCTGCCCCTGCACATCACCTGCATGACAGGGTGCCTGCCGTGAGTACCTGCGATACGATAATCAACATCTGGAATTTTTCCAGTCGCCGGGCGTTATACCCGCTCGTCGGCACTACAGAATAACCCGCGATGTTTTTTATATGAAAATCATCTCCCCGGGCCGGCGCTCCCCGGGCTGGCCGGTTCTGCCGGAGGCTGCCTCGCGAAGGCCCGGCTGGACGGAGAATCAGGCCCGAAGGGCTGCGGACAGGACGTCCGCAGCCGGCGGCCAGGCCATGGATGGCCTGTCTGCCGGCCTCGGAGTCCAGCCGACCAGGCCGCAGCGCAGCAGCCGGAGGCAGGGCCGGTCAGCCCTTCCGACCGCGATGCCGATTTTCGTTGTTCGTTGTGACTTCCAGTCATGGGGGGTTATATGAAAATCAGTTCCTTGACCCTCATTTTCCACCGTGCATCTTCCTATCAGAGGAGTCATGGAAATTCGTATTTGCGGGCGAGGCCAGCGCAATCGGATTATACTGGTGTCCATGATCCGCTTGCTCAAACTACGCCCCCTCCTGCTGCTGGTCGTCGCGGTGGCCTTGCTGCTGGCCGCCGGGGCGGTGATCTATCTGCTCAAACTGGACGAGGAGATCAGCCGCCGCTTCGACAACAAACGCTGGTCTCTGCCGGCCATCGTCTACGCCCGCCCGCTCGAGCTCTATCCGGGCCTGCGGCTGTCGCCGGAAATGCTCGAAAACGAGCTGCTCCTCGGCGGCTATCGCCGTGAAGACCGGCCGGAAGGCGCCGGCAGTTTCACCCGTACCGGCGACACCATCCAGTTGACCAGCCGCGGCTTTCGCTTTCCCGACAACCTGGAACCGTCGCACCGGCTGACCATCGCCTGGGCCGGCGATCGGATCGCGGCGCTGAGCGACGCCGCCACCTCCGACCAATTGTTATCGGTTCGCCTCGACCCGATGGGAATCGGCAGTTTTCATCCACGTGTCCATGAGGACCGGATCGTCGTCGACCGCGAATCGCTGCCCGATCTGCTGGTGGAGACCCTGCTGCTCATCGAGGATCGCTCCTTCTACGATCATCTGGGAATCTCGCCGCTGGCCATCGCCCGGGCGCTGACAGCCAACGTCACGGCCGGCGGGATCGTTCAGGGCGGCAGCACCTTGACGCAGCAGCTGGTGAAAAACCTCTTCCTCGGTCGTGAGCGCTCCCTGCTCCGCAAGGCCCGTGAAGCGATCATGGCAGTGCTGCTGGAACGCCGCTACCCAAAAGACGAAATTCTCACCGCTTATGCCAACGAAATCTTTCTCGGCCAGGATGGCAACCGGGCCATTCACGGATTTGCCCTGGCAAGCACCTATTATTTCAAGCGAACGCTCGACGACCTGCGGCCCGACCAGATCGCCGCGCTGGTCGGCATGATCAAGGGTCCATCCTACTATGACCCGCACCGGCATGCCGATCGCTGTCGACATCGGCGTGACCTGGTTCTGACGACCATGGCCGACCACGGCCTGATCGACCAGACGGAACTGGACCGCTCTCTGGCTCGCCCGTTGGCTGAGGTTGATCTGCAGAGAAGCGGGTTGAACCGATTTCCCGCCTTTCTCGACCTCGTTCGCCGGCAGCTGGCCGCCGATTACCGGGAAGAGGACCTGACCAGCGACGGCCTGCAGATCCTCACCACCCTCAACCCGCATATCCAGTTGCAGGTGGAGGAAAACCTGCAGCGAACCCTTGATGAACTGAAAACGAAACAAGACGATACGCTTGAAGGAGCCGTCGTCGTCACCGCTCGGGAAACCGGCGAAGTGCTGGCCCTGGCCGGTGGCAAGGTGCCGGCCAGGCACGGTTTCAACCGCGCCCTGCAGGCCCGGCGCCCGATCGGCTCGCTGATCAAGCCGGCAGTTTATCTGGCCGCCCTGAATCACGGCTATACCCTGGCCAGCCCACTTCTCGACGCGGCGATCACCGTCAACCCCGACTCCACCGACCAATGGCAACCCCAAAACTACGACCACCTGGAGCACGGCCGGGTCCCACTCGTCACCGCCCTGGCCAACTCCTATAACCTGGCCACGGTGCGCCTCGGTCTCGACCTCGGACTGGAGCGCGTCATCGAGGCCATTGACGCGCTCGGTTATCATAAACCTTTGCAACCGTTGCCCTCGCTGCTCCTCGGTGCTGTCGAGATGAGTCCGCTGGACATCGCCAGACTCTACCAGACCATCGGTGCCGGCGGTTTTGCCACAACGCTGCGGGCTATCGACAGCGTCATGGCGGCCGACCACCACCTGCTCACCCGGTATGGAGTTTCGATTGAACAGCGGATCTCGCCGGAGATTACCTTCCTGCTGACGCACGCCCTGCAACGGGTCGTCAGCGAAGGCACCGGCACCGCCCTGCTGCGCTCACCCCGCCTGCGCAACCACAATATCGCCGGCAAGACCGGCACCACCGACGGGCTGCGAGACAGCTGGTTCGCCGGTTTCACCGGCGAACATCTGGCCGTGGTCTGGCTTGGCAATGACGACAACACCCCGACCAGCGTAACCGGGTCGGCCGGCGCGCTGCGCGTCTGGCAACACATCATGGAATCGATCCCGACCACGCCGCTGGAGCTGGTCACGCCGCCTTCGGTAGAATGGGTGCGGATCAACCGGCAGACGCTGCGCCAAGCCCCCTGGCTTGACAACGACACCATAACCCTGCCATTTATCGCCGGCAGCGGGCCTCTGCCGGAAAACACCCGAACGCCGGTCGGTGAATCCATCGACCGGACAATCAAAGGACTCTTCGATTCGCTCAACGATCTCCTGCGCTGACCAGGCGCCTCTTGCTCAACCGACGGAAACCGCCATGCCCTCATGCCCAACGTTCACCCGGCTCCTTCTCGTTTCGACCCTCCTGCTGCCGCTGACCGCCTGCGCTCCGCTCTATCCCGAACGACCGCCGGCCGCCCCGCCCAGGGCGCCCGATATCCGCCCAATTCCCGCACCGCCGCCGGCACCGAAGCCTGCCCCGAGCCCGGTTCCGGCTCCGCCGTCGCCGGTCGCCGGCCCGGCCGCCCACCTCTATGCCGAAGCTGAAACCGCCCTGCGGTCCGGCACCTATCAAACAGCTGAAATGCTGCTGCAGCGCGCCCTGCGCATCGAACCGCGCAACCCCCATTACTGGTATGCCCTGGCCCGCACCGCCGCTCATCAGGGCAACCACCAGAAGACCATCCAACTCTGCCTC
The DNA here is from genome assembly GCA_964433645.1 of uncultured Desulfofustis sp. Classification (GTDB taxonomy): domain Bacteria; phylum Desulfobacterota; class Desulfobulbia; order Desulfobulbales; family Desulfocapsaceae; genus Desulfofustis. Next base: position 33,710 of record CAYSSK010000034.1, read on the forward strand.
AAGGCCGCCAGCCTGGCCGGCACCGACAGCCAACTCCTGCACCGCATCCGTTCGCTGCAGGAGCGCGCTGAACGGGCGTTGCAGCCCTGATCAAGACCGGCTCCCCGGGACACGCATCGAATCGCCTCGACGATGCCCCAGCACCTGCGTCACTGCACAAGATCCTGGCCGAAAAGAGCCAGATAAGCTACAAGAAACGGGAAGATCAATGGGAAATCCAGAAAAACAAGACCGGTTGCTGCGAATTGGTCAATGGACCCGAGGATTCACGGAACGTTATTCGGGACCAGCAAAGCAACTGCCGACCGCCTCCAAGCAGATCGATAGATGAGTACGAAATCAAGACAGATGGTTTTGCGTTGGCTGGAATTAGCGGCACTGTTTTATGTGCTTCCGTTAACGCTTTACTTCGGCAGACACCTCGTTGGTGGATTCGTTATCCCCGTATTGTTGATCGTTGCAACAGTATGTCTCTATTCTTTGATACAGGATCAGAGTTTTGATAATGCAACCTTGACACGGGTTGCAGAATTTAAAACCCACCTTCTCTCCCTCGCCATACCATTATTGATAGGGGGCACCATACTGACATTTCTGACCGCAATGTATTGGCCTGAGTTGTTCATTTCCTTTCCCCGGAGGAAGCCGTTTTCATGGATCTTAATTTTGTTTCTTTATCCGATTCTCGCTGCCTTGCCCCAGGAACTGATTTTTCGGGCCTTCTTTTTCCAGCGCTACCGCCACCTCTTTTCCGGGAACCTGACGCTCATTTTTTTTAACGGGATCAGCTTCGGCCTGTTCCATCTCTTTTATGCCAACTGGTATGCTCCTCTGCTGACCATTGTGGGCGGCTGGCTTTTTGCGTACCGTTACACCGCATCACGTTCTCTGCTGATAGTCGCATTCGAGCATTCGGTGTGGGGAAACTTTCTTTTTACAACAGGTCTTGGGTGGTATTTTTATCACGGATCCATTCAGTAATTGTCTGCGAGGAAGACGCTGT
>CAYSSK010000035.1:0-34246 GCA_964433645.1 uncultured Desulfofustis sp.
AGACCAGATGTCAATAATGTTTTGGTTGCCCTCGAGTCCGGGCCGGATCGATGCGGGGTACGAGCCGTTTGCCGGCCCGACCGGCTCCCCAGTCCCGACGGCCTGCCTGGGATGCAGCCACCAAAGGGGCACGGCAGGGGGGCTCGCGCCCTCGGATACGCGGTTTTTATATGAAAATCAGTTCCCCGGGCTGGTTGGTTCTCTCGGAGGCTGCATCGCGAAGGCCCGGCGGGGCTCAGAATAAGGCCCGAAGGGTGGCGGACAGGACGTCCGCCACCGGCGGTCAGGCCATGGATGGCCTGTCTGCCGGCCTCTGAGGCCTGACGATCAGGCCGCAGCGCCAGCAGCCGGAGGGAGGGCCAACCAGCCCATCCGACCACGATGACGATCCCCATTGTTCCTTGTGACCATCAGCAATGGGATTATATGATGCCGTCCGCCCGCAGCTCGTCGATTTTTTCCCGCGAGTAGCCGAGATCGGCGAGAATCTGGTCGGTATGTTCACCGAGGTCCGGGGCCTTGCAGCGATTTTCCGCCGGCGTCTGGGAGAGCTTGATCGGGTTGTTGAGCAACTTGATCGGGCCGTAGGTCGGGTGGTCCCAGTCGCCGTAAAAGTCATTGGCGATGGCCTGCTCGTCGGAGACGACTTCCAGCGGCGTCTTGACCGGGGACCAGACCAGCTTGTTGCGGCTGAGGATATCCATCCACTGTCCATAGGTCTTCTGCAGAAAGATCCCTTCCAGGATCGCCACCAGCTCGGCCGCATGGCCGGAGCGCTCCTCCTGGGTCGCGAAACGCGGATCGTTTTCCAGCTCCGGGTGCTCGATCGCCTGGCAAAAAGCCGGCCAATAGTGCTGCGAATTGGTCATGCCGAGCATGATCCAGCGCCCGTCGCCGGTCGGGTAGATATTGCGGATCGGGTTGCCCATCGCTTTGCGCGCCGGTCGGACCGAGTCCTCGCCGCTGATCAGGCAGCCGGTGATATCGGTGCCGAGGGCGAAGGTCGCCGTGTTGAACAGGGAGACTTCCACTTCCTGGCCTTGGCCGGTGCGCTCCCTGATGAACAGGGCGGCCATCACGCCGGCCAGCAGGCTCTGCGAGGTGAGGCTGTCACCGTAGGCCGGTCGGGAGATGTTGGGCGGACTGTCGGCCTCGTGCATCAGGTCCATGACGCCGCTGCGGGCCCAGAAGGCCACCGAATCGTAGCCGCCGACGTTTTTCTCCGGTCCGCGCAGGCCATACCCGGTCAGGTTGGCGTAGACGATCTTCGGGTTGACGGCCTGCAGGGTTTTATAGCCGAGATTGAATTTTTCCATCTCGTAGGGGCGCAGATTATTCAGAAAGACATCGCCGCCGGCCACCAGATCATTGATTATCTGCTGGCCCTCCGGGGAGCCGAGATTGACGGTCAGGCTTTTTTTGTTTCTATCGACGTGTTCCCAGATGTAATTGACCTCATGCGGTCGCGCCCAACCGGCCATGCCGGCGGCCAAGAGGTAGCGCTGCAGGTCCCCCCGCTTCGGCGGTTCGACGTGGACCACCTCGGCGCCCCAGCTGCCCATGAGCATGCCCGCCAGCGGCATCGCGAATGCGCCGCCGACCTCGATCACCTTGATACCTTCAAGCCCTGTGGTCATAATCTGTTCCTCCTGGAGACGATGGACGGGCGCCGGCCCTGAGTGGATTATTGTCGATAGTGCAATTGTCGACAATTCTACCGGGTGAATTCTGGAAGGTCAAGGGTATTTGACCGGCCGTGGCCCGGCACCATGCGCGGAATATTGTCTTGCATCAAAGCGGATAGCGAGCGGGACAACGGCGGGAATCGATCTTATAGTAGAAGCGCGAGGAGGTACCCGGGCGGGTGCCGCGATGCATACAACCATCTCTATCGGGAGCGTCGATGATGAGGCATCTTGTTAAACTATTAGCTTTTTTTCTGATCGGCCTGGCCTGGCCGGTCATGGCTGCCGAGGTACCGGTCATGGCTCAGCAGGAGTTGAAGGAGCGTCTCGGTGCCGCCGACCTGGTGGTAATCGATGTGCGTACCGACGGCGATTGGAACTCGAGCGAGCGCAAAATCGTCGGAGCGGTTCGCGAGGATCCGGCGCGGGTGATGTCCTGGGCGTCGACCTACGATACCAGCAAGACCATCGTTCTCTATTGTGCCTGACCGAACGAATTTACCAGTGCCGGTGCGGCACGGATAATGATGGACCAAGGCTACACCAACGTCTTTGCGCTCAAAGGGGGATGGCGCCAGTGGCAGCGCAATGATTTTCCGACCGAAGAGAAATAATCTCGACCCGGACCTATCGGGTTGGCGGCGGCCGGCATCTAAGGGAGTTTGATGCGTTTGTCGCCGGGCCGTTTGGGATTGGCCCGATAGAGCAGCAGGGTCTTGCCGATCAATTGCACCAGGCTGCCGCCGGTGCGCTTCGGGATCACCTCGGCGGCGGTCTTTTTGTCCAGCGGTGTGGTGTTGAGCAGTTTGACTTTGATCAGTTCGAACGAGGTGAGGACCGAATCGATCGCCTCGATGACACTGTCGGTAAGTCCCTCTTTGCCGATGGTAACCAGCGGCGTCAATTCATGCCCAAGACGGCGCAGCATCTTCTTCTGGACGTTGGACAAGGCGGCAGGGCAGGGTGCTTGTGGTTCGGTCATAAGATCTCCGATCAACCGGGAGCAGCGGGTAACGGCTACCCGGCCAGGTTCTTGAGTATTTCGTACCCGCCGACATAGGTGCCGACGGCCGAACCGAGACCGGTCAGCAGAAAGACGAGAAAGACTCGCAGCAGCTTGTTTCGCCACCAGCCAAGCAGGCTGGCCATATCCGCGGTGACCGTCTCGAATTCCCTGACCACCGGCGGCCGGGTCATGACCTGAACAAAGGCGGTGACGTAGCCGGCACCGATGACCGGCGTGAGGCTGGTCAGCGGTGCCGCGGCAAAGGCGGACAGTGTCGTGACCGGGTGGGCCAGGGCGAGCAGGGCGCCGATCGCCGAGGGAATGCCGTTGGCCAGGATCCAATAGACGATGTTGTCGCCGGCCGCCTGGGCGCCGTGACGGTAACCGATCAGGCCTATGGCCGACAGGATCAGGATCGGGATCAGCCAGCCGATCACTTTCCAGGTAGGGGAAACCGGCGGGATAACCGTTATTTCTGCCATCCGGTCCTGCAGGTTAAGCGGCCAGTTGCGCTTGATGCCGGCAATATGTCCGGCACCGACCACGGCAACGATTCGTGATCCGGGGGCCTGTTTGATTTTTTCGGCCAGATAGACATCGCGTTCATCGATCAATACCCGTTTCAATTCGGGCAGCGAGTCTCCGAGTTCCGCCATCAGTTCGCCGAGGCTGTCGTGGTTTTTCAATTCCTCGAGCCGTTTTTCATCGATCTTTTCGTTGTCGAACAGGCTGACGAGCAGCGTTGAAAGCAGCGTCAGCTTACGAAAAAACGACGTCGATTTCCAGGCTCGGCGCATGGTGATGCGAATGTCCCGATCACAGAGAAACACCGGTGCCCCGGTCGCTTCGGCGGATCTGGCCGCAGCGATCAGTTCCGCTCCCGGGGTGACACCGAGTTGGTCGCCGAGCCGCCGCTGGTAGGAGGCCATCAGCAGGGAGACGAGCAGTGTCGACAATTGCTTCTTCCTGATGATCGTCTTCAGGTCGAGGCTCTGCCAGCGACGCGTATCGGTCAGCGCCTGGTAGCGCCGTTCGTCCAGTTCCAGACAGACGCCGTCCGGCTGCTCGGCGGTGATGACCCGTGTTACCAGGTCGACGGACAGTTGGGAAACATGGGCGGTGCCGATGAGCAGAACGGTGCGTTCCCCGTCTTTCAGCAGGTGGACGTCGGCGGGGTAGGTCTGGTCCGGGAAAACTTCATTATTCATAGAGAATCAAGGCTGCAGCGTGGCACCGCAGTGCGGAAGGACCGGGAAATTGCTCTCGGCTGTCCGGTCTCAGACATCAATCAGCTTGAGCCGGTTGCCGGGGTGGATAAGATTTGATTTCAGGTTGTTCCATTTCTTGATGTCGGCCGGAGAGGTGTTGAAGCGCCGGGAAATGGTCCACAGCGAGTCGCCGGTGCGGACCCGGTACCATTGTTCGGTGGTCGCCGGCTGCCGGTGTTCCTGCCGGGGGGGTAATTTTTTGACCGTTGCCAGCACCATCACGTCGGCCGCGGCACCATGCCCGTCGGCACGGGCGGTCGTTGCCGCCGGATCGCTGCCGCCGATGTAGAGGGCGAGCTGCTGGCCGGCGGTAATTCGGTGCACGTTTGGCAAGCCGTTCCAGGAGACGATCAGCTCGGGCGGTACCTGGTATTGACGGGAGATTTTCGAGATGGTGTCCCCTCTCTTGACGGTATGCAGCTGTAATTCGTCCCCGGCGGCGCGACGCGGATCCATCCCTTCCGGCAGCAGGCGATAGGCGATGGTCCGGTACGGGATGCGCAGCCGGCTGCCGATCGTCAGCTTGTTGCTCTTCAGGTTGTTGACCTTGAGCAGCGTGGTGGTGTTGATATTGTATTTCTTGCAGATCTGAGCCAGGGTCTCGTTTTTCCGAACGATATGGGTCTTGAAGTCGGTACTGGCGATGCTATGCAGACGGGGAAGGTTGCGTTCGGCCAACTCGCGGGTGCCGGGCGGGATCTTCAATTCGTAGTGCTCGCAATCCAGCGGGGTCTTGCCGCTGAGCAGTTCCTGGTTGAGCTGTTTGAGCACGGTGTCCTCGGAATCGGTGAGCAGCGCCGCGGCCCGGAGGCTGAGACCCGGGCCGACGGTCAGCGTCTCGTAGGCCAGCGGCTCCTCATAGATGATATCGCTGAAACCATAGCTTGCCGGATCTTTGGCGATGATGATGGCGGCAATCAGTTTCGGGACGTAACGCTTGGTCTCCAGACGGAGGTATCTGCCCTCGGCGATCTCCCAGAAATTGGTGCTGCCGGAGTTCTTGAGCGCCTTGCGCATGGTCCCCGGCCCGCCGTTATAGGCCGCTACAGCGAGATACCAGTCACCGAATTCATGGTAGAGATGCTTGAGATAGCTGACGGCCGCCTTCGTCGATTTCGCGGCGTCCCGCCGCTCGTCGATATAGGGTGAGACACCCAGACCGTAATCGCGTCCGGTCCCGGCCATGAACTGCCACAGTCCGACGGCCCGGGCCCGCGAGTAGGCGCGCTGGTTAAAGCCGCTTTCGATCATCGACAGGTAGACCAGGTCGAGCGGCAGGCCGGCTGTCTCCAACTCCGCCTTCATCATCGGCATATATCGTCCGGAACGGGCCAGCCATTGGCTGAAATAGGGGCGCAGTTTGCCCTGGAACAATTCCAGGTACATCTCAACCTGGCGATTGATGACGATGGGAAAGTCATACGTTATCGCCGGTGCCAGCTGGTTGTCGGTTGCCGGGGTGGGGTGCTCGGTCTGCGGGGCATCCCAACTTCCGGTGGAGGCGAGCGCTTCGAGTTCCTGGTCGAGACAGATCTCCGGTTCGGCAATAACCGGACGCAGCTCGGAGTCCTGCTCAACCGGGGCGGTTTCTTCCAAAGAGAGAAAATCGATATCGAACCAGGCCAGATTTTCGTTGATTGCGCATCCTGAACCGGAAATCATGATCAGGATCAGCGCACAATAAAAACAAGGCCGAATCGTGGTGAACGCTAAAAGAGATCGAATCATCGCCTGGTATTGCGTTGTTTGCGGCCGGATCCATGGGTGCCCGCGAAATCCGGCTTGAGTTATCGGTGTCAACAAGGTACATTCTTCCAATTGCGGGGTGAGCGCAAAATTGTCTTAATAGACCCTGAAGTGACTTTTATCGCAAGGCAATTGTTCCCTATAGCCGCTTCTTCCGGTTGCTCCGCATCTGATGTCCTTCGCAGACCCTTCTGATCTTCACGGCAATGATTAAAAAAATCATCCTCACGCTGGCGGCTTTGTTGCTGATGGCCGCCCTTGCCATCGGCGGTGTCCTCTACTGGCTCATCGGTGTGGAACCGGGAGAAGAGATCTCGCGGGACAATATCCGTTCAATTCTTTCTCGCGAGAGCCCGGTTCTTTATAACGACGGAGTGACCTCGCTCGGGGTGTTTTTCGCCGATGCCCACCGGCGCTATATCGAGTATCGGGAAGTCCCCGTTGTCTTCGTTGACGCGCTCGTCGCCGCCGAAGATAATCGTTTCTTCAGTCATTACGGTTTCGACATCATCGGCATCGGTCGGGCGGCGATCAAGAACATCCAGGCCGGACGGATCGTCCAGGGGGGCAGTACGCTGACCCAGCAGACGGCGAAAAACCTGTTCAAACGGGAAGAGCGTTCGTACCAGGCGAAATTGAAGGAGCTGCTCTACGCGCTTCGCCTGGAATATCACTACAGCAAGGAACAGATCCTCGAGTTCTACGTCAACCAGTTCTATGTCAGCGGCAACGGTCTCGGTCTCGGGGTCGCGGCCCGTTACTATTTCGACAAGAATCCCGGTGACCTGACGCTGGTCGAGTCGGCCTTCATAGCCGGCAGCGTGAAACGTCCCAATGCCTACAACCCGTTTATTAAAAAGACCAGAGAAGAAGCGACTCAGGCCGAGGAGCGGGCCCTGGCCCGGATGCGCTATGTGGTCGGGAAGATGCGGGAGCTGGGGATGATCAGCGAGGCCGATTTCCGCCGGGCCGCCGCCGGGCCGATCCCGTTCAATCAGGGTACGGTCGGTTTCCCCCTCGACTACGTGATGGCCATGGTCACCGATGCGGTCGCTTCGGAACGGGTGACGGCGGCCCTTGCCGCGCACGGTATCGACAATATTGCCACTTCCGGGGTCAGGATAGTCACCACGGTCGATCGCGACATCCAGCGCTCCAGCCTGTCGGCACTGCGGGCGCATCTGTCCTACCTCGATGTCCGTCTGCGCGGCTATGAGCATGACGAGGTGCAGGCGGAGCTGAAACAGATCGATTACGGGGGTGATGCGGTAGTTGAGACGGGGGCCTTTTTGTTCGGGGTCGTCCGTTCGGTTTCCGGGGCCGCCGATGATCTCACCGTCAGTATCGATTTCGGCAGAAAACGCGGCGCGGGCATTATCGATCGACAGGGGCTCCTCGATCTGGCCGATGCCCGGGTCAAATGGCAACAGCATCGGTGGACCGAGGCCGGCGAAAAAGATGTTGACGGCTTGCTGGCCCAGATTCAAGAGGGCGACCGGGTCTGGGTGCGGGTCAGGGAGATCGGGGAGGACGGCCGGGTACTGCTTGATCTTGCCCGGTTTCCGGAAGTGCAGGGTGCGGCCGTGGTGCTCAGGCGGGGCAGGATCGTGGCCGTTGCCGGCGGGACTGAGAATCGATTTTTCAATCGCGCCGTCTACGGCAGGCGTACCATGGGCTCCTCCTATAAACCCTTTGTTTATACCGCGGCATTGCAGCTCGGCTGGAACGCCGCCGACCTGCTGAGCAACAAACGGGAGGTCTTCGTCTACCAGAATCGGCCCTATTTCCCCCGGCCCGATCACGCCATCGAACACGAGCAGGTCAGTCTCAGCTGGGCCGGTGTAAAATCGGAGAACCTGGCTTCGGTCTGGCTCACCGCTCATCTCTGTGATCGGCTCGACAGTCGTGAATTCACCGAGGTGGCCGAGCAGCTTGGGCTGACCCCGCGGATCGTTGACGGCGAAGCCGAACCGTACCGATTATTCCGGGCGCGCCTCCGTGATCGGTACGGCATCGTGCTCAACCGGGATACGATCCGCCAGGCGGCTTACCGAAAGACCCTGCAGACCATCGAGACGGACCTCGTCTTCGAAGGACTCGACGCCGAAACAGAGACCATCCGGTCCGTGCACTACGGTCTTGGCTACGACTCGTTTCTCGCGGAAATCAACCGCGATCTTGAAAAAGGAGTCTATGACGAGGTCGGAAAAGAAGAGTTGCAACTGCGCCGACGGCTGCTCAGTACCACCTTTCTGACGTTGGCTGAACTGCGCCGGCAATGTGCCGCTTATATCGATGACCAACAGTTTTTACCGACATCATTCGGTGATCCCGGCTTCCCGACGGCGGCCGCGGGGCCGCGGCTGTTTTACCACCAGGCCAGTGACAGTTACAGTTTTGCCCGTTCGGCGCCCGCGGGGGGACAGGCGGTGCCGCTCAGCCGGCTTCGGGTGCAGCGTTATCTGAACGGTCTGGACGACAGTGAGCGCCGCGCTTTTGTCGGCGGTATCAAGCTGGACAACCTGGTGTCCGTGGCGGCGTTCGATGTTGTTGATCGGCACCTCGAGGACGAGTTTCAACGACTGCTCGAACACCCTCCCTACAGCCCGGAAGTCCTCGAACATGTCGACGATTACCGCATACTGGTCGGCCTTCACTATCTGATGTCCCTGGCAGAAGCGATGGGGATCGGAAGCGATCTCGAGCCGGTCCTCTCTTTTCCGCTCGGTTCGAACTCGGTTACTCTGCTGGAAACGACCAGGGTCTACGAGACGATGGTCAGCGGCGAAAGTCGATTTTTCAGCGAGGAGGACGGCACGATTAACGAAAGTCTGGCGATCATCGATCGTATCGAATCGGAAGACGGCGCGGTGCTTTATCGACCGCAGCAGAGCAGTCGTTTTCTGGTCGACCCGGAAACCTCGCTGTCAATTGGTCATATCCTTGAAAATACAGTGAAATTCGGCACCGGTCGATATGCCGACCGGCAGGTCAAGCTCACCGGTACCGGCGATGAGACTATCGATGGGATGGAGCTTTCCGTGCCGTTGCTCGGCAAGACCGGGACGGCAAATCGTTACACCAATGCCTCGTTTTACGGTTATCTGCCGGGTATCGGCGATACCGGAGCCGGCTTGACCCTGGAAGACGGATTGAGTATCGGGGTCTATGTCGGCTACGATGACAACACGCCGATGCGTCGCGGGTCCACCCGTGTTACCGGTTCTCTCGGAGCTTTGCCGGCCTGGACCACCATCGTTGCCGACATCGTTGCCAGGCGGGCCTATGCCGCCGATCTCGATCCGGTGGATCTGTCATTTTACGGGTTGACGATCAAGCGCCCGGATCTCGGCCAGAAAAACCTTGCCATATCCGCTGAGCAGGGCGGCATCCCAAGCGTGCCGTTGCGGTTGGTCGACCCGTTTGATCGCTATCAGCCAACGATCATGACCTTCGGTTCGACCGAGAGTAATCAAGGCTTTGAGGCGAAGCGAACTTTCGGTCCCTTCTGGTCGCTCGATAGCCCGAACCATTTCGCTCAGGAAGCCTCCACCGAGGTCCCGCCCCTCTCCGGCGGTATAGATCGTGCTGAAAGTCGTTAAACTCTTTTGCTTTTTCTCCGATAGGTTAGTAAACTTGCCATAGTATCTTCACGAACCATGAATCGATACGTCATCAGGTGACGCATACAGAGGAAAACTGTTCCATGAAACCGGCATTCTGTCTTGTTATTTCACTATGTTTTGCCGTCTTGTTCAGCGGGTGCGCCCAGAAGTCGCTGCCGAGAGACGATTCTGCTCCCAGTGTTGACCGCCGACAGCCGGCGATCACCGAACGCAGTATCGATGCTCCGGACAGCCGGCGGGGTGAACCGGCGAGAAGCGGTCCCCAGCCGATTGCCAGCCCGATACTGGAACCGGCCGAGACGTCCCGTCCCGACGTTGCGGACCAGGCGGCACTGTTGCCCGTCGGCTACGTCAACGACCGAATTTTTGAGTATGGCAGGAAACTGGACCGCTGGAAAGAGCTGGACAACCAGGCGGCCGTGGTGCGGCTCGACAAGGAGCAGAGCGATACGATGGTTCGCTGTTTCCGCGATCTGCAGGCTGTCCTGAACGGTTACCAGCAGATGCGCGACACGCTGCTCCAGAGAAATGTCATTACCCCCGAAGTGCTCGCTCCCGAACAGGTTCTGGATCTTCAGCGGCAGGATATCAGCTTTCTTGAAGGGATCTGCGGCAGAATGCTCGGCGAGGTGCACGACGAAGATGCCGGCTGGCAGCAGCGACAGGAGGGGGCCGATCTCAACCAGGTGGAGACCCTGATCGAGCGATATTCCGCCAACGGCGAATACCATGAGGTCGTGCAGGTCTGGCTGAAAATTCCGGCCCACCAGGTCGATCGAGTCAGCCTCAAAACAAGAATCCTTTACGGCAACGCACTGATGTTTCTCGATCAGCCGGAGCAGGCGGCCGACATCTATCAACAGATCGTCGATGCGATGTCGGCCTCCGAGGAGCAGCCCACCGACCTGCTTTCCTTAAGAAAGGTGCTCGCCGATCTCTATACCTCCTATGGCAATTATCCCGCAGCCGAGCGGCAATACAACCAGATCAGCGATGATTATGAAGCGATCGGCTCGATCAGGCAATGGGCGGACCTGCAATTATCCATTCTCGAACGGAGCGAAACGGGTAGCCCGGAATTGCATGAATTCTCTGCGCTGCTGCGCGGCTATCTCGGTTATCTGCCGCGCCGCGACGGCTACTCGATCGTCTGGCAGGCCGACGAATTTCTGCAGACCTATCCCTATTCACCGGTCTCATCCAATGTCGATGCGATCAGGGAAGATGCCCGGCGCCGGGCCGATGCCTGGTTCAACGACTACCTGTCGCGTTCCGCCGAGCTGGCCGAGGAGAATAAATTCCAGGATGCGATGGAACTTTTGCAGACCATTCCGCAAGAGCTCGTCGGCGACGAGCAATACCAGCAGGTACAGGCACGCTTGGAGGAATTGGTGCTGGCCGAGGAGGTTGAGCGGGAGACGAGAAAAATCGAGCAGATGCAGGAGCTGCAACGGACCTGGAATGACGGTATGCTGCGCGCCGACGCTGAAGATTATGACGGTGCCATCGAGGTGTTCACCACGTTGCTCGACAGTGAATTCGGTGACCGGGCAGAGGAGAAAATCAAGGAATTATCGCTCAAGGCGGCGATGAATGAACGCCGCCGCGCCGCCGACCTGTTCATCCGCTTTTCCAAGACGACGGATATCGAGAGCAAGAAGCGACTGCTCGTCGAATCGCGCCGGGTGCTCAAGGATATCCTGGTGAAGTATCCCGAGGTTGAAATCGCCGACAAGGTCGTCGGCAATATCAACCGGGTCGAGCAGGAGATGAACGCTCTGGACCCGCAGTTGCTGCCGACCATCAGAGAAGAAGAACGGCGGCAGGAGCTGCTGCAGAGCGAAGGGCGGCAGGCCGTTCCCGTCGGCGTCGATGTCTTCGATCTGCCGTTGTCCACTCCGGTGCCGGAGTCTCAGGAGCCGCCGCCGGCCCTGGAGCCGCTGCCGGTGCGGACTCCGGATCAGTTGTAGACGCCGGCGGCCGCGGCCCCGCCCCTGATCGAGCTGAAACGACCGGTTTCCGGCAATGATCTCCGCTGGTGAGCGCACTGCCGGAAGCCGGCCGGGATGGGCCGGGACCGAGTGAAGTGGAGAGAGCATGTACCTGACGACCATGACCCATCGGGACGAGCTCTTCGACCTGACACTGCGCTGGCTCAATGATCGTTTCGAGCCGCGGGACGGCAAGACCGTCACCCGGATTTTTCTCTACGAAAGCGCTGTGTCCGCCGTGGTCGTCGATCAGCTGACCCGTCTGTTGACCAGATTGTTCAGCGGTCCGTTTGACATCGAGCGCATCTGGCAGAAGCAGGAACTGCGCCAGCGCCTGATCCACTATCTGCCCCGCCGGAGTGAACGGACCGGGCAGTTGATCCGAAGCTTTACCGACAATCCCGAGTATTTTTTTCCCCGTCTGCCCATCGACGCGCTGCTGCTAACCGGTCCCGGCCCTCGTTTGCTGGCGATGGGCCGTATCAAGCGTCTGTCCCGGGTGGCGGAAAAAGTTTCTTTTCGCCTGGTGGACGCGTTGTTCAAGGAGATCCAGGCGGAGGCCCGGGCCATTGCCGGCCGGCGCGCCGCCTTGTCCGGGGTGTCGCTGATCGATCTGGTCAGTTCGGAACGGGAAATGCACATTGACTTTACCGCGGCCGAGACCGAGGTGGCGCGGCGCTTTCGCAACCACAATGTCTGGATTCCCCGGCGGGCGATGACCGTCAACGATCTGCTCGGCTTCAAGATCATCGGCGATCAGGATCTGATCGATCGGGTACCGTGGGTGCTCCAGCAGGAGCCGGGCGTGGCGCTGATCGAGACCGAGCATCACAGCGGTGATTATAATGCCACCAATCTGCTGGTGGAAGTCACGTTGCCGAAACCGGGCGCGCTCGTGGCCCGGCTGAAACAATTCGACTGGTCCATCGCCGGGCAGCGCGGCCTCGATCCGGAGGAGACCCGGCGGGGATTTACCGAGTACCTGGCCCAGGGCGCCGATACGATTCGGATGGAGATCATTCTGACCACCTATGATGAACTGATGGAATCGGAATTCGGCCGGTCTACCCATGAACTCCGAGTGCTGCGCCTGCGGCAACGGCAGGGCTACAGCGGGCCGATCGCCCACAACGGCGCCTACCTGATCGAGTATCTGCTGGCCCTTGCCACATCACCGACCACCGAGATCATCGAACTGCCGATCAGGATGTACGGCCGCTACCTGCCTGAAACCATCGCCAGCGCCAAATGCACGCTGTTCGGCTACGATATCGATGCCGGCATGCTCGACGCCTTCTGCCTGAAAACCCTGAATCTCAACCATCGGACAATCTAACAACCGGCGGGACAGGTTTTAACCTGTCCTCCGCAAACTTCCAAGGCGGGACAGGTTTTAACCTGTCCTCCGCAAACTTTTAAGGCGGGACAGGTTTTAACCCAACCTGCGCTAACTTCAAAAAAAACAATGGATTGAACAGATGAGCAAACTCAAGATACTTTTTCTCTGTACCGGCAATTCGTGCCGGAGCCAGATGGCCGAGGGCTGGACCAGGCATCTGCATTCGGAGCTGATCGAGGCCAGTTCGGCCGGCATTGAAAAGCACGGGCTCAATGAACATGCGGTGGCGGTGATGGCCGAGGCCGGCGTCGACATTTCGACGCACCACTCAAAGACCATAGAAGAGCTGGGTGAACAGCGTTTCGATTACGTGATCACCGTCTGTGACCATGCCCATGAGTCGTGTCCGCTCTTTCCCGGACCAACCACTATCGTTCATGTCGGCTTTGCCGATCCGCCGCGGTTGGCCGAGGAGGTTGCTCGGCAAGGCGGCGATAAGCAACAGATGCTGGCATGTTATCGACGGGTGCGGGACGAGATCAGGGACTGGATCGCCTCTTTGCCTGGATCGCTGCCACGGTAATCTTGGGCAATGAAGAAGATCTGTCGCAGCCGGTGCGACGTTTCCGCCGGTGAGGTCACACGAACTGTTGCCGGCCCTCTTCGTCATGGCCGGCCAGCCCTTCCGACCGCGATGGGGGCTAGATGAATCCTTTAAAAAAAAGAGCCTCTACTCAGGAGGGGGGCGGGGGGCAGACGACGTTCCTTGCTGGTTATCGAGAAGCGTTGCAGGAGATAACCGGATTGACGATTGTTTGCAGAACAACACGCATAACCGGCAGCCGCTGCAATAGTCGGCATTAAAGAGTAAATACTTGTTTCTTTTTGATTTGTCCCGCTTCAGCGCTCCGGTCGGACAGATCCCGGCACAACGTGGACAGATGGCGCAGGTTGTGCTGATAGTCAATCGGGGAGTGCAGAGTTCGCGTAACTGCTCTTTAACTCCGGATTCGGCAGTGTCAATCATGCGTGCGGCCATGCGGACGCCAACGGGGAGACGACGACCGGACTGCTCGGGACATGGCTCATTTTCTTCCTGTTTGTGCTTTTTTTGCGGGGTCATGGAAAGCACTTTTGCCCTCAAGCCGAGTAGATAGGATCGCCGTTCGTTACCTGTTGCCCGGTAGCGGGTGATTGATTGCGAAGTTGTCAGCGTGGCGCCGAACAGCCGCGCTACGTGATCCGTCACCCTCCCCAGAGCGCTGATAAACGCCTCTGCGGCATCTTTGTTGACGCAGTGGCGGCACTGTTCTGTTCGAAAGCGGACTGTTGCGCATCCTTTGCTACCAATCGCCATCAGAGCGATTGGTGAAAAGATGCCGAAACAGGGGACGGTGATCTCGTCTTCCTGGAACAGCTGGTGCCGTTCACAGGAAATCACCGCTTCATGACGTTCAGCAAGAAGACGCAGGGTCTTTTCCAGATCGATCGGCGGCACCAATGCCTCATTAGGGCAGATCGCCGTGCACCGCATGCAACGGCTGCACCTGTCGGTATCGAGTTGTACCATCCGGCCATCGAAACTAAGAGCGCCGGTCGTGCAGACATCGATACAGGATCGGCATTCGTTCGTGTTCAGGCGCCGTCGTAAGCACCGCTGATCTATCAATGTTACGGCCTTGACGTCCGTTTCGATCAGTTTGTCAAACAGGGAGATGGTGCGGGGCATCAGCGATCGGTCGTAGTCGGCATCGGCGGAAATGAGATGTCAACGGTCGCCTCCGTTGTCTTCATGCGGCCGGTTTCCAAGGGCAGATCCTGACGGAGCCTGCCGACGAGGAGTGCCAGCATGGCCCCGACGATCCGGTAAAATTCTGTTTGGGCGTGCGTTTGTATATCCTTTGCCAACTGTTCGGCAAATGGGCCTAAAAACCGCCCGATGAAGACCTCCAGGTACGCTGTACAATCGTCGTGCTTGCCTGTGGCCAGCCGGTTCAGCAGGTAATGGGCAAACTCGAGTTCAACGGCAATGTGATCCGGTATCATGCCCGAACCTTCTTCTACCCGCAGACCGGCCTGCCGATACAGGTCTTCGAGAAGGGCGGTGGTCTGTCCGTACAGGCGATGGTTCTTTTCCAGGTGCACGGATCCGAACGGGGCGGCGAGCAACTCAAACGGCCCGACAAACAGAGCGGAAAAGTCTACTCGTAGCCGGCTGATATCTTCTTCTCGATAGGCGTCTCGCAGGAGGACGAGCTGATGATGCAAGTCGGCATCATAGGCTTCGATGACATCGAGGTGCTCGGTAAAAAATGCTTCTCCATCCGAGGCGAAGATCTCTTCGGGGTCGTAAAACAGAACAGCGAGCAGGCGGCACGCCTCGCTGGCCGGAAATAAATCTCTTCGGTGCATGATCGGTGCGCCAGTTGTTTGAGGGTTCTCCCGGCGGCAGATGGCTGCCGCCGGGAAGGATGGTGTCTCTGACGAGGGGCCTCTAGCGCCTATGATGCCTTGAACTTATTAATGTAGTAAACATTGGGTTCGGTCCCCTCCTCTTCCTGCAAGCGCTTGCTTTTATGGCTTTTCAGGAGTTTGGCAACGTCGCTTGATGAGTCATCCAGATCGCCGAAAACCCTCGCACGTGATGGGCACGCCACCACGCAATAGGGCAGCAGATCTTTTTGCACCCGATGATCGCAGAAAATGCATTTTTCAACAATACCCGGCCTGCGGGTTGCTTCATAGTCCGGGTGGCTGTACACGGTTTTGTAGGGCGGAACCGCGCCCACCGTTACGGATAGTTTGGCTCCGGAGGCGGTGCCGTTATAAAGATGGGAATCGTCCTTATAGCGTTCATGAACTTCATAGCCCTCAATGTTATAGCTGATAACACTATACTGGGAATTACCCATATCAAGGTCGTCGTCACTATAGGGACAGGCGTCCACACAAGCCAGACAGCCGATACAACGCTCATCGTTATGCATGGTGATGCCGTCCTCGGTCTTGAACATGGCTTTCGGCTCAACGGGGCAGGCTTCGACGCAGGGGGCTTTGCTGCAATGGTTACAGAGCACCGGGTAATTGGTGTAGGTGACGTTGGGAAACTTACCCTCAACCTCGATCATATAATCGGCCCAATTGTAGCTCTGTCCTTCTTTTCTGTCCTGGGTGTTGTTTTCCGTCTTGCAGGCGAGACCGCAGGCCCCGCAGCCGGTGCATTTGAGAAGGTCAATCACCATTCCGTATTTTGGCATTTCAGGTTACCTCCCTGCTAGATTTTTTCAATATTGACGCCGGTGAACCCGCCGTTGCGGGCCGTCGAGCCGCTTAACCGGTCATATTCGTCGGGCATGATTTCGTTGAAGTTGACCCCCCGTGGCTCGAACGTTTTAAAGTCCCTGGTCGCTACCCGGCCGTAGGCCCAATGTCCCTGACCAAAGCATTTTGCCACTGTTCCCGGCTGGATGCCTTCCCAGAGGCGGGCGCGCACGACCAGACTGCCGAGCACCGATGACACCTTCACCATATCGCCCTCCTGGACACCGATGCGGGCGGCGTCGTCCGGATTGATCTGGATGACGTCTTCATCGACCAGTTCACCCGGATCGCACTTCTTGAAGGTGTAGTACCAGGGCAGGTTGGCGCTTCGCCCCTCCCGGTTGAACCTGGACTTCATATCGATCAGATCGAACGGGTAGCGGGTCTTGTCGCCGTGCCGCAACGGCGGCTCATAGTGGGGGACGAAAGCCTGTTCCCCGGCGGCGACGTAATTGGTGACTTGGAGAACCTCGTCTATGGATACCTGGTGCTTTTCAGCGTGTTGAGTGAGCACCTTTTTCAGGGTCTCGCTATAAAATTCGAACTTCTTGGTTTTGGTCGGGAACCCTTTCTCCCACAGTGCCCGCGGTTTGTGTTTCGGTGAGTTGACGACTCCCTTCCGGCGGAATTCCTCCCACCCCTGAACCCGATCTCCCTTGTAGTCGGCGTTCATGCTCGGGTCCCAGGCCTTTTGGCTGCGAATCTTGGTGGCAAAGAGGGAAAATTCGCGAGCGGCGATCGGTTTTCTGCCGGTTTCCGGATCGCTGAACTCGTTGAACAGGTAATCAAAGATATTGGAAAAACCCTTTGCCCTGAGTTTTTCAGCCAGCAGCCAGACGATTTCCGTTTCCGGGGCCTTGGCCTCAAACAGCGGCTCGACGACCGGTTGCTGGATCGATATGTTGCCATAGGTATTGGCGGCACTCCGGATGATCGCCCATTGTTCGGAGTGATGCATGGTCGAGGGCAACACGATATCGGCAAACTGGGTCATTTCGGCGAGCATCGGCGTGATATGGACAAAAAATGGAATCTTGGCCATGGCTTTGTCCCAGCGTTGGCCTTCGGTCCCGGCGAAATTGAAGTTATTGAAATAGGCGATCGCCATTTTGATATCGTAGGGATCTTCGGCAAGGATGCCGTTGGCCGCGTTGTTGGTGACGACCCCGCCGCCTGGCTTCTTCTTCAGGGCCGGAAATTTCAGGGTGCCGCGCTGATCGATTTTCTTGTTCTTGACGCCTGCCTTGGCGATGTCGTCCTGATAGGCGTCGTATTTCGGGAAACTGCTGTACGGCACCCCCTGATAGGTGATCACGCCGCCCTCGTTGTCCACCGCGCCGACCAGTCCGTTCAGGGCATGGATAGCCAGGACGGTGTAACTGCCCCGCGGCTGCATATGCGGGCCGTACCAGATGCCGCAGTGCGGCGCCGCTGCGGCGAATCCGCGGGCCACGTCGATAATGGCCTGTTCATCGATGCCGGTGACCGAGGCGGCCCAGGCCGGTGTCCGGTCCTTGATCTCGATGTTCCACCATTTGACCAGGCCGTTGGTGAGCTTTTCCTGGAAATCTCCTTCGGCGACGGTCTGCCCGGCGACAAAACGGTTCATGCCGTCGTTGAAATCGCCGACGAAGTCCTTGTACCAGGAGCCGTCGGTCAGGATGACATGGGCCATGGCCGTTGCCAGTGCGCTGTCCTCGCTTGGTTTGATCGGCAGCCATTTTTGTGCTTTGGCCGCGGTATTGCTCATCCGGGGATCGACGGCGACGACCGTGCCGTTGGCCAGAATATGGTTGAGTTTGGTGATGGCGTTGGGGACCTGGCGATTGGAGGAGATTGGATCACAGCCCCAGACGATCAGGTACTTCATATTGTCCAGGTCGTAGTCCCGGTAGCCCCAGTAGCCCTGGGTGTAGTAGGCGCCGAATTTCTCGACTTCGGCGCAGATGGCGCTGTGCGAGATATTGTTCGGCGAGCCGATCAGCTTGGTGAGGTAATCGTAGAGCAGATAGTTGTGATCCGAGTAGCGTCCCCGCATCAGCAGGTATTTATGCGTTTCGTTGTTCTTCCTCAGTTCGATGATCTTGTCGGCAATGGTTTCCATCGCCTCGTCCCAGGAGATCGGCACGAACTCTGGATCCTCGCCTCGCGCTTTGACGGGATTGGTCCGTTTCATCGGCACCTTGATGCGATCAGGATCATAAAGCTGCTGCAGGACCATATGCCCGCGCGGGCAGCAATAGCCGCCGTTGGCCTTGCTCAACTGATTGCCGCGGACTTTGACGGCGCGACCTTGCTGAACGAAAACCTCGATCGGGCACCAGGTCGTGCATCCCTGACAGGTCGAGGGGACCCAACCGCCGGGTGCTTCGCCGATATCCTTGGCTGCCGCTGCAGCGGTGTCCGGTTTCAATGCATTCATCTTTGGGCTGCAGCCGGTTGCCAACAGGGCTCCGGTGGCGGCGCCGACTTTGATGAAATCTCTCCTGCGAATGCGCATCTTTCTTCCTCCCTGGATAAGAGTATGGTCTCGGTGTTAGTGCATCAGGCGCTCATTGACCCGTGTCAGGTGCCTTTGATGTTTCGTATATTCCTGTTAACTCTATATAATTCTAGCGGCCCATCGGATAGCGCCAGATCGTCCATTCCCGGTAGACACGTCCTTCGTCGGAGAGGAAGAAGGAGATAATCTCGCGTACCTCGGGGGACGGATCACCGATGGTGATGAGACCGAGCGGCCTCTTGATCGGTTCTGTGGAGATTACTTTGGTCAATTCGGGGTCCATTCGTTGCACGCCCCGGCTGATGATACCGATCGCACCCGGGGAGGTACTGACTGCCTCGACTTCCAGCGGGGTGCTGGAGACGACGGTCGCCGCCGAGGTATAGGGCTCTCCCTTCATGACAATCTCCCTGAATGCGGCCATCGTTGAACTGCCGGCATGGCTGGTAACGACCTGAATCGGCAGATCGGGACCGCCGATCTCTTGCCAATTGGAAATTCGGCCGGTGTGGACATCGGTCAGTTGCTCCCAGCTCAACTCGGAAACCGGATTATCCCGGTGCACGATGGGAACCATGATGTCTTCGGTAATCATATGATACTGCAAACCCTTCGGTACCGGTTGCGGATCCATCCCCATTTTTTCGCGAACCCGCTGGGCGGAGAGGATGCTTTGTTCAAGGGTATTGGACGAGGCAACCACCTCGGCCCGACCGTCGAAAAGGGCAACCATACCTTGGCCGGTGCCGACGCCGAGTACCCGTAGCTCAATACCGGTGGCCTTTTCCAGGGCCTCTTTCCCGGGGTCGAGAAATCTCTTTTTGCAGGTTGTCGATCCCCAGATTGCCACCTCCGCGGCAGTGACGGTGAGCGGAAGGAGCGTTGCCGTAAAGAGAAAAGTGACTAGCGCGGACAATACCTTGGTCTTCATGTCGTCTCCTCGGTTTGATTTTGGATGATGTGCACCGTGAAGGACTACACACCATTCCTGATGTTTGTTTCAGCTTTATATCGATTGCGGAGCACTTGACGTGATCAAAAGCATTTTTCATGCCAGCCGCGTTGCCCCCTTTTTGTTACGGAATCGTAACGTTTTTGCGCGTGTTGCGTCCTGATTTATTGAATAACCGGTATGTTATGCATCGAAAACAGAGAAAAAAAGCCGTGTCGGTCGCGATCGTGAAAATTTTAATGAATCTGGTTGGATAAAAAAATATCCACGAGCTGGCGTTACTGAAAAGTAACACACGCAATGAGGCGGTGGACTCATATTATAGACTGCCTGACCGTGATAGATCAAGTTTATGAGCGGTAATTTTTTCCCACAACGTTTTTCTGCTGATGCCCAGAAGCTCCGATGCCTTCGAGCGGTTGCCGCCGGTCAGGCGAACGATCCTGGTGATATGTTCTTTTTCTGCTTCCGCCACTACCTCACTGAGCGGGGCCAGGGGAGTCTTATCCTTGTCCTGGCGGAGCTTGGCGATATGCGGCGGCAGATCGGCCGGCATGATACGGTTATCGTTTGCCAGGGCAATGGTGCGCTCGACGATATTGAGCAATTCCCGGACATTCCCGGGAAAAGAATAATGTTTCAGCAATTCCATAGCTTCCGGGCTGAAAGTGACAGTCCTTCCCAGCAGATCGTTGAACCGCCGGGCGAAGGCGTTGATCAACAAGGGCAAGTCGGCCGTTCTTTCCCGGAGGGGGGGGAGCGTAACAGGGATGACATTGAGCCGATAATAGAGATCTTCGCGAAAGGTGCCTTTTTTGACTTCCCCTTCCAGATTTTTATTGGTGGCGGCAATGATCCGCACATCGACGGAGACCGAAGTCGTACCGCCGAGGCGCTCGAAAACGCGCTCTTCCAGGACCCGCAGGATCTTGGTCTGGGTCAGCGGCGGCAGATCACCGATCTCGTCGAGAAACAGAGTGCCGCCGTCGGCAAGATCGAAACGGCCCGGTTTGCGGGCCTCGGCGCCGGTAAAGGCTCCCTTTTCGTAACCGAAGAGTTCGCTTTCGATCAGGTCGCTGGGCAGGGCGGCGCAATTGACCCTGATGATCGGTTTGTGCTTGCGAGCGCTTTGATAATGGACGGTTGAGGCGATCAGTTCCTTGCCGGTCCCCGACTCGCCGAGAATCAGCACTGTCGAGTCGGTGCGGCTGATCTTTTCGAGTAGCGCGAAAATCGCCTGCATCGCCTTGCTTTCGCCGATGATATTCGAACCGCCGCAATAGGTGCTGAGTTCCTTTTTCAAGCGGATGTTCTCCTGGGTCAGCGAATAAAACTCGAGAGCTCTGCGGGCGGTAATGAGCAGCTCATCGAGGTCGAACGGCTTGGTGATGTAATCGAAGGCCCCGAGGCGCATGGCCTGGACGGCATCTTCGATACTGCCGAAACCGGTCATCATGATCACCGGTGTCGACGGTGCCTCGGCCAGGCTTTTTTGGAGGATCTCCATGCCGCCGATACCCGGTAGTCTGATGTCGGTGATCACCAGGGAAAACACTCCCTTTTCAAGGGCCTTCAGCGCGGTTTCCCCGTCCTCGACGGCCAGCACCGAAAACCCTTCAGTCCGCAATGCATCGTGCAGCGAGATACGCAGGATCTTCTCGTCTTCGACCAGCAGGATGCTCTCACTCATCTCTCCTCCGCAATGATCAGGGTGACCGTGGTGCCCACGCCTTCCGTGCTGCTCAGGATAATATCGCCCTTGTATTTCTTGACCAGCTCATAGCACATCCACAAGCCAAGACCGGTGCCTTCCCCGTCGCTTTTGGTCGAATAAAACAGGTCGAAGACTTTGTCGAGATCGGCCTTTTTAATGCCGATTCCGCTGTCCTCGATGGTGATCTTGACGCTGCCGCGGCCGTTTTTTCGGGCGATCACCGAAAGGCGGCCGCCCGATTCCATGGCCTGGACGGCGTTGAGCATGGTATTGAGCAGCAGCTCTTCCAAGTCATAAGGGGCCATTGCAAGAAAGAGGCCCGGTTCGATGTCGGCGGAAAAAGCGATGTCCTGGCGCTTCAACCGGTGGTCGAGAAACCTCAGCACCGTGGTCAGCACCTCGGCGACCTCGAGATGTTTCCCCTTGCCGGTGCGCCGACTGGCCGTGGTAAGCAGCTGGCCGGTGGTCTGCTTGATACTCTGCAGGCCTTCCTCGACCAGGTCGAGATAGCTTTGTCGAAAAGACGGGTCATCTCCCTGCCGGCGCAGCATCCGCACGCAGTTGAACAGGCCGCCCAGCGGGTTATTGATGCGGTGGGCGATAGACGAGGAAAGCACCCCGAGGGTGGCCAGTTTCTCCGATTGTCGCAGCTTTTCATGAGCGGTTTTCATCTCTTCGTTAGTCCTCCGGATGCGCCTGACCATGTCGTTGAAGCTCTTGGCCAGACGGCTCAGTTCGTCATCGCCGATAACGGGGATGATCTTTTCACCCATCTCCATGTCAACCTCTTCCATTGCGTGCGAAAGGTTGGTGATCGGTTTGATAAAGCGCCAGCTGAGCAAGAAGATCAGAAGGAAGAGCAGTGCCATGACCAGGAAAAAAAGCGACACGATGCGGACGATCAACGCCCTGATTTCGGTTTCGACAGAGGCGAGACTGAGCGAAAAATGGAGCAGTCCCCACTGTTTTCCTTCGATGGCGAGCGGTGCCGCGAATTCAAAGGCTTCGGTAGAAAGGGAGCCGGCCTCGACCTTTCTGACCAGGATGGTATTGCTCTCAGCCGCCTGCGTCAGAAACGGATCATCGTAGCGTTTGCCGAATTCTCTGAAATCGCTGTGCGAGATGACTCGCCTGCCGGTATCGAGCACGGCCACGAAGTTGAGGTCGAGTTCCCGGCGGCCGTGCAGATCGCGCACATAGTTGTCGATCAGGCCGCCCTCTTCGACGAGGCCGAGTTTCTCGTAGATCAACTCGTTAATGATCAGCGCGCTGACCGTCTGGGCCAGCATGCGGCCCTGCTTTTCGGTAGCCTGATAGAGGGCGGCCCTGGTAGTGGAGGCGGCGATGAAACTGATCACGGCGGTCAGCGCGAGGAGCGAGACAAAGGCGACCAGGATGAATTTTTTCTGCAGAGACAGACGCATCAGATCTCAACCAACGGCGGGACAGGTTTTAACCTGTCCTCCGCTAACTTGTCCTCTGCTAGCTTTATCAAGAGCCAGACCGGCAGGTCGTTTGTGACAAAAGTTTTCATCGTTCGTTATGGCCTCCCGGCATGGCAATTAAAAAGAGATATCGGGATGACACCCTCTGCCGCAGGTACTCGGAATCTCGTTGAAGAGCGTGCGGATTTCGGCATAATCGACATCGGAGGCGGCGACGAAACCGCCCTGCAGGTCGGGATCCAGCTTCTCCAGGACCACCCGGCCTGCCGAGCTGTCCTTCATCGACAGCAGCGCCTGCTGAACGGCTTTGACCACATGATACGGTGCGTGTGACGAGGCGACGACGGGTCCGGTCGGAATGGGGTCCGACGTGGCGATCACCTTGAGCCCGTAAGGCAGATAGCGCTGGGCGGTGGAGAGTCTGATGGCGCCGCCGTCGAACTCGTTGCTGATCACCTTTTTGGCCACCGTGTCGTGGTAATTATAGTGCCGGTAGTCACCGAGCTGCTCCAGATGGATGCCGGCCCAGGCCAGCATGTAGCGGGGGATCAGGTTGCCGGAGGTCGACCAGAGGGCGGAAAAGGCAAAACGCTTGTCCACCAGGTCGGCGATTTCCTCAATGGATCCGTCCGGGCCGGTGACGATGACACTGCGGAAAAACGTTTCGCCGCGCCCGGTCCTGCTGCGGGCGATGGGCGCGGTGGCAAAGCGTTTATGGGCGTCGAGATAGGTGAGCGGGCCGAGCAGGGCAAAGGAAATGGCGCCGTCACCCAGTCGATCGACCACGTCTTCATAACTTTTTTCCAGATGCAATTCGATGTGCAGGCCGGAGGCGCTGCTCAGGTAGTCGACCAGCGGTTGGTAGCGCTCGTAGGCAATGATCGGGTTGTCGCGGGGCAGGACTCCGAACAGAACGGTATCGCCGTCCCGGGCTGCGGCACCCCCGGAGGCGGCGTCCCGTTCCGGCGGACGGTCTCGGCTGTTTCTGATAAAGGCCAGCATGGCCCGGATTGTATCATAGCGGCTGTCGGGTATGGAAACAAAGCGATCGATCCGCATCTGCTCGAGAATCCGGCGACCCTGCTGGTCACGGTGCATTTCCAGGAAAATCGAGCGCATCGCTTCTTTCAGCGGCGTCGGCGTGGCGGGCGGCACGACGATCGGTGGGATGCCGAACGGCGGTGAGCGGTGAATGACCCTGGTCTGCTCGGTATAGGGAGAATCGGTTGCCGCCATGTAATCATAGACGATGGAGTCGACCGAGGCACCGTCGACCCGTTTCTTGGCCACCATCTCCACCGACTTGTTGTGGCTGTAGCTGTAGAGAAAGGAGGAAAAGAAACGCTCCGGCGTCGTATCCCGTCTGGCCAGCAGGTAGACGGGGTAAAGCCGGCCGGAATTTGATTTCGGATCAACGAAGACAAAGCTCTTGCCGGCCAGGTCATCGAGGGTTGCAAAATCGCTGTTCCGGTGCACGATGAGGGTGGAATGATAGACGGTCTTGCCGCCGACCTGCGGGACGACGAGCAGTTCACCGCCGAATCTTTCCTGGTTCATGACGTAGGACATGGAGCAGATAAAGGCCACGTCGATCTGGCCCTGTTCGAGCATCACGTCGATTTCGTCGTAGGTGGTCCGGTGAATCATCTCGGCGTCCATGCCGAGTTTGTCGCCGAGGTAATCGATGATCTGCTGATAGTAGCGGACCGTGGAGACGGGCGTGATCATGCTGGCCACCCCGGCCCGCAGGTTCGCCTGGGCGGCCGTATACCCGGCGGTTGCCGGCAGCATCAGGAACAAAAGAAAGAAACAGCGAAAGAAGAGGCGGAGCATGGCTGGTACCTTCACTGATCAGGGTCTGTTTCCGAGCGATTGACAAAGCCCGACAGCATGAATGCAGACACGGAAGACTCTGCAATAAACGGTCCAAGACCGTTTTAGCAGCAGTATACCTGACGAGCGTGGTATGGCACAAGAGAAGTGTTACGAATCGGTAACATCACTGGTCAAGCAACAGCCAGGCTCCAGATTCGTCAAGGGTAATCCGCGCTGCTTCGGGAAATCCTGATGTACCGTCGGAGTGTATCACCAGATCGGCCCGGGCCAGCTGCCGGATGGCCCGGGCCTTGTCGGTTCCTGCCGGAGTTGCGACCATAACCAGCAGGCCGGGGCGGATGACATCGGCCAGCGTGTTGGATTCGCAGATGATGGTCGTGGCGGCGGGAAGGTTATCTCTGAACTGGAGGTAAGCAGGCAAAATGTCACTGTCCCGGCAGCGCAGATAAAAGACGCGGTGGGCGCCGGCCCGCAGCATCCGACAGGTATCCTTGGCGCCGGCCCGGTCGGTTTCCGCAAACACTTGGAACGATGGTTCGTCGTGGTCATGGGAGCCGTGATACAAGGTTTCGTCCGGATAGACGGCAGATACCTTGAGGGCCAGGATGTCTCGTTTGTGCCGACGAAGACTCTGGGCGATAAGCCGGCAGATCAGTTCGGTCTTGCCGGCGTTGCGAGCGGTGCCGCCGACCACCAGCAGATGGGGATCCCGCGCGGCCGTGGACCAGTTTGTGTCGATATCTGTTTCCGGTGCGGTCATGACAGACAGCGTATGCCGCCCAGGCTCCATTGGCAGTGGCCGCAAGGGACCGTGCTGCCGTAGCAGTCGTTGGCGAATTCGGCGATGTCCTGGACCAGGTCGGGGCACGGTCCCTGGGGGCAGCTCCAGCAGTGGGCGTAATCGTAACGGCCCGCCTCGTCGCGGAAGTGGCGGTAATCGTCAGCGCGCCAGATTTCGAGCAGATCGCGTTGGGCAAGCGCACCGAAGGACCGTGGCTGCACGGCGACCTCCTTGCCGAATACCCGGCAGGAGTAAGCATGCCAGAGGAAATGGCAGGGCATGACCCGGCCGTTGGCTGCGACGAAGGTGGCCTGCTCATCGACAAATGGGCAAGAGCGCTCGGTGGATGCTGTCAGGGGTGGTAATCTCAGCTCCAGACCTGATACGTCGGCCAACTCTTTGGCCCGGGCGAAGACCGCACCGATGTCGTCGCCATCGATATGTGTCTCGCAGTCGATCAGGCTGGCCGGATGCAGCCGGAGATCGCGAGTGGCGGCTTCCCGGTACATGGCGTGTAGCAGCTCCCGGCAGGCTCCTGCTGCCGGTGATCGATCGAAGCGGCGATAGATCTTGAGACAGTCGCTCAGATCGAGATTCCGGGCGGCGGCCTGCTGCCGGAAGGCCTGGAACAGCGCGATGGCGTCAGCCGAATGAGGGTTGAAGACGCTTTCGGGCGACGGTGCATAATGAAAGAGATGGGTGACAATGATAAAATCCACGCCGTTGGCGCCGGCCCAATCGACAATGTTCGGTAGGTGGGGGTAGTTGTCGCGGTGGATCACGGTTTCCAGCCCGATCTGCAGGTTGGCTCCGGTTTTTTGTCGGGTGGCGGTCAAGGCGGCGACGGCTCGGCTGACCGCACCGAAACTGTGTTCTTCCGGCCGGCCGTTAAGCGGCGGCGGGTCGACCAAGCTGTCCAGAGACAGGCAGAGGGTGTCCAGGCCGGCCTGTAGCAGCGTTTCGGCCCGTTCTTGATCGATCAATACGCCATTGCTTTGCAGTCCGATGTTGCCTTGGGGCGGCAGGTGCGTGCGAGCCAGGCCGATCAATGTGTCCAACTGAGGGTGGAGCAGCGGTTCTCCGATACCATTGATGATCAGCCGTTCGGTAAGCGGCAGGGCCGGGAGCAGCCCGGCAAAGAGCGCCGGGTCCAGATCCTGTTCTTCGATCCGGCTGCCCGGTGCATACTTGACGCACATCCGGCAGCGGAGATTGCATCGCGTGGTCGGCTCGAGGTAGATTTTTTCCGGAGCGTTTTTCATGGGGCGTATTCAACTGGAATGATGGTCTCTCCAACCCGTTTGCTGAGGGTTAAAGAGCACTGAGGCGTTCTTCGATTAAAGAAAGATATAGCCCGACGAAACAGCAAAGGTCAAGGTGTTTCGGCGTGTGGGACCTGCCGGGAGGTAATCGTGAGGGAGCTAATTGTGACAGTGGCCGGGGTAGCAAAAGTTTGTGTCGGCGACGATTGAAGGGATATCGCCGCCGGCACAGTGGTGCTGATCGCAGTTGCCTTCCCGATTATGGGATGTGGCTGCGCGGGTTGATCAAAGCGGCGGTTCCGGGACATCGTTGCCGTGACAATCCATGCAGTTCATCTGCGCGGTGATGCCGTACTCCTTGACCGGGCTGTGGGTGGCGGCGGTCCGGTAGGTGCCGTCATGCCATTGATTGAGCAGTTCGACGAGATGGTAGGCGACAGAGGCGGCCACCCGGGCGCACCGGTCCTTGCGCTCGGCGCTGGTGATCGGATAGCCCGATTTTTCCATCCACCTGCCGACGGAAATATGGCAGAGCGGCGAGGCGCTGTTGGTCTGCACGATGTCGACGGCCACTTTCGGCTGGTCCGGGACATAGATCGGCAGCATCGCGTCGGAATACCACTCGAACAGTTCCGTGGTGATCAGGTGACCTTCGTGGGCTCCGGCGGTCCGGGGACCGATGATGCAGTTGGCGACGACGGCGGCGCCGGCATTGGAGCCGCAGGTCATGCCCCAGCCGGTCATGCCCCCTTCAAGAAAGACAAACGAATCGACCGGAAAGGACAGGTACGGTTCGCCGACTTTTTCCCGCAGCTGGCTGAAGACGCTGTTGATCACCGCGGCGCCGCAGAAGACCCGGTACCACTCCTCGTAGGCGATGGCCGCCGTTGCGGCGGGGTCGAGTTTTTGATAGGGCCAGGGCCATTTTTCGGCTGAGCCGTCTTTGGCTACAGACTGCTTGACCAGCCCGCCGAAGTGGCTGAGTGCAGCACCGGCGGCCATGGCTCCGCCGGCTATGAGCATCTGGCGGCGGCTGATTCCCACGTTATTTTGGTTTTCTTGCTCGTGCATGCTCTGTTCCTCCTCTGAAACAAATGATAGAGTGCCGGGTTGGCTGGCTAAAAGGCCGATATCCTCTCTGCACATCTGCCGGGACTGGCCCTTTTTCGGAAAAACGATATCAAACTGGGTTTGATAAACATAAGCACATCCTACCACAAAGTAGCATTTGCATAAAGAAATATTTAGCCTGTCTATCAATTTAAATGATCTTATAGTCGGCGGAACAGGATCTCTGACATGAGCAGACAGGGGGTGCGGCTTGGCAAGGAACGGAGGGGCATCTTTTTTTTAATGCAAATGCCGGTGGTTATCTCAATTTTTTTGGTATAACGGAAATACACGGCAGAAATGAATTGACGGGCACATGTGGTTATTTTACCATATGTGCCACATTGTGACTGGGTGCGGCATGGAACAACGAGACAAAACAATGCTTGAAGCAAAAGCCACCGTCCTCAAAGCGCTCGGGCATCCCACCCGACTCTGGCTGGCGGAACAACTGGCCGACGGCGAAAAGTGCGTCTGTCAAATGGCCGCCTCCATAGAAGCGGATGTTTCCACGGTATCGAAACATCTGGCCATCTTGCGCAATGCCGGTGTCGTTTGTGTCGAAAAACGGGGCAAGCAGGTCTATTACCGGATAAAAGTACCGTGTATTCTGCAGTATTTGCCTTGTGTCGAGGAGGTCATCCGGGCGCAGGTGCAGGACCAGATCGCTTTTCTCAATTGATAGTTTGGCCTGTTTTGGGCGTCCCTGTAATCACCCAATCGGTAACGTATGCAAGAGATCTTTCTGACGATTCATTACTGGATGAGCCAGGGGCTGCTGCTCGGGGCGCTCGGCTGTTTTCTCTGGGGCATGGTCAGTGTTTTGCTCAGCCCCTGTCATCTCGCCTCCATTCCGCTCATCATCGGCTATGTCGGCGGCCAGCAGGGACTCGTGGAAGGGCGGCGGGCCGGCGGGTATGCGTTGTTGTTCACGATCGGTCTGTTCGTCACCATTACCGCGATCGGTATTATCTGCGCGCTGCTCGGCCGGATGCTCGGCGATGTTGGTCCCTATTGGACCATTGTCGTCGGTTTGGTGCTGATCTGGGTCGCACTGGGCATGCTGGGGGTGGCGGGTTGTTCCATGAACGGCAGCCTGATGGCAAGGCTGCGGCTGAAAGGGTGGTCCGGCGCCTTGGTGCTCGGTCTGGCCTACGGAGTGTTGTCCGGGTCCTGCACGTTTGGTTTTATCGCGCCGATCCTGGCATTGATCACCATCCAGGACACCTTTCTGACCGGGCTGCTGTTCATCATTCTGTTCGGCATCGGTCACTGTCTGCCGATCGTCGTCGCCGGAAGTTCGACCGCGCTCGTCAAGCGGCTGCTGGAAAGCAGCACCTGGCAACAGGGTGGGCAGTGGTTTCGTAAATCGGCTGCGGCCATGATCGCCGTTCTCGGGTTTTATTTTATCGCCCAGCCCTTTCTTCCCGTTTCATGAGCGGAGTCCGGTGGAATGTCTATCTGAGAAAACCCTTTTTAGCAAGTGATCCGTTCAGGGATGCGTTGTGGAAGATTATGTCAAGATCAAGATCGGTAATCTGCAGGCCGGCATCATCGGCCTCAAGGCGGTGCTCTCCGAACTGGCGTCGCGTGCCGAAGCTATTCCGGAAGAGCGGATCGGCGCGGTAATACGAGAGCGGCTTGCCGGCAAGAATTATTTTGCCCCTGCGGCCGCGGAAGCCTACGAGCAGGCGTTCCTCCGTGAGTACCGCAAATACCTAGGTCTGCCGGTTGCGGCCGATGGCAATGAAACCCTGTCGATCAAGGTGCTCGGGCCGGGGTGCCCGCTCTGCCGGCAGCTTCGAGATACGGTGATGCAAATTCTTGCCAGGCATGAGTTGGCCGCCGATTTTGAATATATCACCGAGCCGCTGGCGATAGCTGAGCACGGGGTTGTGCTGACCCCGGCGGTGATCGTTAATGACGAGATCAAGGCCTCGGGCTCCGTTCCCAGTCCGGCCCAGCTGACCTCCTGGCTCATGGGAAACGTCGATTGAGCAAAGCCGGGAAGGACGGGGGCGCTTGGTCAAAGACCTGTTTGCAACTCTGGCGTGTGCTTGCCGGCAAACACAAAACATTTGATGGAGTAGTTATGAATTTCACGTATCACAGACAGATGGCAGCGATCGTCCTTTCGGCGCTCATTCTGGTGCTGGCCTTGAGTACTCCGGGTCGCGCCGCGGATGCCAATGCGGCTGTCATCCCGACCGTACCGACCCCGGGTCTGGTGACCATGCTCGATCTCGGTGCGACGCAATGCGTTCCCTGTAAAATGATGGCCCCGATCATCGAGGAGTTGAAAGTCGAATATCAGGGACGGGCGTCTATCATCTTCATCGATGTCTGGCAGCATCGGGAGCAGGCCCGGCGGTTTGGTATCAGAGGAATTCCGACCCAGATCTTCTATGACCAAGACGGCAATGAAGTCGGCCGCCATGTCGGCTTCATGGATAAGAAGACCATCGTCTCCGTCTTTAAGAAACTCGGGGTCCCGCAATAGAGCATTCTGCAGTGATGATATGAGTCGACAGATCAATCAGAGTGAACAAAGCGGTGCGGCCGGAGCCGCATTCGGCAAACGGCGGCTGGTCAGCGCTGGCTGGCAGGCGGCGCTGCTGCTCGTCTGTGCCGGCGTGATCGGCATCGCCACCAACACTATTCGCGGAGATGGAATCGCCCTGATCGGTGATTGGTCAGCCTTGGGGGTATCGGTCTATCAGGATGATGATCTGATCATTTCTCTGGAGCAGGCCAGAGAGCGCTTTGAAAAAGATACGGTGCTCTTTGTCGATGCCCGCTCCGCGTTCGAGTATCAGGAGGGGCATATCGCCGGCTCGCTGAGCCTGCCGCTCGATCAGGTCGAGACCCGTTACTTTGATATGATTGACCGGTTATATGATAAGGAAATGGTCATCACCTATTGCGACGGCGAAAGCTGTGACCTCAGTCACGAGCTTGCCGTATTCCTCCAGGATATGGGAGTCGAGCAGGTGCGGGTGCTGTTTAACGGCTGGACTGTCTGGCAGGAAGCAGGGCTGCCCGTCGGCCGGGGTGGCGGCTGATCCGGAGTGTGCCGTGCTTTCCGGGAATTGCCGGTCCGCGGGCCTGACGTGGGTGGTATAGCAAAACAGACAATGACACGATATCCAGAGCTCTTCCAATGAATAGTCATGACGTTAAGCATCGTTCACGGCGCGGCCCGCACTGGTCCGTCTTTCATATCGTCCGCGTCAGCCTCGGCATCATTTTTCTCGCTGCCAGTTATGACAAGATCCTTCACCCGCAAGCGTTTTCTCTGGCGGTGTACCAATACCAGATCCTGCCCGATTCGCTGGTGAATCTTGCCGCCCTGATCCTGCCCTGGCTCGAGTTGCTGATCGGGCTCTGTCTGCTGGCAAACATCTGGCTGCCGGGCGCCGGAGTGCTCAGTGCAGCTCTGATGATCATCTTTACCGGTTCCCTGGTCTTCAATCATCTGCGCGGCCTCGATATCCACTGCGGCTGTTTTTCCACGGATGTCAGCGAGGGTCCGGCCGATTTGTGGACCATTGCCCGGGACATTGTCTTTCTGGCGATGACCCTCTATCTTGTTTTCATCATCTTTGCCAAACGATGGTCGTCGGCCCGCATGTGGTGACGATCGGCGGTATGCGAGGCGACAGTAATAAATAACGAGGGGACTATGAAGAGAACGGATCAGTTCATGGCTCGGCCGCCTCTGAGCGGCACCGCACTCGTCGTTTTGGTGATCGTGCTCCTGCTGCCGCCCGTCGGTCATGTTCTGGCCGGGGAGCCGGCCGTGTACCTGCCGGAAACGGTCTTCGAGTTCGCACCGGTGGTCGAAGGTGTCACTATTGAGCATGATTTCATCCTGGCCAACCGGGGAGAGGCGCCGCTTGCCATTCTTGCCCTGAAATCCGGCTGAGGATGTACGGCCGCGTCAAGTACGCGGCGGATCCCTCCGGGCGGTGAGGGACGCATCCAGGTCGAGTTCAAAACCAATGGTTATGGGGGAAGAACCGTGCGCGAACTGGTGCGGGTGCAGACCAATGACCCGAACCGGCCGTGGCTTGAGGTGGTGCTTACCGGCCGCGTGGAATCCTTTGCCGAAGTCCGGCCCCAGCGGGTTAAGCTGGCCGGGGCGGCGGGCGCCCCGCTGGTCACCGATGTGGAGATCATTCCCCGAGCGGACTATCCGTTTACTATCAGGGATATTTCCGCCCGGCTCGGCGAGTCCATCCGCTATGCCTTGACCCAGCGCTGTACCGACGGGCATGATCGATGTATCATCCGAATCGAAAATATCAGTGGTACCGCCGGGCGCTATGGAGACGTCATCTCCGTTCGGACCGACAGCTCGCTCAAGCCGGTCATCCCCATTTTCATCGTCGGCCTGCTGCACTAGATTTATCTGCTTTGCCCATCTTCGAGTGGGAATAGACGTACACCTCCCTCCTTTTGATTCCCCAACATTTTTCTTTGACAGCCGCCCCATAGATAGTTATATTCCGATTTAACGATATGGAGGCGGTATGAAAGAATTCATCAAAGTCATGAAGGCGCTATCGGATTCGAACCGGGTCAAGATCGTCAAGATGCTCCAGCAACGGATGCTCTGCGTCTGTGAAATACAGGCGGCTCTGGGTCTGGCCCAGTCCACGGCGAGCAAACATCTCAAGGTGCTGGAAGAAGCCGGCTTGATCGCCTCTGCGAAAGACGGGCAATGGGTGAATTACCGGTTGGCCGATGGGACCGCCAGTCCTTATGCCGCCAGCCTGCTCGGCGACCTGCGTCGCTGGCTGGACGACGACGCGGAGGTGGCACCGTTGACGGCCCGCCTGCCGACAATCAATCGTGAACGGATCAGAGAGGGGAACGGTCCGGCAGTTCGGTAATTCAGACATTATATCGGGCTGACGCGCCTGAAGCAAAATGGGTGGATAACCGTTTATATGAAAATCATCTCCCCGGGCTGGCGCTCCCCGGGCTGGCCGGTTCTGCCGGAGGCTGGATCGCGAAGGCCCGGCTGGACGGAGAATCCGGCCCGAAAGCTTCTCGCCAGGCCATGGATGGCCTGTCTGCCGGCCTCGGAGTCCAGCCGACCAGGCCGCAGCGCAGCAGCCGGAGGCAGGGCCGGTCAGCCCTTCCGACCACGATGCCGATTTTCATTGTTCGTTGTGACTTCCAGTCATGGGGGGTTAGACAATAAGGAATCGGAGTGGCCGGCGGCAGCGTTGTTTGCCGCTGTCCACTGCTGTCAATCGATAGATCAACAAAAATAAGACGACTTGCGAGGCAGCCGGTCGGCACTCGGGCCGTCGAGGGAGGATGATGGGTCATGAAGGAACGTACCAAGCTATTTTTAATCGTGGCGGTTTTCGCTGCCGCCTATTATGTGCCCTGGAGTCACCCGCTGATCCGGCAATCCGGGCTCGAAGCATTCATGATGCTCCAGGAGTACGCCCGGGAGCATGTCCTGACCTGCCTGATTCCGGCCTTTTTCATTGCCGGCGCCATCGCCGTCTTCGTCTCGCAGGCGGCGGTCCTCAAATATTTCGGAGCCCAGGCCAACAAGCTTCTATCGTATTCGGTGGCCTCGGTTTCCGGGACCATCCTGGCGGTCTGTTCCTGCACGGTCTTGCCGCTTTTTGCCGGTATTTATACCCGGGGCGCCGGTATCGGACCGGCCACCGCCTTTCTCTATTCCGGTCCGGCCATCAACGTGCTGGCCATCTCCATGACCGCCAAGATTCTCGGCTGGCAGCTCGGCCTGGCCCGGGCCATCGGCGCGGTTTTTTTCGCGGTGATCACCGGGTTGCTGATGGCCTTTATCTTTCGCAAGGATGATGCGGCCCGCACCGCCGGCCAGATCTATGTTCCCGATGAGGCTGCCAAGCAGCGAAGCTTGCTGCAGGAGACGCTCTACATCATGACCATGGTGCTGATCCTGGTCTTTGCCGCCTTCGCCAAACCGGCACCGGATGCCACCGGCCTGTGGCCGGCCATCTTCGCCGCCAAATGGTATATCACCGTCGCTTTGCTGATCGTTCTCGGACTGATGGTCAAGGCCTGGTTTACCGGGGACGAGCGCAAGAGTTGGCTCGAATCGACCTGGGGATTCGTCAAGCAGATCTCCCCGCTGCTCGCCGGCGGTGTATTGGTGGCCGGCTTTTTGCTGGGACGTCCCGGTCATCCGGCGCTGCTGCCGGAACAGTGGATTCAGGACCTGGTCGGTGGCAACTCCGT
Organism: uncultured Desulfofustis sp.; assembly: GCA_964433645.1. Taxonomy (GTDB): domain Bacteria; phylum Desulfobacterota; class Desulfobulbia; order Desulfobulbales; family Desulfocapsaceae; genus Desulfofustis. The sequence continues at coordinate 33,832 of CAYSSK010000035.1, forward strand.
CTCGGCCAACTTGATCGCCTCGCTGGCCGGCGCCTTGATGTATTTCGCCACGCTGACCGAGGTGCCGATTCTGCAGGGATTGCTCGGCTCCGGCATGGGCAAGGGGCCGGCCCTGGCGCTGCTGCTCGCCGGTCCGGCCTTGTCACTGCCGAACATGCTGGTTATCGGTACCGTTATGGGTGTTAAGAAAACAGCGACCTTTTGCGGTATTATCGTCGTCATGTCGACGATTGCCGGGATAATCTACGGTTCATTTTTCGGCTAACCCCCATGACCAGAGGTCACAACGAACAATGAAAATCGTCATCTCGGTCGGAAGGGCTGGCCGGTCCTGCCTCCAGCTGCTGCGCTGCGGCCTGGTCGGCTGGCCTCCGAGGCCGGCAGACAGGCCATCCATGGCCTGGCCGCCGGCTGC
>CAYSSK010000036.1:0-34192 GCA_964433645.1 uncultured Desulfofustis sp.
CGGCGCCGGCAGCGCCTCGTGGTGTCTTGGCAGAAGGAGCGTTGTGCTGCGGGGCCGGCGCAATCGGGATCGTATCCATGGGCTTTACTCGATTTGTATCGTTGAAAACGTTTCGCTCAGTTCGACGGCTTTTTGCTTGTTGAGGAAGTCCAGTACTTTTGCCGCGGCCTTGACTTTCATGTTGCCAAGGATATCGGCGGCGAGCCGTTGATCGAGGCCCGAGAGGGCGAGTGCCGCCTTGTCCGGTGCCATCCGCTCGTAGATCTTGCTGAGCTCTTCGACCTTGGCCTGCTCCGCGACATCCTTGCGGGCCAGTGCCTCTTCAAGCTTTTTTTGCTGCTGCTGGAGCTCGGCAATTTTTCCGTCGATCTCGGCAAGTTTCTTATCGACGGCCTCCTCGATGGTCTTTAGCTCATTTTCCCGCAGCTCGAGTGCTTTTTTTTCATCGAGCAGTAGCTGGCGTTCACTGGCAATGACGGCTTCCAACCGCCGCTGCTCGACGGAGGTAATGTCTTGTTCGACCGATTCGTCCGGCTGGGCGAAGAGCTGCCGGGGCTGGCCGATCGTCAGCGACAGGGTGATCAGCGTGGCGGTCAGAAATCCGGTTGCAGGTATCTTTTCCATCAGAGGCTCACGGTATCAGGGTCATCGGTGCTTCCGGCTGTTTGACAAGATGGCCACTTCATCGAGCAGCTTTGCCTCGTTTCTGTCGAGAAACTGCTGCCATTGTGCATCCTGACGCTGCTTGAGCCTCTCCAGAACCCGGTGCTCCTTGCTTTTTTGCAGCAGGTGGGCTCGTTCCCGCAGGACGATGTCGTGCTTTTTCCGCAGGCGGCGGTGCAGTCGTTCAAGCTCCGTTTTGAGCAGGTCGATCCGGTTGACATAGCGAATATGTTCATCGATATCGATGCCGCTGCGCTGAATTTCCGCCAGCGTGTCGATCAACCCGCCGCGCTCGGCAACGCACTGCTCGACCTGCGCCTTGACCTCGTTGTACTCGGACTGGGCCTCGGCAAATCTCCCTCTGGCAAGATTGAGCAGCCGTTGGCGATGGTTGAGCACGGTGTCGAGGGAAAACGGTTTCATCGGGTTTCCAGGCTAGTGCTGTTGGTCTGAGAGGCGCCGATTCTGTTTTGGCTGGCGATCCTCATCCCTGCGTTCGCTGAGAATCTGGCCGAGTTCCTCGATACTTTGTTTCATGGATGCGGTTTCGTCAAAATTCTGGCGCAGAAATTTGTTGATCGCATCGATCTTGCTGATCGCAAAATCGATGTTCGGATTGGATCCTTTTACGTACGCGCCGATATTGATCAGATCTTCCGCCTCCTGATAGGTCGCCAGGATGGTCCGGGCCCGGCCGGCGAGTTCCTGGTGACGGGGCGAAGTGACATCGCGCATGATGCGGCTTGTCGAGTTCATGACATCGATGGCAGGATAGTGATTGCGGGCGGCAAGCTCGCGGGACAGCACGATATGACCGTCGAGGATGGAGCGCACCGAGTCGGCGACCGGCTCGGTCAGATCATCCCCGTCGACGAGCACCGTGTAGAGACCGGTGATCGAGCCCTGGCCCTGGAAGCGTCCGGCGCGCTCCAGCAGCCGGGGGAGCGTGGCAAAGACCGTCGGTGTGTAGCCTTTGGTCGTCGGCGGTTCACCGACGGCCAGGCCGATTTCCCGCATGGCCATGGCGAAACGGGTCACGGAATCCATCATCAGCAGCACGTTCTTGCCCTGCTGACAGAAATATTCGGCAATGGCGGTGGCGACGAAGGCGCCGCGCATCCGCAGCAGCGGCGACTGGTCGGAGGTGACGACAACCAGAACCGAGCGTGCCAGACCTTCCGTTCCGAGATCCCGTTCGATAAACTCGCGTACCTCGCGGCCCCGCTCGCCAATCAGTGCAATAACGTTGATATCGGCTTTTGCATAGCGGGCCATCATGCCGAGCAACACGCTCTTGCCGATGCCCGAACCGGCCATGATTCCCATGCGTTGGCCGGTGCCGCAGGTGATCATGCCGTTGATCGCCTTGATCCCGAGATCGAGCACCTCGGTGATGTTCTTGCGCAGCATCGGTCCCGGCGGCAGACTGTAGAGCGGCCGTTCTTCGGACAGGGACGGCCGCGGCAGGCCGTCGTGCGGCTGTTCCATCGCGTCGATGACCCGGCCGAGCAGATTGTTGCCGACCCGCACGGTGGCGCTGTCCTTGATGCTGCGAATCAGGCTGCCGGGCCCGAGGCCGCGCAGGTCGCCCAGCGGCATCAGCAGTGCCCGCAGATCGTTGAACCCGACAATTTCCGCGTGAACCGGGGCGCCACCGCCGAGCGGCGAGATTTCACAGAGCGAGCCGACCGAGGCGTGCGGACAATAGCCTTCCACGACCAGACCGACGATGCGGGTGACCTTGCCCCAGACCTTGATGGGCGTGATCGCCGCGATGTTGTCCGGGTCAAGAAGCATGTTCCTCTGCCGGTCGATGCCGGTTAGCTTGCATCATTTTTCAACTGCTCTCTGATGATGTCGAGCTGGCTGGCCACCGTGGCGTCGACGATGCAGGTATCCGACTCGATTCGGCAGCCGCCCTGATCGATGGCCGGATCGCCTCTCACGGCGATCTGTTCCAGACCGTTCAGGCTGGCGACGAATTCCGGTACCCGACTCTTGATGACTGCTCTGTCGTCCGGATGCAGGTAGATGGTAAATTCGCTCGATCGTACGGCTCGGTTGAGGGCTTCTTCGACGGTGGCGAGAATGGTCTGATCCTGCTCGCGGACCGAATGCCTGATGATCTTCTCGGCTAGCGCAAAGACCAGCTCGATCAGTTCGGTCCGGCTGTTTTTCAAGATGGTCTCGCGAATAACGCTCAATTGTTCGCTGATCTGCTGCAGCGCGGCGCAGGCTGAGCCGAAATCGGCTTCGGCCTGGGCCAGCGCTTCCCCGCGACCCTGGGCCAGACCTTCCTGATAGGCCGCCTCCCGCAGTTTAGCAAGATCGATTGACGGCTCGACGGGAGACACATCGTTGTCCGCAGGTTGTGTCGCCGCTCCTGCCGGGGTATCGCCGCCCAAAGGCGTTGTCGCCGCGGCAGCGGTATCGTCTGCCTCCGGGTGATCCGGATCTTGGGTGACGCTACCGGACGGCGGACTGTCACCGACCTGGGGGCCGGCGTCCGGGGCGGGGGTGTTGGGCCCGCCACCATCTTCTTGTCTGGCTCGTGTCGGCGCCTGCTCGGCTACGGCTACCGCCTGCCACGTGTTTTTCGGGTCGGAGGGACGGGGAACCAGTTGTGCCGGTTGAAAATCGCCGCGCCCCTTGAAGATCTTAGACGAGCTCATCGGCGGCGCCTCCGCGGCCGAGCATCAATTTTCCTTCCTCTTCAAGTTTCATGGCAATCTTGACGATCGACTGCTGCATGGCCTCGACCTCGGAGAGTCGCACCGGCCCCATGGCCTCGAGATCGTCACGAATCATGTCGGCGGCACGGATTGACATGTTGGCAAATATTTTTTCTTTCATCTCTTCGGAGGCGGTTTTCAGCGCCAGCGTCAGCGAATCGTTGTTCACCTCGCGCAGGATCATCTGCAGCGATCGGCCGTCGAGGGCAATCAGGTTTTCGAAAGTGAACATCCGTTTGCGGATCTCTTCGGCCATATCGGCATCTGTTTCCTCGATCGTTTCAATAATATCGATATCGAGGTTGTTTTTCATGTTGCCGAGCAGATCGACGACCTTGTCGAGCCCACCGATCTCCCGCTGTTCCTTGCTGGCTACGAGACCAATCTCGCGGTGCAGGGCATCCTCGATATGATTGAGTACTTCGGGCGATACTTTTTCAAGTTTCGCGATCCGGTAGACGACGTCGGCCTGCATTGCCTCGGAGAGGTGCGACAGGATCTCGGCGGCATGCTCGACGTGCTGGGTCGACAGGATCAGCGCCACGGTCTGCGGGTGTTCCTTTTCCAGTAGGCCGGCGACCATACGCGGCTGCATCAGGGAAATGGTTTCCAGTGAGCGGGTCTCGGTGCCGGAGATGAACTGCTCGAGCAGCATCTCCGTTCGTTCGCCGAGATTGGTCGCGGTAATCGCGTTGCGGGCAAATTCGTTGCCCTTGACGAACAGGCCGGCAAACTCGTCCTGGGCGTTGCTGAACTGCAGGAAGACCTTGTCTTTGATATTCGACGGGATATGATCGATGGCGGCCATTGCCCGGGTCACCCTCCGGACTTCGTCGTCGGTCAGTTCCTCAAAGATCCTGGCCGACGCTTCTTCGCCGAGACAGATGAGCAGCACGGCGGCCTTGTTGAGCCCGGTGAGAGATTCGATCGGCATGACTAGACTTCCTGAATCCAGTTTTTGATGATAAAGGCGGTCGGCACCGGATTTTTCATGACATCACGGCGCAGGGCAATGATGAAATCTTCCTCGGGCACCGGCTTTTCGGCCATCTCCGCCTCATGCTGGGATTTTATCATATCCAGCCGTTCGCGTTCAAGCTCTTCGACGGTCTTGTAATGTTCCACCAGATCGCCGCGCATGGTCTTGACGATGGGACGGATCAAAAACAGGTAACAGAGCAGAATGGCAAAGGCCAGCAAACCGATTTTCAGGGCCGGCAGAAACTGGTAGAACAGGCCGGCCGGCAATCGTTCGGCGACCATTTCAGACGGCGTTGGTTCGGTAAACGGCATCGAAACGACGTTGATGCGATCGCCTCGGTTGGGAATCAGACCCAGCGCGCTGGCCACCATATTCTCGATGGAGGCGAGTTCCTCTTCGGCCAGCGGCTCGGTGGTGACCGTGCCGTCTTCCCCGGTTATCTCCCGATCGGCTACCAGAATCGACACGGAGAGGTTGCGAATGGTCCCGACCGGATTGACGATCCGGCTGATCGTTTTGCTTATTTCGTAATTGGTGGTCCGCGACGACTTTTGAGACGGTATGGAGCCCTCTGCTTCAGTGGCACCGGGGCCCTGCAGATTCGATTGGACGCCGGGAATGCCGCCGGCGGTCTGGGCGCCGCTCGTCTCCGAATTGACCTGTTCGCTGCGGATTACCGGATCGTCGGCGTCGAAAACCTCCTGGGTCTTTTCGATCTTGGCGAAATCGAGCGTTGCGCTGACCCGGGCCATACCCTTGTTCATGCCCATCACGGTATCGAGCAGATCCTGGGCCCGCATTTCCAGCCGGTGCTCGACTTCCTGTTGAAAAGCGAGCATATCGGCGCTGAGGATGTCGTCCTGGTCCTTCCTTTCGTCAAGGTCGAGTACCCGGCCGTTGGCGTCGATCACTTTGACCAGTTCCGGGTCCAGGCCGGTTACCGACCCGGAAACGAGATGAACGATGCCCTGCACCTGGCTCGGGTCGAGCTGTTTGCCGGGAAGAAGGGTGACGATAACCGAAGCGCTCGGTTGCTGCTGCTGGTTCTTGAACAGCCGTTTTTCCGGGATGGCCAAGTGTACCCGGGTCGCCTCGACCGGCGCCAGGGAGGTGATGGTCCGTGCCAGTTCACCCTGCAGAGCCCTCGTATAATTGACTTTTTGTACGTAATCGGTGAGGGCGAAGCTCTGTTTGTCAAAGACCTCGAAGCCGACATCACCGCCGCTCGGCAAACCGTTGGCGGCAAGGTCGAGCCGGGTTTCGTAGATTTTATCGGCGCCGATCCAGATATCCCGGCCGTTGTTTCTCAATTGATAGGGGATGTTCTGGGTTTTCAGCCAGGTGACCACATTGCCGGCGTCCGCTTCGGCCAGGTTGGCATAGAGCAGTTGATAATCACTGACGCGCGCCTGCAGGATCAGCAGAATCATCACGGATATCCCGACGACCGCCAGCGATCCGAGCGCGATCTGTCGGCGCACCGGCCAGGCCTTGACCAGATCGATCAGACGCTTGCGTTCCGGTTTTGCCGGCAGCGCATCGTCCGCGGTCGTTACGTCGGTGGGGGAATGTTCGGTTGCCATGGGTCTTTTTTCACCTGGGTGAGTGTTCTATCCAGTCGGCGGGCCGCATCAGATCTGCATGCGCATGATCTCTTCGTACGCCTGCAGGGCCTTGTTGCGGATCTGCACGAACATGCGCAGGGAAATATCCGCCTCCTCAACGGCGATCATCACCTCGTGCAAGCTCTGCGCCCGGCCGCTGTGCAGCATTTCGATCGATCGGTCACCGTGGGTCATGGCTTGGTTCACCTGATCGATACTGTTTTCGAGAAAGGCGCTGAAATCATCACGGGACGCGGTGATCGCCTCACCGTCGATGCGATTGATCGGCAGGGCGGTGCCGGTGTTGCCGGGCTGCAGGGGTGCGACCGTCATCTCCTGTTACCTCCCTATCTCCAGCGCTTTCTGCGCCATTCTCTTGGCCGACTGGATGGTGGTCACGTTGGCCTGATAGGATCGGGTCGCCGACATCATGTCCACCATTTCCTTGAGCACGTCGACATTGGGCATGTCGACATAACCGTCCTCAGCCGCGTCGGGATGGGCCGGGTTGTAGACTTTTCGCGGCGGTTCAGGATCTTCTATGATCTTCGTCACGGCAACGCCTTGAGCGCTGCCGCGCAGAGCGCTGTCGAGATGCTGATCAAAGGCCATCGGCGTGCTCTGGAAGTAGACCGATTTTTTTTTGTACGGTCCGCCTTCCGGAGTTGACGTGGTTTCCGCATTGGCCATGTTGGAGCTGACCGTGTCGAGCCTGATTTTCTGGGCCTTCAGCGCCGAGGCGCTGATCGCAAGGGTTGAAAAAATATCCATGGTGATGGTTCCTCCCGGAATTATTGTCCGCCCGATACCGCGTATTTCAGCATCGTCATTTTCTTCTTCAATAATTGTGCCGCTGTTTCATACATCAACTGATTCTGTGACAAGGCGAGCATCTCATCATCGACGCTGACCCCGTTTTGATCGCCGATACCGGTGGCATCCGGCTCACGGGTCAGCGTGCCGTGCACCTCGGCAACGGATGGTGCGGCAGGGGAGATATGGCCCGGCTGGGTCGTTGCCAGGGCAATAGTCGATTTTTTGACAGCCTGCTGCAAGGCCTGCTCGAACTCGAACCGGGCCGGCGCATAGCCGGGCGTCTCGGCATTGGCGATATTGGCGGCAATGACCTGCTGGTTGGTCGAGCGCAGGTCGAGGGATTTGGCGAGCAGGGCCATCGTCTGGTCTGAAAGGGTGAGCGGATCCATGATATCTCCCGATTATGGACTGATGAGGCGGCGCGTATGCAGCTCTTTTTGAGCCAGTTGCCGCCACAATGAGTCATCTGTTGTTTCGGTCAGTTCCCGCAAGAGATTTAGGGCCTGTTGTTTCTCGCCGCGCCGCTGGGCAAGCTGAGACAAGCGATACAGGCATTGTCCCTGGAACGCACCGAGATCGCGGCATCGCTGGAACAACTCGGCTGCTTCATCGTCGCGCCCGAGTTGAAACAGGCTTTCGGCCTGCATGAACACGGTCTCCTCGGCCGGCTCCTGCTCGGGCCGGACGAGATCGTGCAGCAGCCTGGCCGCGGCATCATATTGCTGCGAGTGGAAGTACAAGGTGGCCGCCAGTTCCTTGAAATCGGACCGGTCGGGCAGCGGCTCGGGCAGCAGGGCGAGGGCGCGGTCGAACCGGTCGGTCGCGTAGAGTGCTTTGAGTCTGATAAGCAGGATATCTTCCTGGTACCGGCCGTTTGGATAATTGAAGTTGTACTGACCGGCAAAATCTTCCACCAGCGGATAATCACCTCTGGCGAAGGCCGTTCGAGCAAGCGGCAGATAGAGGTGCTCCCGCTCACTGCCGGCTGCCCTGCTTGCCAAAAAGAGATAGAGATCGAGAGCCTCCCGGTAGGAGCCCAGTCGTTCGTGAGCCAGGGCCAGGTCGGCAAGGATATCGGGTTCAATCCAGTTGTTGTCGAAAAAGCGGCGGTTCTGTCGGGAGAGGACCACGGCCTGCAGGTAGTTGCCGGCATCGAGCAAACGCTTGATCTCGCCGGGCAGGATCTGGATCAACAAGGCCTCGGCGTGGGGGACGATCGATCCGCTGCGAATGTTCCTGGTCAACGTCATCAGCCGGGCGATTGCCGTGGCGTCGTCGTTATGAAGATGATAGAGCAAGGCTTCCTTGAAATATGACTCCCCGGAGACCGCTCGATATGAAGATTCTTCGGCAAGGGCGCGATAGTACGTTCGGGCCGTGGCATGCCAGGAGGGTTCCGCGAGATAGCGAAGGTCGGTGCGTTTCACCGCCGCTCTGAAAGCCGCTTCGGTGTTGGGAAAGGTATCTTCGATGCGGACCAGCTGATTGCTGATCTCGGCGGCGGTGTCGCCTCGATGCAGGGTGGCGAGCGCGGACCGGAAAAAAGCCATACCCAGCTGCTGCCGATCGGTGAGTAGATCTGTCAGATCCTGATAGCAGGTGGCTGCCTCCTGCCAGTTCTTTTGTTGGTAAAGCGTTGCACAATAAGCGTTGAGAGAAAAGGGGCGTTGGCGAAGCGCTACGGAATCGGGAAGCAGACGGTAGCTGACAAAGGCCTGCACCGAGCGATCCGTCGCGAAGAGCAGGTCCGCCTGCCGGAGCGCTCGCACCCCGAGCAATGGCGGGGGGTAGGCGACGTCGGTTCGCTGAAGGACACGTTGCAACTGCTCGAATTGCCTGGTGGCGAGACTGGTCTCCGCCAATGAAATCAGGTAATGCGGGGTGAGCGGATGGTGTGCGGAAAATTTCTCGGAGAGTGTCCACAACTCAAAATCGGCGGTGTAGGGATCATCGTTGACCGCCAGCAATATGGCCAGCAGATAGGCGGCCAGCAGACCGACCTGTTGGTCCGGATAACTTTGCCTGAGCAGATACAGCTGCTTGTATGCCCCTTCGAAATGGTCCATCCTGAGCAGGACGTCACCGTAGATCAGGGCAAGATATTTCGCGGTTTCAAGGTCCTGGGTCGCCTGCAATCGCTCCTCCAGCAACGGCGCCATCTCCGCCCATGATCGCCGGTCGGCATGTTCGAGGAGTTGTTCGCCGAGCAGTTCCTGGTAACTCAGATTGTCCGGGAGGATGACCGCCGCGAGGGGAAAATCCGGAATAGTAAAACTGACGGGAGCAGTCAGTGATACCGCCGTTTCGTAGGAGGAAAAAAATCTTCGCCAATCGTGTGCGTAGGGCGAGGAGAGCAGCGGATTGGCGTAATCCGGGCCTTCCCTGTCGAGCAGCGTGATGCCGGACAGCTGTCGGCTCACTTCATCGTAGGTCTTGCTGAATCTGTTGCCGGGCAGGATCTCCAGGACCAGGGTCGTGTCCTTATCGGTCGATATATCGATTTTCTGCGGCGGGTAGCGAAAGAAAAAGCTGACCACGGTCGCCTCGTCACGGACCACCGTCAGAATTTTGACTATGGTTTCATCCTGATCAAATATGGTCAGATTTTCGGCGACAGTGGTATCGTGCAGGATGATGTCAAGCCGCCGATCCGACCGCTTCTCGTCATAGCGAGGCAGACGGTCGAAGCCGAGAAAGACTTGGATCAGCTCAAGGCTCTCGGATTTGCTGACACGCTCGAGTATCGACGCACCGCCGGCAGTGATCGCCGTGGTCGAAGACAACAAAACGGCAACGAGGGTCAGGACTACGAATCGTTTCATGGAGTCTCCACTGGTTCTGGGTAGGAATAATGCAATATATATTCCATTTTTCACAGTAGAGCGCGCAGCGCTTTTTCGGCACCACGCACAGATGAGGTTTGATTTTTCTCTTTGATTGCTGCTAAGATTCCAACGTGCAACAGGGACGTCGCGCGGCACCGGTCGCTGACCGGTCGACGATGGGACAATAAAAGTGGTGCGATCGACGCAAGGGTCGGGAAATCGCTCGAACAGGAGGCTCGAATGGGAAAAAATGTATTGCTGGTAGATGATTCAAGCACGATGCGTAAGATTATCGGGAGATCGCTTCGCCAGGCCGGTATATCCTTCGACAATATTTTTGAGGCGGGGGACGGCCTGGAAGCTCTGGCAATTCTTGAAAAAGAACGGGTAGACATCGTTCTGAGCGATATCAACATGCCCAATATGGACGGCATCTCCTTCTTGCGGGAAAAATCAGAGCGTGATGACATAAAAGATATTCCGGTCTTGATGATCTCCACGGAAACCGGCGATGATATCATCGGCGAAGCGAAAGCCCTGGGAGCGGTCGGCGCCATCAAGAAACCGTTTACTCCGGACAAGGTGAACGAGATACTTGGCCCACTGTTATAACCACCTTCGGAGGACGGCGTGGATATTAAAGACAAGATTGTCGAGTCGACGAAAGAAATCTTTTCGACCATGGTGATGATGGCTGTCACGGTCATCGATCAAGATCCGTCGACCGGGCAGGCGTGTAAAGACGGGATATCTGGAATTATCGGGTTGGCCGGAACACGCAAGGGCGTTCTGGCCATTCACATTCCCGGTCCGGTCGCTCTGGCGATAACCGGCAGTTTTCTCGGTATGGATGTCGAGGAGATCAATGAAGATGTCGAGGACGCGGTTGGTGAACTGGCCAATATGCTCGGCGGCAATGTCAAGACCATCCTGTCGGAGAACGGCAGGGATATCGAGCTATCACTGCCCACTACCATTTCCGGTACCAATTATGATTTCCAGACCGCCAAGGATGTCGAGGTGACGGCGCTCTCGTTTGCCACCGATACCGGCATGTTTTCCGTGGAACTGCAACTGGAACGATAACACTTACGGGGAGAGACTGAAAGGGCGCTCGGTCCGTGGCCGGCGCCCTTTGTTCGTCGAAACGGATCAACATGGACTACGTGACAGCTCTGCAAGCAGGCACCGTGGAAATCTTCGAAACGATGGTCATGATGCCTATCGTTCCTGAACGTGTTACGATAGGCGTCGACAGTCGGTTGACCGATGCCCGGGTGACCGGAATGATCGGGTTCGGCGGTACCATCAAAGGGATGATTGGTGTTTCGGCAACGGCGGATATGGCTAAAATGATAACCGGCTCCTTGCTGGGAATGGAGATTGCAGACCTCGACGATGATGTCAAGGATGCTTTCGGTGAAATCGCCAATATGATCGCCGGCGCCCTGAAGTCATCGTGCAATAAGACGGGAATGGCCATAGAACTGGCCATTCCCACATCGGTGGTTGGTGAAACCTTGCACATCAGTGGACTGAAAGGCGCCACACGGGTCGTCACCGAATTCTCCGCATCAGCCGGCACGCTCTGGGTGGAAATGAAATATCTCGACGCGTGACACTCGGGCGCTATGATTGACGCGCCTGCCCGATTGAGGCAGTGCACAGAAAAACAGGAAGCGAGTGATAAATGTTTTGTGTTGATCGGTCGATACATGGTGCAGACAGTGGAGACGATTATCTATTGACGGCACGGCCATGAAAGCATTGCAACGTTTTGAAAAGATAATAGAAGCAGTTCGCGGCAAGATTGAGGAAGAAGTCAGCTCGTTGATTGGCGAACGGTTGGCGCTGACCCTGCTCCCCTCCACCGTGGTCGGCAAAGAGGATTTTTTCAGCCGACCGTCGGGCAAACTGGTCGTAGCCCGTATGGACCTGACCGGCGAGGTGAGCGGTTCCGGAGCCTTGATCGTCTCGGTAAAGGATGCCATCAGGCTGGGGGGCACCTTGATCATGCTGCCGCCGAGCGAACTCGAAGACGTCATTGCCGATGAGCGCTACGATGGAGAAACCGAAGACTCCTATGGCGAGATTGCCAATATCATCGCCGGGTCTTACACCAAGACCTTCGAAGAGATGTATCCGCAGGCGACTCGATTTGTCAGGAAAGAGCAAACGGTTGTCTCACCGCTGAAAGTCGACGCATCTTCCGCCGAGCCATTTTCCGATCAGCAGTATTATCAGATTGGTATGGACATGGAACTCGAAGAGCGGCCGATGGGAACCATGTACATGCTGGTGCCGGCGGCAGCCTTCGGCCTTGTCCAGGAAAAGCCGGCCGATGATGCGGCCGGGGCATCGGCCGACGATTCGCCGGATGAAGCCGGTGCGGCTCCGGATCACGCCGAAGAGGCGGCTGCCGGCAGCGATCAGCCGGCGGCATCGGAGCCCACCGCTCACGGGCAATCGGCCGCCGCAGCCAAGGATTCATCAAGCGGTGCCGATCGGCAAGCGATGCGTGATGGGTTGGACAAGCAGCGCAGAAAGATCGATACCCTCCTGCGGATATGCCGGGAACGGATCGGGGAAGAGGTCGGCGCCTTGCTCGGAGTGACCGTCAGTTGCGGCGAGGCTGACAACAGACCGGTTACCAAGGAGAGGTTTTTCTTCGAGGAAACTAGCGGCAAGCAGGTTATTGCCGATCTCGATGTGGTCGGCGATCAGGAGGACAAAAGTTTTTTGTTCGTCAGCCTCAAGGACGCGATCAGAATCGGCGGAACCTTGATCATGCTGCCCCCGAGCGAGCTTGAGACCGCCGTAGCAGAAGAAGATTTCGGTGACGATAGTCAGGACGCCTACAGCGAAATCGCCAATATTATCGCCGGCGTTTATACCGCCGTTTTTGAAGAGCACTACACGAAATCGCTGCGGTTCATCAAAAAAGAGATCGGCCAGGTGATTCCGATGAAGGTCGATGTGGATGCCGAGGAGCCGGTTCCCGATCTGCTCTATTACCTGAGCAGCATGTCGATCTCTATCGGCACCACCCGGTATGGCAACCTGCAGATGCTGTTTCCGGCCCGGCTTCTTGAGCTGGAACTGCTCGGTCAGGCGCCGGAAGCTGAAGAGAGCGTGGCCGGAGCGGCAGGAGACGATGGGGCCGGTGAATCTTCCGATGATTATCCGTCCGGCCGGCACGGGGGTGCAGCGTCAAGTGATTCGGCCGATGGTGAGGTATTGCTCGTCAGCGACTGCGAGCAGGATGCCGTCGTGATCCAGAATGTACTTGACGCCAGGGAACTGGGGTGGAAGCGTCTCAGCTTCAAAGACAATCTGAAAAAACATCTGCCGGGAGGCTATAAGGCCGTATTCCTGGTTATGAAGCGGGTCGATGAACAGGCGTTCGGCATGGCCATCAAGATCAGTTCCAATTGTTCGCTGCCGATCATCGCCGCCGGTCCGGAATGGACACGCAGCAAGGTAATCCGTGCCGTCAAGTACGGGGTAACCGATATCTTGCTGACGCCTGCCGAAGACTCCGATATCGAAGAAAAGATAAATAATAATATCATGAGTCTGGCTGCGTGACGCCACGCACCGCGGCGATCCTCACAGCCACGTTCCCTCCAGGTCCTTCTTTTTGATTTTTTCGAGCAGGGTGGTGCGCTTCAGGCACAGTAGGCGAGCCGCTTCCTTCTTGTTGCCGGCAGTGAATTTCATGGCCGTCATGATCAACTCACGTTCGAATTGGTTGATCAAATGGTTGAAATCGACAGGTCCGTCGGCGAGATCTATCGACTGATCTTTTTCAGGCCCGGCAAAGGCGGCAAAAAGATCGGCCCGCTCCCGGGAAACATCATGTTCGACACCGGGACTCGGCCATGTGCTGACGCCTGTTTCGGTGGGAGCCCCTCCTGCCGAACGGAGAAATTTGTCGGGGAGGTCCTGGGGTCGGATTTTTCGGCCGCTGTAAAGAATTGACATGTGTTGGACCAGATTTTCCAGCTCCCGAACGTTGCCGCGCCAGTCGTATTGCATCAGCAGCGACACGGCTTCCGGAGAAAACGCGATTTTTTCACGGCCACGCTCGACGGTGAAGGCCTTGATGAAGCGTTCGAGAAGGAGCGGGATATCTTCAGATCGCTCGCGCAGGGGCGGAACCTGGATCGGCACAACGCTGAGGCGATAGTAGAGATCTTCCCGGAAATCGCCCTGCCTGACCAAGGCCTCAAGATCGCAATGTGTTGCGGCAACAATTCTGGTATCAACCGGAATCGCCTTGAGGGAACCGACCGGTTCGAACTCCTTCTCCTGGAGAACTCGCAGAAGCTTGGCCTGCAGGGCGGGCTTCATATCGCCGATTTCATCGAGGAACAGGGTGCCCTGATCGGCATATTGAATGCGCCCGGTCTTGTTTTGGCCGGCGCCGGTAAACGACCCTTTCAGGTGCCCGAACAGCTCGCTTTCCAGCAGATCGTCGGGGATGGCAGCACAATTGACCGGTACGAAATTGTGGACTCGCCGTTTGCTTTTGGTATGAATGGCCTTGGCCACCAGTTCTTTGCCGGTCCCCGATTCACCGCGAATCAGCACAGTGGCATAGTCGTCCTGGGCGACCCGGTGAATCAGTTCAAACAACATGCTCATCGCCGGACCGGCCCCGATAAAACCTGCTATTCCACGATTCGTGGCGGCCGGCCGACCGGCGGTGATCCGTGGGGTATGGGCAAGTTTGGCCTGCAAACGTTTCGCCGCCAGAACTATTTCGACAGGGTCGACGGGTGTGGTCAGATAGAAAAAGACATCGAGCTCCACTGCCGTTTGCAGGTGTGTCTGGCTGTCTGAAGCCAGAATCGGGACGACAAGCAGGTCAGGATGATACGACGTGATTTTTCGCAGCTGCGCTGCAAATGAGGCAGCGCAGCTGCAGGCATCCGAGACGATCAGGGCCTGGCAGGGCTGCGCTCCTAACTCGGGCAGGATACGATCATCATCGACGCATGCCACCTCGCTTGTCGGCATGATCTCTTTAACGGTCTGGAGGATCACGGCGCGGTGATCCGGGGAATGAACGGCGACAAGGATGCGGGGGTGCTGTTGATGGGTCATGAATCGACGAGAAGGGCGGTCATTGTTTGCTCTGCATCAGATCTGCAAGCTTACTGGATGTGCGTCTCATGTTCAGGCTGAGCAGACGGGCGATTTTCTGCATGATCTTGACGCCCAATGTCGGAGATTTCTGGGTGAGCAGGTCAAAACCCTTTTCCGTGAGCGTTACCATGGTGGTCGGCTGTTTGGCCATGACCGTGGCTGAGCGGGTCGATTTGTCGATCAGGGCCATTTCTCCGATAGAACTGCCTTTGGTCAACCTGGCGATCACCATGTTTTCTCCGGTCTCCGATTTTTTCAAGACCTCAAGCACGCCGCTGACGACAAAACCCATAAAGGTGCCTCGATCACCTTCAACAAAGAGAAATTCGCCGCGCTGCAAGTTAATGAAACTCATGTGCCGAGCCAAGACGGTGAGTTCATCGACATGGAAGCTGTCAAAAATCGGTAGGCTGACCAGAAAGTGTCTGGTATCCTCTTCGGATTCTGATAATTTGGTCTGCTGCATTATCTGCTGTATCGTAAGTGATTGACACGCTGTCATCTATCCCGCACGATATGGTATCGTGCTTCAAAATCGGTCCGTCTGTCAAAAATCGGACACCAGACAAACTGACTTTACTATAGCACAGACGAATATTTGATAACAAGATCATGTCCGACATTTCTCAAGAAAATGAAGCGCGCGACCAGCGAGCTGTTCATCACCGTCGGTTCTCGCTATCCCGGGGATTCAGAAAAATGACACAATGGCGCGGCATCGTGATAAGCACGGCCGGTTTTCCCCGCCCATTGGTCATCATAATGGTGGTCTGTACGCTGACGATCGTGAATCCGGTCGCTCTGCAGCAGGCTCCGGCCGAGACGATCGGTGTGGGCCGAAAAGTTATGGTTCGCGCGGACTCGATTATTGACGGCGACTCGATAATGGTTAAGAAAGACAATCATGACATTGAAGTCAGATTGTTCGGCATAGATGCGCCGGAGTTCGATCAACCCGGATCGAAGGCGGCCCGTCGCCACAATGCCGCGCTGGTGAGCGGCAAGACGCTGCTGCTTGAAGTCATGGACCACGACGCGTACGGCAGGACCGTTGCCCTGGTCAGCGCCGGAGCGGTGTCCGTCAACGAGGAACTGATCAGGGCCGGACACGCCTGGGTGCACCCGCGATACTGCCGGATACGTATCTGTGATCGATGGCGCCATCTGGAGCAACAGGCCCGATTGCGAAAAATCGGTCTGTGGCGGCACCCGCGGCCGATACCGCCCTGGCGCTGGAAAGCACACAAGGCTGCAGGCCGCTGACAAAACGGGCCATCGGTCGGAACCGGCAAACGGCAACGCAGGGCTGGCTCGGCCGATGGTGCGACGATTTCGGACAATCAGCGAGCGTGCACCAGAGACGAATAAAATCCGCAGCCCCATGATCACTTTTTCAAAGGATATGCCATGAAAATCACAGTAACAAAAATGTTCCTGACGGTACTTCTGAGCGGCGTGCTCGGCAGTGCTCACCAGCCCGGCCTCGGCGCCGCCGACCAGCCCGACGAGCAGGTCCGGCGCAACATCGATACGCTGATAAAAACCAATGCCTGCGTCGGTTGCGATCTGCGCGGCGCCGATCTCAACCGGCTCGATTTGACCGGTGCAGATATGCGTGATGCCGATCTCAGCGGCGCTTCTCTGTATCTGGTCAATCTCGCTGACGCCGACTTGCGCGGGGCCAATCTGCACGGAGCGCGGTTCGGCGGCGCCGATCTGCAGGGTGCCGATCTGCGCGGCGCCGATCTGCAGGGCGCCGTTTTCGCCGGCGCCTATACCGCTGGCGCGAAGATGGATGGAGAACCCGAACAGATCGAAGCGGGGCTGGAACAGGCGGAGTCGGAGCGTTCCGAGCCGGAAGCCGCCAAGCAGGAAATGCGTCCCGCTGAAACTGCGCCCGATAAGGATGCCGGAAATATCGACCAGCAGCGTGATCGGTCGAAGCAGCAAGGCCTCGGCGCCAGACCGCTCGAAGCGCCGCCGGAGAAACGAATTGCCCCTCCGTCCCCGGTAAAAATAGAAACCGATGCATCGTCGGCCAAAGACACGCCTCCCGCCGCCTCGCAAAACGAAGCGGCGGCTGCCGAACCGATCGAGCAACCGATGACGGCAGCCGAACAGCAGACGGCTCTTGCGCCGGGCACGGCCGAAGCTGAACGTTCGGACGATACGGAGGCGGCCGCTGATCAGGTAGTCCCCGAGACTGCTCCCGCCACGGCCGATCATGAAAAACCTCTCCGGACCGCCCTTACCCGGCTGCTCGAAGACGGTTCCTGCTATCGCTGCGAGCTTGCCGGAGCGGATCTCAGCGGCAAGAATCTCAACGAAGCTGATCTGGAAAGCGCCGATTTGACCGGTGCGAATCTGAGGGGAACAAGCCTGAAAGGAGCCAACCTGAAAAATGCTTCGTTTCGCAACGCCACGTTGACGGATGCTCGGCTTGACAAGGCCGATCTCTATAAGGCGGACTTCTCGGGCGCCGATCTGAGTGGTGCCTCGTTCTCCGGGGCGCAAACGGATGAGGCGGATTTCAGTGACGCGATCGGCTATGAGCCGGCTGCCGAAAAACGGTAGTCGGCGGCACCACCTATTCATCGGCCCGGCGGGAGCGGGCGGCGATCACCTGCCGCTTGCCGAGAAAATATCAAGGGCCCGGGCGATACGTTCGTCTTCCGCCAGGGTATCGTCGGTCAACACGTCTTCCGCCGCGTCAATTACCTGCTGTTTTTTGGCCACGGTCATCTCCAGATTTTGAATGGTTTCCGAAGCGGCGGTCTCGGTAACAGTCATCGCCTGCTCGATATCCTTGGCAGAGCGAAGAATGGTCTTGATGTTGGCAATTTTGTCGAGCCTGAGGAACAACTCATCGAAATTGATCGGCTTCTCCAGGTAGTCGGCGGCTCCTTTTTTCATCGCTTCCACCGCCGAATCAACCGAGCTATGAGCGGTAATCAGCACCACCTGGGTATCCGGATAGAGATTTTTCGTGATCTCCAGAACCTCGATTCCCCCAATACCGCCCGGCATCATCAGGTCGGTGAGGACGACATCGAACGCTTGTTCCTGCAGCAGCGCTTCCGCCTGATGGCCATTTTCGGCCACTGACACGCCATAGGACTGCTTGACCAGTCGCTGTTCCAGCAGGCGCCGGATAACCGGGTCATCGTCGACAACGAGAATCGTGAGATTTTCCATGGCTGGGTACCTTTTTGCTAGGACTTCTGGTAAAAGATCGTGCGCAAGTGCCGTTTCGGAACAAATCGCGGGCATACCCCGGTGAGCGATTCGGTGGAACCGATAACCAGGAAACCATCATCGGCAAGACAGTCGGCGATTCTGTTGAACAATGCCTGGCGATCTTCAAGCGTGAAATAGATGGCCACGTTGCGGCAGAAGATGACATCGAATTTGCCGAGTGATGTAAACGGTTGCATCAGGTTGTGCTTGCGGAAACTGACCATCGAACGAATCTCGTCCTTGATCTTCCATGAGTCGCCGAACAACGTGAAGTAGCGTTGCAGGGAGCGTTGGTCGAGGCCCCGTTCTATTTCGAAACGGTTGTATTTACCGTAGCTTGCCTGGGCAAGAGCGGCATCGGAGATATCGGTGCCGAGCAGGGTGAAATGATAGCGGGACGGATCCTTGACCAGTTCTTTGATGATGATGGCGATCGAGTAGAGTTCCTGACCGGTCGAGGCAGCTGCGCTCCAGATCTTGACCGGCGTCTTCAGGTTCGGGGCGGAAGGGGTGCGGGCATCGATGATTTCCGGCAGGATCTTGTGCTGCAATAATTCAAAAGGCGCCCTGTCACGGAAGAACAGCGTTTCGTTGGTGGAGATCGCGTCGACGATCTGACGTTCAATGGTTTTGCCGGCGTCCGAGCGCGCCTTGTGATAGAGTTCCTGGTATGACGAGCAGCCGAGTTTTTCGGCAATCGAGCTGAGCCGTGTTTCAAAGAGATAAGATTTGCTCTGATCGAGATAAATGCCGGAGACGCTGTGTATATATTGAGCAATAACCTTTAATTCACCGGGTTGGATCTTTAGCATGAGACACCTGGCGAGGCGATCGCACTCCATGGGGCACGGACGAGGCCGGGAGAAAACCGCGCGCAACGTCGGATCGGAAAAAGGATGCTGTGGTTTTCCAGGTGTTCGCAGGATGTTCTCAACGGAACCCCTCCGTGGTCAATTTTTAACTGTCTTGATGATTTCATCGGCAATCCTGCCGAGCGGAGCGATGACGTCGACCAAGCCCGTCTCGATCGGCGCCTTCGGCATGCCGTAGACGACGCAGGTTTCCTCGTTCTGGGCGATGATTCGCGCTCCTTTGTGTCTCAAGGCCTGCAATCCCTTGGTACCGTCGGACCCCATACCGGTCATGATAACGGCCGTGGCCCGATTGACATAGTAGTCGCCGATGGAGCGAAAGAGATAATCCACCGACGGTTTGCACGAGTTTTCCGGAGGGTCGTCGGTGATTTTGACAATTCGATTGGTACCGTCCGCCGCGGCGACGATCTTCATCTGTTTCCCGCCGGGAGCGATATAGACGATGTTTGGCAGCAAGGCTTCCCGTTCACTGGCTTCCTTGACCGTCAGGCGGCACTTTTTATCAAGACTGGCCGCCAGCGATCTGGTGAAAACCGGAGGCATGTGCTGAACGACGAGAATGGGTACCCCCAGATCGGCAGGCAGACCTGGCAACATCTGGCCAAGGGCGTTCGGGCCGCCGGTTGAGATACCGATTACGACGATTTCCGATTTTGTTTTACGCTCAGCGGTCCGGGGCGGCAGCGACGCCTGCAATCGGGCCGAAGGAGGCGTTGCTTTGCCGCCGTCGAGGCCTTTGGCTCTTGCACCCCGCTGTAAAGCGGCTCGACCGGAGAGCATTCCGGCAGCGATCCGGGAACGGGAAAAGGCCTCGATCATCGGTTGCAGCATCTCTTTGAGCTGCCGTTTGCCGTCAGCCTGACCGGCGCTTTGCTGCGGTTTGAGCAGGAAATCAAAGGCGCCGAGTTCAAGGGCGCGCATGGTCATATCGCTGCCCTCGGCGGTCAGCGTCGAGACCATGATCACGCCGACGTCGAGCTTTTGCCGACGGATTTCCTGGAGCACCTCAATGCCGTTCATCACCGGCATTTCAATATCAAGGGTCAGCAGATCCGGCCTGAGGCTGGCTATCTTGGCAAGAGCAATCTTGCCGTTATGGGCGACGCCGGCCAGTTCGGCACAGGGGAGTTCCCCGATAATATCGGAAACCGCCTTGCGGTAGACAATGGTGTCGTCGACGACGAGAACGCTGATTTTTTTCGGTGCTATCATGTCTCGCCGATCATTCCTCGATGCTGAGTACTTTGTCGACGTCGAGGATGCCGATCAGCGATTGTTCGGTCTTGTAAACTCCGGTGAAGAAGTCTCCCTGAATACCATGCATGTTGGCCGGCGCCGGTTCGCGTCGCTCCATGTCGGCACTGACCACATCGCTGATCTGTCTGACAAGCAGTCCGACGTGGCCGCTGGAGTCGTTGACGATAATATTGCGGGAGTCCTGATTGAGTTCGGTTTCACCGAGGCCGATTTTTTTTCCCAGATCGATAATGGTAACGATCTGACCGCGCAGATTGAGAATGCCGATGACGTACTCGGGAGCCTGAGGCACCTTGGTCATCTGGGTCAGCTTGTTGATTTCCTGAATTTTGAGAATATCCATGCCGCACAAGGCGTCACCGACATAAAAGGTGGCAAGTTCTACCATCCGTTTTGCAGAATCAGTCTTCTTCTGTGCCATAATAGTGTGTCCCTGTGCTGATAACGACAGCGTGGTCTCCGGTCATGTCCGATCGTCCCTGGCGGCGTGAAGCTGCTCATCGACCTCGTTTGACAAAATCATGAACGGAGGCCATGAGTCGCTCCTTGTCGAGTTTGATATGATACTCGTCGATGCCAACCGACTTTCCCTTGGCAATGTCCTCTTCTCCGGCCAGCGTGGTCAAGGCAATGACCGGCAGGCCGGCGAACCGCTGGTCGGACTTGATCTGCTGGGTCAGCTGAAATCCGTTCATATTGGGCATTTCAATATCGGTCACGACAAGTACGACGTCTTGCCTGTGCTCTTCGAGAAGATCCCAGGCCACCTGGCCGTCCTCTCCTTCAATGACGCGGTAGCCGGCTTCGGTGAGATACCCCTTGACCTGGTTTCGGAAAAAATTGGAATCCTCGGCTATCAGGATGGTCGGCGGTTGGGCGCCGCTTTTTTCGTTGTATTCGAACACTTCCTGGTTTTCAAACCACTCGGGATGCAGGGTTTGCGTCAGCTCGAAGACGTTCACCAACATTGTCGTATGACCGTTGATGATAGCCGATCCCATGATACCGGTCTGCCGCAATGTCGATTCGTCGATATCGGCACTGATCTCCAAGGCGTCGATCGGTCCGATGGCAAGTAAGCCGACGGCGCGTGAGGCGACATGAAAGACGACAACGAGCAGATCCTCGCGGTCCGCCAGTGGTTTGACCATGGCTACGTCATCAACGCACATCAGAGAAAGGCTACCGTCTCGATATTGCATCACCCGCTTGCCGCCGACGATCTCAACTTCTCCGCGCTTGATTTTTTCAATCCGGTCGACCTGATTGAGCGGTACCGCAAACTGTTCGTCTTCGGCACTGCGGAAGACAAGCAGCGCCTGCCGGTCCTTTTTCGATTTGACGGCTTCTTCTGCGGCAATAGCCAGTTCGGTGGCTCGATCGCTTCCGTCGACCGAGGTCAGTCTTGCCATTCTGGCGAGGTTGGCGACGTCGAGAATCAACGCGATGCGACCGTCACCCATGATGGTGGCACCGGCGTATCCTTTACACTGTTGCAGGTGCCGCCCCAGCGGTTTGATGACGATTTCTTCCGAATCCTGCAATTTATCGACGATCAATCCGTACTTGATCGAACCGGTGGAGACGACGACGATATTGAGAGCACTGGCCGCCGAGGTGCGTCGATCCTTGACGGTCCGGTCATGTTGGACCGTTTCATCTTTGGCGTCAGCCCCGTGTGCTTTGTTTTTGTCCTTAAACAGCGGCGATTCCTGGCTGCGCCGGTCGCTGATCTTTTGTCGGCGGTCGTGTTTGAACTCATCTTCTTTCGGATCGTAGTAGGTACGGTCGGCGCCGATCACGTCGGAGAGACGGATCAGAGGCAACAGGTTGCCTCTGAGTCTGACCACTTCGGCGGTACCGACCCGTTCGATGCGTTCTTTGACCTGACTGGCCGGAATACGCAGCAACTCCTCGAGGTTGACTTGCGGGATGGCGTATCGCTCGCCGGCGGTCATGATGATCTGGCAGGGAATAATGGCCAGCGTCAGCGGCAGTTTTACGGAAATAGTGGTACCCGTGCCGACTTCGGAGGTAATGTCGACATGGCCGCCGAGTTGGTCAAGATTGGTCTTAACCACATCCATGCCGACACCGCGGCCGGAAACGTCGGTAACCTCTTTGGCGGTGGAAAAACCGGGTAAGAAGATCAGGTTGACTTTTTCTTTCTCAGACATCGCCTGGGTCTGCTCAAGGGTGAGCAATCCCTTGTTCACCGCACTGGCGGCAAGGGCGTCACCATCGATGCCATGGCCGTCATCGACGATTTCGATAACGACCTGGCCGGCTTCATGAAAGGCCTTGAGCTGAACGACGCCGACTTCAGATTTGCCGGCTTTCTTGCGCTCTTCAGGAATCTCGACACCGTGGTCGACGGAGTTTCGCACCAGATGCGTCAACGGATCGTTGATCGCCTCGATGATCGTTTTGTCCAGTTCGACATCCTTGCCGATAATGGTCAGGTCGATTTTTTTGCCGAGCTTTTTCGAAAGGTCTCTGACAACCCGGGGGAATTTGTTGAAGACGTTGCCGATCGGCTGCATTCGGGTCAGCATGATCGCTTCCTGCAATTCGGAGGTAATCAGATCGATACGCTGGCCGACACCCTCCATATTGCGAAAGTCGTCGCCGCCGATGGTCTGCAGGAGTTGATTGCGACTGAGCACCAGTTCCCCGGCCAGGGTCATCAATTGATCGAGCAGACTGACATGGACGCGAATCGATGTTTCCACCTTGCCCCTGGCGCTGCCGTTATCTCTGGCCGAAGCGGCTTCCCCCGCCATTTCAGCAGGTTCGACGTCGTCAACACCAGGAGGCGGGGCGTCGATGTGTTCTTCCGGAGCGTCCATGACCTCTTCTTCAGGTTCCGTGAACGAATTGGCTTGCACCACCGCCTCGGCATCTTCGACAGCGTCATGTTCCGCCATCTGATCGACAGGGACCGGGGAGGCGGGCGTCGCGTCCGAGTCAACCGGGGTCGTCGTTTCTGCCGGCGGTTCCTGGACGGCGGGTCGATCGGCGGGCTGGGCAAATTCGTGGTTGGCGATGGCGTTGAGCGGGCTGAGATGTGATTGGATATCCACCTCGTTGCTGTTTTGCACATCTTCAATCATCTGCTGCAACTGGTCCGAGGCGAGCAGCAGCACGTTGACGATCTCCGGGGTGGGCACCAATGTCTTGCCGCGAATCATACCGAGGACATTTTCCATGGCATGGGACAGTTCCTGGATCGTCGTCAACCCCATAAACCCGGCACCGCCCTTGATGGAATGGGCGGCGCGGAAGACCTTGTTGACCAGGTCTTCATCGACGTTTGCAGCGGCTTCTTCGATAGACAGCAGGTCGTTTTCTATATCGGCGAGATGTTCCAGCGATTCTTCGATAAACCCCTGCAATATTTCGTCGTCTTCAATGTGCATAAACCCCCCTGCGGCGATATGGTTGTTCTAATCAGTTAATTCTATACATAGTGAATAATGAAAGTACAGAAATTTTTCAGAAAGTCCGGTCAGGCAGGGGAGCGTCGGTATCCTGGAGACGATAGCATGAGATTCAGGGGCGAGAGCCTTTTTGAAGTGCCATGACGGTGAGTTCGTAGGTCAGATGGTGACCGGCCAACGGATGATTGTAGTCGAGGAGCACCGTGGCATCGCACACCTCGATAATGGTCGCCGGGACCGTATGCTGCTCGCCATCGCGTTCGACCTTCTGGGAGATGAGCATTCCCGGCTTCGGTGCGAACCGATGCTCGATGGTACTTTTGGGGACCTCGTGGAGCAGGTTTTTCATGCGGGGGCCGTACCCTTCATCGGGATCCACCCGCACCGTTCTTGTTTCCCCGATTTTCATGCCGATCAAGGTCTGCTCAACGGAAGGCGGCAATTCCGCGTCCCCGATGAGAATGGTCATCGGGTTGTCTGCGGCAACTCTGGTAAAGACCGCCCCGTTATTAAGCGAGCCGATGAAGGTGATGGTGACCTGATCGTGATTTTCAACAACGTGTTCCATATTCCCCTCGATGTTCCGTTCCTGGTGGTCTGCTGATAGTCTCTGAATGCGGCGGCAAACGATTGCCGCACAGCGACGTGTCGGCGGTCTGTTTGTGCAATGGCTACCAATTCTAGTGACTGGATCGATAGGTGTCAAATTTTCTCGGCAGCTTTCTTGACAAAAGCAGCTTGCCCCCCTAATGTAGGGAGCCCCGACCAGGCGGGTTGTCACCATCAGGCAGCGCGAGCACCGGGCTGACCGGCACAAGAAAGCACAGACGAGTAAAGACGGCTATGATACAACTCAATTTCAGCAAGTCGGCGGACGGACTGTTGCCGGCAATCGTTCAGGAAGCCGGAACCGGCCGCGTTTTGATGCTGGCCTATATCAATCAGAAGGCCTTTGCTGAAACGCTGGCGACCGGCTATGCCCACTATTGGAGCAGGTCCCGCCAAGCGTTGTGGCTGAAGGGTGAAACGTCGGGCCACCGGCAGGAAATAGTCGACATCCTGATTGATTGCGACGAAGACACGGTCGTGTACGTGGTCCGGCAACAGGGTGGGGCCGCCTGTCATAAAGGGTATCCTTCCTGTTTTTATCGAAGGGTCGAAGACGGTGAGTTGCGGGTCATCGAGCCGCGCGTTTTTGATCCTGCAACCGTGTACAATAAATAGCGGGCCGCTGCTAGAGCGCCGATACGACCGGGTGACACTATGCAAGTATTGAAGTTGGGCCTTCCCAAAGGAAGTCTGGAAAAAGCGACGATCGAGTTGTTTGAAAAAGCAGGCTGGCTGATCAAACCGGCAGCCAGGAACTATTTCCCCAAGATTGACGACCCGGAACTCGATTGTTCGATCTGTCGTCCACAGGAAATGTCGCGCTATATCGAAGGAGGAATGCTCGATGCGGGCATCACCGGCAAAGACTGGACCGAGGAGAACGAATCCGAGGCGGTGATTGTTGCCGACCTGATCTACTCAAAAGTCAGCAACAAACCGACCAGGTGGGTCATCGCCGTTGCCGGTGATAGCGATATCCGCTCGCTCGAAGACTTGAAGGGAAAACGGGTGGCGACCGAACTGGTCAACGTTACCCGAAGATTCTTCGCTTCCCGAAACATCGATGTCGACATCGAATTTTCCTGGGGCGCTACGGAGGCAAAGGTGGTTTCCGGGCTGGCCGATGCTATTGTTGAAGTCACCGAAACGGAGAGCACCATCCGGGCCCATGGCCTGCGCATCATCCATGAGCTGATGGAGTCGAATACCCAGTTGATTGCCAATAAAGACGCCTGGTACGACCCGTGGAAGCGGCGGAAGATTGGAAATATCTCGCTGCTGCTCCAGGGAGCCCTTCGTGCCGACCGGATCGTCGGCCTGAAAATGAACGTAGCAGATACCAATCTCGACAACCTGGTCGACATCCTGCCCAGTCTCAATGCGCCGACCATAGCGCCGTTGTACCAGTCAAAATGGTTCTCCGTGGAAACGGTTGTTTCCGAGGATATCGTCAGGGACCTCATCCCCCGCCTGATCGGTAGAGGCGCCCAGGGAATCATCGAATATCCGCTCAACAAGGTCATCTGAAGCAATGGAATTCTTCGAGACCGCGTTCGTCGTCAGCGCCCATCGTCTCGACCAGTTGCCGCGGGATAATTTGCCGGAGATTGTGTTTGCCGGTCGCTCCAATGTCGGCAAATCAAGTTTGCTCAATACCTTGCTCAACCGAAAGCAGCTGGTCAAAGTCAGCTCCCGCCCCGGAAAAACCACCGGTCTCAACTACTTTCTCGTTGAAAACGCAGTCTATTTCGTCGACCTGCCGGGTTACGGCTACGCCAAAGTGGGGAAAGATCTTCGCTCCCAATGGGGTACGCTGATTACCTCCTACCTGCAGACCCGCAGTCAGATTGCCTGTGTTGTGGTCATCGTGGATCTGCGGCACGGAGTCAAGCAGCTTGACAGCGAGTTGCTGGGTTGGCTGCGCCAGCGCGGCGCACCCTTTCTCACGGTCTACACGAAAGCCGATAAACTTTCCGGAAACGAGCGAACCAGAAATAGTACCCTGCTCGATGCCGGACACGGCCTGCGGCCGGACGAGCGGGTCATTTTTTCAGCCACCAGCAGACTCGGTCGCGATCGACTTGTCGAAAAGCTCCAAAGCATTGCCGATATCGCCCAGCGATAACGCACAACTCGCACACCGCTTCAGCTCGCACGCCGTGTCGCCATTCGGCGAATATATGACAATGTCGGCGCTCGTTTCTGGTAAAATCTCTTGAACAGATCTTCTTAATGCATTAAGATCCTGATTCATCCGATGTTGATTCACTCAGAGGAGAGATGAGCCATGTCCCCATTTTCGCACCTTCCCTGCTGGATTATCATGAATTGCGCCGAAGACAAGGAATGCCCTGCCAAGCTGAACCCGCACAAGGATTGCTGGGAAGTATTCGGTGAGGTCGACAGTACGGCCTTCAACATTTGTCAGGATTGTATCGTTTTTCTTTCCCGGCAGGAAGAATCGGTTCTGTCCCACCAGGAGATGGAGCAGATCATGATGAGAAAGGGAATCGATATTTCGACGATGGCCTTTTCCTATCGCGGCAGGATCGATAACTAAGGACGTTTTTCTCCGCAGTTTCCGGCAAACCGGCGAGCGCCCCACCGGCGTCACGATCAGTCCGCATCGCGCTTGAGCACGGCAAGAAAGGCGCTTTGCGGAAGTTCGACATTGCCAACCGTTTTCATCCGCTTTTTTCCCGCTTTCTGTTTTTCCAGCAGCTTTCTCTTTCTGGTGATATCGCCGCCGTAACATTTGGCGGTCACGTCTTTTCGCAGAGCAGAGACGTTGGTCCTGGCGATAATCGTGGTGCCGATAGCCGCCTGGATAGCGATCTTGAACATCTGCCGGGGGATCTCTTCCTTGAGCTGCTCGCAAGCGCCCAGCCCGCGTGCCCTGGCGTTTTGCCGGTGCACCAATTGCGAAAGGGCGTCGACGACTTCGCCGTTGACCAGGATATCGAGTTTGACCAGATCGCTTAAACGGTAATCGAGCATTTCGTAATCGAAGGAACCGTATCCCTGGGTGATCGATTTCAGGCGATCATAAAAGTCGTAGATTACCTCGCCGAGCGGCAGTTCACAGGTGAACTCGATACGACCCGGCGTCGGGTAATGGTAGGTGGTGTTTTCCCCGCGCCGTTCCATGCACAGATTCATGACCGCCCCCATATAGCGTTCCGGGATCAGGATCGATGCCTTGATGTACGGTTCTTCGGTCCGGGCTATTTTGGAAGGATCGGGAAAGTGGGCCGGGTTGTCGACCATGATCTCAGTCTGGTCGGTCAGCGTGAAGCGATAGCGGACCGACGGTACCGTAAGAATCAGAGAAATATCGAATTCCCGTTCGAGTCGTTCCTGCACGACTTCGAGGTGCAGCAGGCCGAGAAATCCGCAGCGAAAGCCAAAACCCAAGGCGGCGGAAGAGTCTTTCTGGAAGGAGAGGGCGGCATCGTTGAGTTGCAGTTTTTCCAGGGCGGCGGCCAAGTCTTCATAATCGTCGGCGGAAATCGGATACAATGACGAAAAGACAACCGGCAAGACTTCACGGAAACCGGCAAGTGGGGCGGAGCACGGCCTGTCCCGCAACGTGATCGTGTCGCCGGGCTTGGCGTCGCCGACCGATTTGATGCCGGCCAGGATATAGCCGACTTCTCCGGCGCTCAATTGTTTGCACGGTTCCTTTCTCAGGCGGAACAACCCGACCTCCTCGACACGATGAGAAGCCCCGGTGGACATCAGAACAATCTGATCCCCCTGCTTGACGCTGCCGTTGATGATGCGACAGGAAATAACGGTACCGCGGTAGGAATCGTACGTGGCATCGAAAATACGGGCCTGCAGGGGGGCGTCGATGCTGCCGCCGGGAGGCGGCAGCTGGGTAACGATGGCTTCCATGATCTCGGCGACTCCGGTGCCGTTCTTGGCGGAGCACATCTGAATCAAGGCGGCGTCGAGACCAAGATCCTCTTCAATCTGGAAGGCTACCCGTTCCGGTTCGGCCGAGGGCAGGTCTATCTTGTTGATCACCGGGATCAGGACAAGATCGTTTTCCATCGCCAGATAGAGATTGGCCAGCGTCTGGGCCTCGACGCCTTGAGCCGCATCGACGAGCAGCAAGGCCCCTTCGCAGGAGGCCAGGGCCCGGGATACCTCATAGCTGAAGTCAACGTGGCCCGGCGTATCGACGAGGTTCAGAGAGTAGGTGGTGCCGTCCTGCGACGTATAGGGCAGATTGATCGTTTGACTTTTGATCGTAATGCCACGTTCCCGTTCGATATCCATCGTGTCGAGCAACTGGTCTTTGAACTCGCGATCCGTGACCAGATCGCAGCGTTGGATCATTCGGTCCGCAAGGGTCGACTTGCCGTGATCGATATGCGCTATTATGCTGAAATTTCTGATATTATTCATGTTTGTTGACAACTGAGAACTGGATCAAGAAGGGGTGTTGCTTCCGCGCCGGAGAAAACAGGATGTCTACCGTTAAAACTGAAAAATGAAAAATAGCATATTCTCTCCTCGGTGGATATGGTAGGATGTATCGTGATGCAGGTAAGCCTAAAACAAGGTCATGGACATAGCAATTGCACTTTTTTTCTGACGGAGTAAAATAGCAGTTTTTTCAAGAAAAGACCAGGGGTACTGTGGAGCCTCGAATAATAGTATGAGCAGAGACGACAACACAACAACGCTGGATGTGGAAGAACACGAAAATCCGCTGATTTCCGTTCCGGATGAGGAAAATCTTCCGGCACTCAGCAATCCGGCGCTACATCGATACCTCCAGGAAATCAGCCAGTATGAGCTGTTATCCAGAGAGGAAACGGAAGAATTGGCGATACGATTTCGAGAAACCGGCGATCCCAATGCCGCCTATCGGCTCGTGTCTTCGAATCTTCGACTGGTTGTCAAGGTAGCCATGGATTTCCAGAAATATTGGATGCAAAATTTCATGGATCTCATCCAGGAAGGAAATGTCGGGCTGGTGCAGGCCACCAAGAAATTTGATCCCTATCGCGGTGTGAAGTTTTCTTATTACGCCGCTTACTGGATCAGAGCCTACGTACTTAAATTCATCATGGACAATTGGCGCCTGGTAAAGATCGGTACGACCCAGGCCCAGCGGAAACTGTTTTTCAGTCTCAACAAAGAGAAAAAGCTGCTCGAGGCCCAGGGCTTTCAAGCGGAACCCAAATTGCTTGCCGAACGACTCAACGTCAAGGAAAAAGAAGTCGTTGAAATGAGCCAGCGGATGGACAGCTGGGATGTTTCCCTGGAAAGTCCGGTCAAAAACGATTCCGAAGACGAACAGAAAAGCTTTATCCCAAGTGACGACCCGAGTATCGAATCGCGAATCGCCGGCCGGGAAATGAAACAGCGACTCCAGGAGTTGCTCGAGAAGCTCAAAGAAAGCCTCAACGACAAGGAACGGATGATTCTCGAAGAGCGATTGTTGACCGATGAACCGCTGACCCTGCAAACCATCGCCGACAAATTTGCCATTTCCCGGGAACGGGTCCGGCAGATCGAAGTCAATCTTCTTGCTAAAATGAAGAAGTACCTGGAGGCTGAAATGCCTGATATTGTAGATTTTTTCGACGGAGAAAAAATCATCGTTAATACCTCCGGATCTTCATCTTCCTAAGTGAAGACTGCTCTCTTTCCGTCAACCTCTGCCTTGTTCACAGGCCAATGAACGTACCGTTGCTCGATTTGAAGCCGCAACTCGATGAATTACGCGATGAGATCATCGAGAAGGTGGTCGGGGTTATCGACTCTACCCGTTATATCCAAGGTCCCGAGGTCCAAGCGCTGGAAAAGGAGGTGGCTGATTATTGCGGCGCCGCTCATGCGATCGGTGTTTCCAGCGGTACCGATGCCTTGCTGGTTGCACTGATGGCACTGGATATCGGACCCGGTGACCAGGTTCTTACCACGCCGTTTTCATTTTTTGCAACCATGGGCGTTATCCTTCGCCTCAAGGCGGAGCCGGTATTTGCCGATATCGATCCGGTATCGTTCAATATCGATCCGAATCAGGTGGATACCATTCTGGCTCGAGATCGTGATCGCCGGATCAAAGCGATGATACCTGTCCATCTTTACGGACAATGCGCCGACATGAGCAAAATCGTCGCCCTGTCCGAGCACTATCGGGTGCCCATTATCGAGGATGCCGCTCAGGCGATCGGTGCGGAGGTGCCCTTGACCGGTGCCGGTTCACCACCACTCTGGCGCCGGGCCGGGACGCTCGGTATGGCCGGCTGTTTTTCTTTTTTTCCGAGTAAAAACCTTGGCGGAATCGGCGACGGTGGCATGGTCGTCAGCCAGGATTCCGACATTGCGACAAAGATTGGATTATTGCGCAATCACGGGGGCCACCCGAAGTATTACCACGCCCTGGTCGGCGGAAATTTTCGCCTCGACCCGGTTCAAGCCGCCGTTCTGCGGGTCAAGCTGCGCCATCTTGAAACCTGGCATGGCCAGAGACGGGAAAACGCTCGGCGGTACAACGAACTGTTTCAGGCGAGCGGATTGGTGGACGAAGGGCGGGTATCGCTGCCTCGCGCCGTCTATGCCGACGCCGCGGCAGAGCAGAAAAGAGACGTCAACTACCATATCTACAATCAGTACGTGATCAGGGTTCAGGATCGGGACGCTGTGCGGCTGTGGTTGCAGGAGCGGGATGTGGCCACCGAGATTTACTACCCGCTCGGCCTCCACCAGCAGCAATGCCTGCGGGCGGTTTGCTCACCCGAACCAATGGTCCACACCGAGCAGGCAGCCCTGGAAACACTGGCCCTACCGATCTTCCCGGGGTTGACTGAAGAGATGCAACACTACGTCGTGCAGGCCATCCGGTCTTTTTACGGTTAGGTGACGCGGCATCACCCAGTTGGTGCACGGTACCCGACAGTTATGTTCTCTGACCACCAGGTATCGCCCTGTTTCACCGAACACGACGGCATCATGAAGACGGCCGGCACCCGGCGTCCATGCTTGCCTCGCTCGGCGCATCGCCGTGGCCCCGCCTCGTTTGCACGCCGCTGGATACTCCTGCTGATAGTCGTTTGGTCGCTGGTGCCGGGTTCCCGACCGGCGGTATGCCTGCCACTCGCTCCGGAAAAAACCATTACCATCGTGACCCAGGATGCCGAGCAGCCCGCCTGGAAACGTTCCTGGGACACAGCCCGTGACTTTGTCAAGACAGAGCAGTACGAATCGGCGATCACTTCCTATTTGAACGTTCTTGCGGAAAAACCGCACATCGAAGAAGTCAGATGGGAATTGTGCCGGGTCTTGATCACCGTCGGCGATTACGAGCAGGCATCCTTTTACCTGGAAGGTCTCCTGGAACTTGACCCGACGAGAAAGGATTATTTGCTCAGTGCCGGTACCATTGCCCTTGAAAACAGCGACAATGACCGTGCCTTCGAACTCTTCGGTCAGGTGCTCGAACAGGACCCTTTGTCCAGTCAGGCTGGTGAGGCTCTGGCCGGGATGGTTCAGGCCTTGAAAAACCGGGACCGAGAGGACCTCGCTATTCCGCTGATGGAGCAATTGTATCAGCGCGGCACTGCCCATCCCGAACTGCTTCTCGATCTGGCCCGCGCTACGGCACGGATCCGAGACCATGATAAAGCGTCTTACTACTATTGGGCACTGGTCAAGAAATACCGGGTATCGTCGGCAGTTCTCAGTGAGGCTGCCGATCTCCTAGAGCGGCAGTCCCGGATTGACGCCGCCGCCGCACTCTGGCAGCGATTGCTCGAAGAACGACCGAACAACGTGCTTTATCGTGAAAAACTGGCCGATTATTATGTCGAGCGCGGTCAGTTGCAGCAGGCCTTACCCCATCTGCTCGTTCTGGTCGAGCACAACATCAGACGCGAAGAGCTGCTGCTGACCATCGCCGACATTTATTTATACGAAGAAGGGCGTACAGATCGGGCGCTGGCATACTTCGAGCAGTACCAGAAGGAATTTCCGGCAGGAGAAGATGTCTCCGCTCGCATTGCCGACATCCAGCTGATACTCGCCAACGATCTGCTGACCATTGTCGAGAATAACGGAGCCTGGATGCTCTGGCGTGATCTCGCCACGGTAACGCCCGATCGGATCGGCATTTACCGGGCCATGGCCGGTTTATTGGAAAAACTCGGCAAACGCCAAGAACTCGCAGAAGTATTGCAGATTATCGTCTTGCACGAGCCGCGGGATAGCGACTCGCTGGCCAGGCTTGCCCGGCTCTACCTTGAAGAAAAAGATTTTGCATCATGCATCACGCTGCTGCAGGCGCACCATGACCGGGACGATTTTCCCGCCCCTCTGCACCTGGTACTGGCCCAGTGCCAGCACGGTGCGGCCCGGGATATTGATCAATTGGCGAGCTCTGTTTCCTATCTGCAGCACCAGCCGGACGATCTGAGCGTCAGGATTCAAAGCATGGATCTTGCCGGTCGTCTTGGTTTGATCGACACGCTGGAAAGCCTGAAAACGCACGCTCCCGAAACGGCGGACACGACGATTACCCTGCTGCTGACCTATCTCGATGCGCTCAGCACCAATCACCTCTATGCAACGGCGGGCCAAACAATCGATAACGCCTTGCCGCGGTTTCGTGACGCCCCGACGAGTCGCTCGCAGCTTCTCCTCCGGAAAGCCGAAAGTCTCGCCATGCGTGACAACGCGTATCAGGCTGAAGAAGTTTTACGCACCCTGCTTGCCGAGCAGCCCGATTCACTCGATGTCTTGTTGTCGTTAGCGGGATTTGCGTTGGAACGACAAGATTACAGCGACGCTGCAATCTGGCTGACCACCGCGGAGCAACTGGTCGAAACCAAGCTCCCAGGCGAGATCGAACCGAGGCTGCAAGCCACGCTTTTTTACCGGCAGGCCGCATTTCGCTGGCATACCGGCAATCGACATCAAACACTCGACCGTTTCTTCCACTACTTTTCCAACCCCAGGTTGTCAAAGCCGCTGAGCACCGTCGATCAGGATATCCTGGTTTTTTTCATGGGCACTTTTTTGCACGATCGGCACGACGCAGCTGAGACAGCTCGTTTTCAGGCACTGCTGCAAAAAGTCACACCGGCCCGGTTGGCCAGTGTGTTGTCCGCGATACTGACTGCAGGCCCTGAGGCAAGCGGCGAAGCGCAACCGCACCGGGAGGTAGTGCGTCATCTGGAAGCGCTGCCGATTGCCGATCGCCTCAACGTCTGCCAGATCTTGCTCGAGATCCAACAGCCACGAACAGCGCTCGCCGCGGCGGAGCAGGTTTTACAAGCGGTTCCGAAATCCCTTCGAGCCCGCGTTCTTGTGGCCCAAGCTCGCTCTGCTTCCGGAGAGAACCGGCGGGCGCACCAGGAATTTTTTGCGCTGTATGAACATCAGCCAAACGAGCAATCGTTTTACGAGCGGGCTGAAGAGCTCGCTCAGCTGCTTGGCGAGCCGAAAGCGAGAGTGGCCGACTCCGGTCACATCGACACGCCGCGGAACATTATCGCCGATCCCCGATCGGTCATCAGTCAGGCCAGAGCTTTGTGGGCCGAGGATCGGTGGGATGAAGCCTTGAAACTCTATGAGACAATGCAGCACACCCTTGACGAGCACGTCCTCGGGGCTCTGGAGAGAGTCAAAAAGACCGATACCTTTTACCGCAGGTTCCCCCGATCGGAGCGCCGCCTGGTCCTGATCTCGATGGGGGACGAAGAGATGCTTGACGAAATCATGTCGCCATCTTTTTTCGCCGCCACGAGAACCGAGGATATCGCCGATCTGGCAGCGTCGTTTTACGCTTCCTATCGCTGGTGGAAGATCGTCAATAAAGAGCGGGAAGCAAAGCTGGCCGTCAATGCCCGGGAATTCTACCAGGCAGAACGAACCTACCATGAATTGCAGGATATCGACGAATCGGCGGTGCAGTCCTCCTATGCGGATCTGGCAACCATCTACAGCCGTCTTGGCAAACGCCAGAAGGAAGCGCAGATCTACGA
>CAYSSK010000037.1:0-15471 GCA_964433645.1 uncultured Desulfofustis sp.
ATCCCGGTGCTGAAAGACACCTGTCACGCCACCAAGGGACTCGCCGGCCTCTACGGCCTGCATGAATGTGCCGGCCTGCTCGCCGGCCTGGAAGAGCGGATCGGCGCGCGGCCCGATTCGCTCGACGAGTCCTGCCTGAACCCCCTGCGCGAGTACCTGGCACGGCTCAGAGATTTTCGGCCGGACTCTGACATGCTGCCGCAAAACTAAGCCCGGCCCATGTTCTCGAACCTGACCGCTTCCTCTGGTCGCCCCCTGGAGCATCGCGGCTGCAGTCCGGTCCCCGTTTTTGCACCGGAGCTTACCGTCCGCCGCGAAGAGATTCTGCAGCGTCTCCTCCCGCCGGACGACGACAGCAAACGGCTGCGGCTGCTGCTGACCGCACCGGCCGGCTTCGGCAAGACCGTCCTTGCCGCCCAACTTGCCGCGGCACTGGGCAATCGCTGTATCTGGCGAGCCGTCGAGGCAGACGACAGCGATCCGCGGCTGCTGCTCGACTCTTTGTTTTATGCGGTACAGACCGTAATGGCCCGCCGCGGCACACGCCAGTTGGTCTGGGAGGATCTGAGCACCGTCTCACCCGCCCGGCCGCAGATCGAGTCGACCGTTGCCCTGCTCGTCGGCGCCATCGTCGACGCCGGGCCGGATGAGCGATTCACGCTGGTCTTGGAAAACCTGCACCGGCTCGACCAGGCACCCTTATCCCGCTTCATCGTCGAGCAGGTCTGGGCCACCTTTCCGCCCTGGATCGATCTGGTACTCACCTCCCGCACCGCGACGCTGGTCTCGCTCACTCAGCTTGGGCCGGGCTCCATTGCGCACCTGACCGAGGACGAGCTGCGCTTGACCGAGTTGGAAACGGCGGCTCTGGTCGAGAAACTGCTGGGTTATCGGGCCGACCGGCAGACTCGGCAGACCCTTTTCGCACAGGCCGGCGGGATGCCGGCGATCACCGCCGGGACGATCCTGGTTCACGGTCAGCACGGCGATAGCCGGGATCCGCTGCCGGGAGACGGCGATCTGGAAGCCTGCTACGAAGCCGTCGTCAACGCGTTGCCGGCCGATCTGCAACGCCGGCTGTTCCAGGTCGCCGGTTGCGGACTGCTCGATGGTGCCGCACTCGGTGCCCTGTTCGGCAGGAAAATCGGCAGCGGGATTCTGACGGCCCTCCGTACGTCCCTGCCCTTCATCTGCCGGCTCGGCGACAGTCGAACCTATCGGTTCGTCGACTCCTTCGACCACTACCTGCAGCACCATGAAGCCTGCCTGTTCCAGCCGGATCGTTCACGACGGCTCTACCGGCTGGCCCTCTATCATGCGGCGGCCGGCACCCCCTGGCCCGCCCTCGAGTGCGCGTCCCGCTGCTGCCATTACGGACTGGTCAACGACCTGCTGGGCATCTTCGGCCCCCAACTCTTCGCCGCCCCGGATGAACGATGTCTGCGCCGGGCCATCACCCCGATCCCCGCTTCGGTGCTGCGTGCCATGCCCTGGCTGGCGCTGTTTGGTGCTCTGCTCAGCGGCGACGACGAGCAGCGCCGCACCTCCCTGCTCGACTGCGCGCTGGCGCAATTCACCGAGAGCGACCGGAAAGACGGTCTGCTGCTGAGCCTCTGCGCGCTGACCGAACACCATCTCATCTCCGGCACAACGACCGGCAATATGGCGACGCGCATCAGGCAGCTGGAAAAACTCTTCGTCTACCTGCGCAGCGACTTACCGCCGCTGCTCAACGCCCGGATCGCCCACCTGTTGGCCATCGGCTATTGCGTTATCTTCGGCCGAACCGGCAAGACCGAATTGTACCTGACCATGGCCTCGCTGGCCGAAAAACACGACTCATCCGGCCGAACCGCAGCTACCGCACTCGTCGTATCGGCGCTGCGCTCCGCTTTCGAGGCAGATACACAGGCGTTGACCGGAGCCCTGGCCCGAAGCTCTCTGCTGCTGCTCAACGAGACCAGCGCTCCCCGCTCTTTTAGCGTGCTCACCTATGTCCGGCTGAAAGTGCTGGTCCTGCGCGGCGATTTCTTCAATTACCGGCGGCTTGCCGCCCAGCTGCCACTCGATCCCCCTCACGGCCTCGAGCTACGCGTCCTGCAGCCCTACCTGAGCATGCTCGCCGGCAACGCAGCACTGGCGGCGGGAAACTATCGAGAGGCCCGGCATCTGATCGACCAGGGTCTGCTCACCATCGACGGTGACACGCAACCGCACCTCTGCGGACTCCTTCTGCAATTCAAGGCCCTGACCCTGGCCTTGCTGCAGCTGCCGGAGGCGGCGACCGAGGCGATCACCCGCGCCGCCGTCCTCCAGTCCGGCACCGCCGGCCATCCCAATATCCTGCTGCATCACCAGGTGGCGGCCATGGTCTGGTATCATCTCGGCCGGTTCGATGATGGCGATTGCCAGCTGCAGCGGGCAACCCGTCTGGAAAACCTGATCGACTTCCCCTTTCGCTGGACCGATGCCCGCTGGCATCAGGCCTCTTGCCTGCTGCGCGCCGACCGCCCGGAGCAGGCACTGACCTGCATCGCCGAGGTCCTGCACACGTTTCGTCTGGAACAGCGCCGCCATTGTCTCTGCCTGGTCCCGTCGGTGGCCCGGACCGTCCTGCACACCGCGATCAGCGCCGATATTGAACGAGCCTACGCCCGGGAGCTGCTGGCCCGGCACCTGAAACTCGGCTGCGACCGGCGGGGCGTTCTGGTGCCGCTCCTGCAGATCGCCCTGTTGCGGCACCAAGCCGTTACCGGCGCAGATAACCGGCGTCTGCCGCTGTCCGAACTGACGACACTGGAGCGAAAACTGCTGTTTCATCTGGCCCAGGCGACGGCCATGAGAAGCCCGCAGGTGATAGCGGCGGAGGAGCTGTGGCCGGAGAAGGACCCCGAACGGCAGCGCTCCAGCCTCGACAACCTGATCTCCCGTCTACGCGGCAAACTCAAGGCCCTGGTGCCTTCCGCCGCAGCCAAAGACTATCTGGCGATCGATCAGGGTTACGTCGTCCTGTCGCTTTGCACCGTCGATGTGATCGAATTCCTGAGCGGTATCGACGAAGCGATCAAACTCACCGGCCAGGGGCGGGAGTGGGACGCTGAAAACACGTTTGCCCGGGCCTTTGCCGCCCTTGACGAAACCATCCTGCAACCGCCGGATTTCGAGTACCTGGAAACACTGCAAGGTCGGTTCGAGCAGCGTCTCACCGATGGTGTGGCGGCCTATGCCGCCCTGCTCGGCAGGCAGCAGCGGCAACCCGAGGCAACTCGTTTTGCGATGACCGCGTTTCGCTATTGCCCGCACAACCCGCGCCTGACCAGAATCTGCCACGATCTGCTGCGCCGCTGCCAGGATCCGACCGGCGCCGAGACCGTCCTGCAACTCTATCGCCAGGCTCACCGCAAGACCACCAGCGACCCAAAAGAGCTGATTGAACTGCTGCAGATGGTTTTTTCCTGATTTTTTTTTGCCCGCCGGCAAAAAAAAATCCATCGACACCTCCATCTTAAGAAATTTTTAAGACTCCCCCGGTAGGCTGCCATCATCTCAGAGCATCTTCGCGCTCGCTCTTCGGTTCCCTTTTACCCGAAGACAGTGCGCGGCAGTTGCGGAGATGAGATCCTGTTTGCACATTATTGGCGCTCAACGCCGAGGTTACACCCACATATCATTTTGCAAAAGGACCGGTACGCACCAACGGCGGACCCACATCACCGGATCGGCGATGGGTACCGCCCAAGAAACCTGTCAGCAGAGGGGGGAATCATGACAACCAGAGAGAAAATGGAAGCGTTTTATGCCGAAATCGCCCGACAGCAGGTGGCCGACATCGAAAAACACTGCCGCACCGTCCATGCAGACGCGGTGGTCCGCTCTTTTTTGATGGTCTTCGGTGGCCCGCTCCGCTCTGTCCAGGTCCTGCTGAAAAAGGCGGTCGGCAGCAAACCACAGCAACAGCCGACGATCCAGTAACCGCGCGCCGGCGCCCATCAGCACGGTGGCGCCGGTTCAAGATTGGCGTGTAATTTCTGGCTTCCGTCCTTGTTGCTGCAAAATCACGCGCCATTTCCAGAATCCGGGTGAGCCTGGTACCTCCCCCGGATTCTGGATGTCCTGGAAGTCCTTTGCCAAGCCTTATTCCGGCCCTTTCGTCAACACACCGTTCACATCGCCCTTTTGCAAATCGATTCGCTGCCGATAAGAAATGTATCAGGTATTCTATAAATCCGAAGACCAGATTACCCGTGAAAGGCGGCACGAACCATGCAGCAGAAATCGAAACGAAACGCCCTACGCTACCA
Organism: uncultured Desulfofustis sp.; assembly: GCA_964433645.1. Classification (GTDB taxonomy): domain Bacteria; phylum Desulfobacterota; class Desulfobulbia; order Desulfobulbales; family Desulfocapsaceae; genus Desulfofustis. Next base: position 4,302 of record CAYSSK010000037.1, read on the forward strand.
GATATCCCCGCGACAAATCACCTATGGAAGAGCCGAGCAGAGAGGCGAGGCCACCCTGATCAATATCTCGACCGCCGGCCTGCTCGTGGAACTGGCAACTCTGCCGGTCCAACTCGACGATGAGATCTCCGTCACGCTTTCCTGCTTCAAACAACGAATGGTGCCGAAACACTGGTTCTCAAAGCCCGAGTGGTGCGCATCGATTTCGATGAATTCGCCGCCTCCTTCATCGACACGACCAGGGACCAGACCGCCTTCCTGCTCCACCTGCTCGCCGAGGAAAAACGCAACGGCGCCGGTGATGCCCCGCTTGTAGGTATTAGTCGGCTTTCTCACTTAAAATAAAGAGTACCTCCGGCATTCCGATCCGGTTATCTTCAGTCACCGAGCCGGTGCTAAAAACCGGTTCCGAGATGGTGCTTCCGGTCATGATTTTCAGACCCAGCACAGCATCGGTAAGGTTAACCGATTCGTCACCATTTACCTCACCCATGACAATCCTGCTGAGATCGAAATCGATGTCCTCAGCTCCATCTTCAAGGCCTGTCGTGACCGGGGTAAACGCATCATGATACTGCCCCCTCGTAATTCTGGTCGACAAACGGTCTGTCGTTGCAGGAGGCACACGCCTCGACCCGGTAGGTTCCAGCCGGCACCGCGATCAAATACGAGCCGTCCATAATGGTATTGGAGCCTGCGACGAAGCCATCGTTGATCGTATCCCACGCTTCAACCCAGATGTTATTGATCGGAGTGACGCCGTCTCTTTGGGTTACGATACCTCTGATAACCGCCGCGTCGGCCAGTGAAAAGTTGATTGTACCTTGATTGTACCTTGATTCCAGCGGACATATCTTTGATTGGCAGAAAGCATTGAAGGTTTTTTTAGAACGTCTACGCAGTACTGCTGGCACATTGGACGTAATCGAACGTCAACAAGTCCTGCGATTGCTGGTTTAAGAAATCCTGATTTACAAGAAAACTATCAAGATCAGGCATTCAATCCCAGTAACAGGCGCTGCGCAATCAGCATCTGGGACATCTGTTAAAAGGGACTGTCCCCTTTTTTGGTCCCTTTTTTGCTGTGGATATGATGCTGAGACAATCGTCACTTTTTTTATTGCTATTGTTCGGGCTGCTTGCTCCGCTGCCGCTGCACAGCCAGGGACTGCCCACTGCCGATGCATCGTTTGCGCAGACCATCGAGCGTTTTCCGCTCATTATCGAGCAGAGCAAGGCCGGGGTGGTCTATATCGAGGTGTCGCGAAAGTCCAGAGACCGCTCCGCAGGGGACCGGGTGCCGACCGGTTTTTTCAACGACCCCGACATCAAGCGGTTCTTCGGCGACGAACCGGATGACAACCAGCTGCCGCAGCAGCAATCCGATATTCCCTCCTTTGGCCACGGATCAGGCTTTATCATCAGCGCCGACGGCCATATCCTGACCAATCATCACGTGATAGATGCCGCCGACGAGATCACCGTCACCTTGGCCGACCGCCGCCGCCTGCCGGCGGAGCTGATCGGCAGTGATAGCCGCAGCGATATCGGCCTGATCAAGATCGACGCCGATCATCAGCCGCTGACCGCCTTGCCGCTCGGTTCCTCGGAGAACCTGAAGGCCGGGCAATGGGTGCTCGCCTTCGGCTCGCCCTTTGCCAACCTGCAGACGGTGACCGCCGGCATCGTCAGCGCTACCGGCCGCAACAGCCTCGGCATCAGCGATTACGAGGACTTCATCCAAACCGACGCGGCGATCAACCCGGGCAACTCGGGCGGCCCGCTGGTAGACATCAACGGCCGGGTGGTCGGCATGAACACCGCGTTTGTCACCCAGACCGGGGGCTACATGGGCATCGGCTTTGCCATCCCGATCGATATGGCCCGCGACGTTGCCGGGCAGCTGCTGGCAGACGGCAGCGTGCAGCGCGGCTGGCCTGGCGTTGCGCTGAAAGACGTGCGGGCCAAGGACCTGGTCCGCCACGACCTGCCCCTGACCACCCGGGCGGCACGCATCGAGCAGGTGCAAGAGGACTCGCCGGCCGCCGCGGCCAAGCTGCGCAGCGACGACCTGATCGTCGGCCTCGACGATGCCCCGATCAACGGCGCCGCCGACCTGAGAAACCGGGTCGCACTGACTGCCCCGGGCACTGCGGTTTCGCTGGCCCTCTATCGGGACGGTGATCTACGCCGGGTCGCCGTCACCCTCGGCACCCTGAAATAACGTTAAACCGGCCGCTCATAAAGCCAGCTGCTGCAAATAGCGGGAAATGGGAAATGGGGACTGTCCCCTTTTTCGATAGCGGGAAATGGGGACTGTCCCCTTTTTCTGTCCCCTTTTTCGCTGTCCCCTTTTTCGGGCTTTTCCGGTCACCGCTTTAGCAGCTTACGCCGGGCTTGCTGCTTGGTCAACGTTTTTACCGCCAGCCACGATGCGAGCGTGCGGGCCTGCAGGTTCAGCGGCCCGCTCTTTTTCTCCCAGTTCCAGACCGACGGCACGCTGACCCCGAGTAGCCGGGCAAACTCGCTTTGCGACATGCCGAAGAAAGCCCGCAGTTCGGCTACGGCTGCGCCGGTTACTGCGTCGCCGTCTGCGGCGGCTGCCGTTTCCTGCCGGGCGGCGGTTGACGGTGGTTTTTCTTTTTTCCGGCCGGTCTTTCCGGTCGCCCTTCGCGATGAGGCGCTGCCGCTCTTTCCGGCCACTGAGGCTTCCTTTTTTCGGCGCGGGGCCGGCGTTGCCACCGGCTCTTCGGTGAACTCGATGCCGAACAGGCCGGCCAGATCGCCCTCGGCCAGATGCCTGGTGCTGCCGGCTTGTTTGGCGCCGACGGCGACCGTGACATCGGTGTCGATCAACTCCTGATGATCGACCTCGCGCAGCAAAAACAGCAATTCCGGCTGCTCGTCGAGCCGCACGCCGACGCCGTAGAGCACCGCCGCCACATGCTTGCACATCTCCGCCCAGTCGGGACAACTGCACTTTAGCTCAATTTCTTGAACCCCCGGGAACAGGCCATTGGCGCGATCGGTGACCACCGCCATGACCTTCTCGGACAACCGTCCCTGCAGCAATTCCAGCAAGGAGCCAATCTGTCCGGCGCAGCGTTTCTTCACCGCCTGCCATTTCCGCGCCGCCAGGGGCTTGATGGAAATGGTCACCGAGTAGAGTTCGGAGCCGCAGACCTTGGCGGTGATCTTGCCCGGCGCAATATCGAGGTGACAGACCGAGCCGTTGCGCAGATAGGTGCGGCCGCGCGGCAGCCGGTTCTCGTAGTCGTGGAAGGACTCGATATGATCACACCAGGCCTGCCCCCAGAAGGTGCGCACCATCTTACGCCCCGACTGGCGTGGTATCGGCTTGATCTCAAGCCCTTTTTTGCGCAGCTTTGCCATCTTCTGTAATGCCCGCGCCCGGCGCAGGGCCACCGGAACATAGGGTCTCCAGCCGTACCGACTCATCTCCTCTCTCCTAGAGCTGCGCCTGCTGTAGGTCAAGCGCTACGGTTTTGAGCAACTCCTCGCTGCTCATCTCGGTGAGCAGCGTCTCCGCCCCGGCCTGCAGGATATCATCGGCCAGGCTCACCTTCTCCTCGATCAACGCGTCGATCTTTTCCTCCACGGTCCCCCGGCAGATGAATTTATGCACCATCACCGGGCGATGCTGACCGATACGAAAGGCCCGATCCGTCGCCTGGTTCTCCACCGCCGGATTCCACCACCGATCAAAATGAATCACGTGCGATGCTTCGGTGAGATTGAGACCGGTACCGCCAGCCTTCAGGGACAACACGAAAAACGGCGACCCGTCCGGCCGCTGGAACGAATCAATCAACGACCGGCGCTTCTTCACCGGCGTGCCGCCATGCAGGACCAGCCCCTCGCGCCGGAAGAGACCGGCGAGAAAAGTGGCAATCGGCTCGGTCATCTCGCGAAACTGGGTGAAGACCAGCACCTTTTCCTGCCGGGAGGCGATCTCTTCGCCAATCGCCGACAGCCGGGCGAACTTGCCGCTGTGATCGGGCCGATAGCCGCCGTCGCCGAGGAGCTGGCTCGGGTGATTGCAAATCTGCTTGAGGCGCATCAGACAGGCAAGCACCGCGCCGCGCCGTTGCATGCCGTCCAGCCCGTCCAGATCGCGGCCCAGCTCGTCGACCAGACGACCGTAGAGCACCGCCTGCTGTTTGCTCAAGCCGCACCAGGCCTTCATCTCCGTCTTCTCCGGCAGATCGCCGATGATGGTTTTATCGGTCTTGAGCCGCCGGAGAACATAGGGGCTGACCAGGTTGCGCAGCGGCGCATACCGATCGTGCTGCCGCCCCTCCAGGGCCTTGATGAACTTCTTGAAGGCGGCGGCCGAACCGAGCAGGCCGGGGCAGAGAAAATCAAAGAGCGACCAGAGATCCCCCAGCCGGTTTTCCACCGGCGTGCCGGTCAGCGCGATCCGGGCCTCGGACCGTAGCTGCTTGACCGCCCGGGTCTGGCGGGCGGACGGGTTTTTAATGGCCTGCGCCTCATCGAGAATGACCAGCCGCCAGTCGACATCGAGCAACCACTTCTGCCGCAGCAACATGGCATAACTGGTCAACACCAAATCAACGGTGTTATCGGCCACTCCCTGCTGCATCGCCGCGGCGGCAGTAAAATCTTCCGGTTCGGAGGGGTGGACGAAACAGGTGGTCAAGCTCGGCGCAAAACGGCTGATCTCCGCCTTCCAGTTGGCCAGCAAGGATGCCGGCAGCACCAGGAGCGAAGGTTCGGCGCCCGCTTGACCGGTTCTTGCATTTCTGATCGCCAGCAGCAAAGAGAGCACCTGGACCGTCTTGCCCAGCCCCATGTCGTCGGCCAGGCAGGCGCCGAGCCCGAGTCCCGTCAGCAGCCGCAGCCACCGATACCCGACCTGTTGATAGGGCCGCAGGACGCCGCGAAGCTCCCGGTTCACCTCGGCATCGGCCAAGCCGCCTGGCCGGCGCAGCTCACCAAGCAGATTCTTCAGCCAGCCACCGGCACTCACCTCAGACCAGCGGTGCTCTCCACCGTCGACTGCTTCGGCACCGCTCAGGTCGGCAGGTACACCGGCGAGCAGGCGCATGCCCTCGATAAAAGAAATCCCCTCGCCGGCCGCCCTGGCCTCAACCTTCCGCCAATGCTTCAGGGCGGCGGCCAGTTGTTCCCGATCGACCTCGATCCACTGGCCCTTCAGGTTGATCAGGCCGTCTTCGGCGGCCATCAATTCGCGCCACTGCTGCTCGCTCAGCGTCTCTTCGCCCAAGGCCAGCTCGATTTTAAAATCAAGCATCTCGCCCAGGCCCAAGCGGCTCTGTTGCTGCTGGCCGATGGTCACCGCCACCCGCGGTCGCGGCCTCCGCTGCCACCAGTCCGGCAACCGTACCAGCAGACCGCTCGCCTCCAGCACCGGCACCGCTTTGAGCAGCCGGTACGCCTCGCCCGGCGTCCAGGCCAGGGGGTGAAAGATGTCGCCGGACTCGACCAACTCGGCGACCCACGGAACCTGTTCCGCCGCCCGCTGGACCGGCGAGAGCAGGTTGATCAGGCCCTTCTTGTTGCGCTCGCCACCATATTCCTGCAATGCCGCGCCCAAGGGCTGATACTGCACCCGCCCACCGGTAGACAGTCGCGGCGAGTAGGTTGCCAGAAAGGCAAAGGGAAGGCCCGGATCGCGCTTGTTCTCGGCCAGGTGAAAGCATACTCTCCCGACCTGCCGCCAAAGCGGGGCATGCTTTTTCAACCAGCCGGCCAGCCCACCGGCAGCCTTGCCTACCTCGGTGCGCACCCAGCCATCCAGCTCCTGCCACAAAGCGTGCAGGACCTCACCGCTGAGATACTCTCCGCCGGGCATCGGCGGCGCCGCCAGCATCATCGCCGCCCACGCAGCTGTTTCCGGCGGCTCCACCGGCTCAAGCAATCGTCCGCTCGTTTCGGGAGTGCGGCACAGCCGGGTCAGATAGGAAACGGCAAAACCCCGCCAAAAACCAAAAGAAGGCGACAACGCCCCCTCCGGCCTGGTAGCCGCCAAGGCAAACAACCCGGCCCCCTGGCCGGCTGAAAAACCGGCCGCCACCCGCTTCAACCACGCCGCCGGCAGCGCATCATTCTCATCGCCGGCAGTATCCAACAGATAAAGGCAGCCGGCAGGCGTCAGGGCGAGTTCAACAGTCACGGTCTTTCACCGCCACCCGCTATCGCCTTGAAACAAACCAAATCGTCAATCAGGAAGTAACTGTGCAACCAAGACTTGGCGTAAATCTCAGCTACTGACATAACGCTACTGCTCAGGAGTAGTTTCATCTACCGGGTACGCTCAGGCCGAAGCAATCTTCTGATGTCGTCCCGGTGCCGGTGCACCTCGCAACAATCCTTCCGTGCTCAAATCCTCATCGATATCGGACCAGTATATTCCATACCCGCCACCACTTACCTGCCAATTGGCAAGCTGCTTCGGGGTAGCATGATAAAGTCTCGGATACCAGATCAAGGGAGCGCTGATGGTCCTGCCGTCCATAAGATCGACACAAATACTGTCTTCAGTGAAAGTAACATTTTTTACCCGCTCGTCAGCGGTTAATGTTAAAATACCCATCCCACTTCTCCTGCAACTCTTGTTGGTTCTCTACAACCATTTTTTCAATAACCCTGAGATCCTTTGGAGAAAACCCGAGATTTCTTGCCAACTGAACAGGATCGAGCCAGAATTTGGCTGAAAGGTTGTCACCTGTCCCTTACGGGTAACTCTCATTCATATCCTCCCCGAGATAATACTTTCTAAGTATTACTCTTTAAACCGAGGATCAATGAAAAAAAATCAAAAAGATTAAGGCGATTGCAAAGCGTTTCCGTCGCGCCCGACATCCCGGAACAATGCATGCCCACCTCATCCCTGTACCAACGCGCGAGCATGCCGGCGGGTCTGCAACGTAGCTTTACCGCTGATGAAAGGGATTGAGAATAGTCAGGCCGTTTTCCACACACAGCCCATCCTGCAGGTCCTCGGTCACCAATATCTGACAACCGGCAAGCAGAGCAGAAGCAATGATCATGGCGTCATAAACGAAAAGACAATATCTTTTGGCAAGGCGCAGCCCCTCTTGATGCGTCTCGAGTGTCAACGGCTCCACCTGGTAGAACGATCGCACGGCGGAGAGAATATCGAGCGTCTCCGGCCAGGCAAATTTCATTTTCCGGGTGAGTACGGACGCCATTTCGTTCAACACCTGAACGCTCACCGTTCCTCCTTGTGACAACAGATCTTCTACCCGACTCGCTTTTTCCTCGTCATCGCCGAGTAGATACAGCAGAACATTCGTATCGATAAATCTCCTACCGTCGTTCATGAATCTCGAGCCGATCGAACGTGAAGTCCCGGGGCAAGCGTCAGTTTTCCCACAAGCGCAATCGCTGCGATTTGTGCATCTTCCACACTTATCGGACGTCCTTGGCGACTGCGCTCCGACACGAGCCTGGCGTACGCTGCAGATGCTTCGTCATCAAAAGGAAGGCACTTTTTGAAAAAATCTTCCCGGAACATCTTTTCAGTCAATTCGGACAAACGTTCTTTCCGTTTGCCGTCCCGCAACAAGGCGATTCCCAGGCGGATTTCAGTCATCACGATGGCACTGATCCAGACATCCGCTTCAACCTGGGTATCCAGCCAACGGATGACTGCCGGATCCGGGAACTGCCGCATCATCTCGGACACCACATTGGTGTCAAGCAGGATCATTGTTTGTTTTCCGCAGCACCCCCCACCACTCGACTCGGCAGAGAACGCGGGATCTCTGGCAGTTCCACCCCTCCGGCCTGGGCAAACCGTTGAGAAATTCGCGTACCGATACCAGCAGAACTTTTCCTGACCAGCAGGAAATGTTTGAGGATCTGCCTCACCTCCTCCTCCATAGACCTGCTGTTTTCTGCAGCAACCAGGCAAAGCTCCGTCTTCAATGATTCGTCAATATTGCGTATGGTGATGCTTGCCATAAGAATTCGCTCCATGAACGTGGATTGTGATAGCAATATATGCAATGCAATCATTTGCGTCTAGAAAACAGCACAAGCCCTTTAGAGGTCGCCTGTCCTTTTCTCCTTTTTCTATCGAGCAGCCAAAAGGTCTCTTCTCTGGGTTTGACAATCTTCCCAAGAAGCCAAAAACGGTTGTAATCTGTAAATTTACGGTTTGCAATCAGGTATAATTAAAACATTCCGCCATAAAGGTCTTAAACTGCTCTATGAGGAAGACGACGGCAGGAAACTGCCGCCGTCTATGGTTCAGCGGATCAAGATTATTCTTTCTACGCTAGAGGCTGCCCAGGAAATAGAGGGCATGAATATGCCAACCTTCCGACTTCATCAGCTCAAGGGGGACAGGAAGGACTATTACGCTGTAACTGTTCGCGCGAATTGGCGGATTGTTTTTTTTTCAAAGGCGGACATGCCTTTGATGTTGATTTTGTAGATTACCATTAGGGGGGGTAAACTATGGAGATGAAGAATCCTGTACATCCAGGCCTTCTTGTTAAAGAATGCCTCGATGATGTGGGCTTAAGTGTTGCGGAAGCGGCCACCGGTCTCGGCGTAACGCGGCAGCAGCTGCATAAGGTTGTTACGCAAAAAAGCAGCATTTCGCCGGAGATGGCTTATCGTCTGGAACAAGCCTTTGGCGGAACAGCGGACACCTGGTTAAAGATGCAAATGAATTATGACTTAGCCCAGGTTCGAAACCGTGCATCAGCTATTGTTGTAAAAAGGCTGGCCATAAAAGCGACACACCCATAACCAAAGAAGACGCGACAGTGTGCGGTAAACCGCCGGCTCCACATCAAGCGTCCTTGGTTAGGCTCCTTGCCAAAGTCCGCCTTTCTTATTCACTGCAAATTTAATATTCCATATTAAATTTGCAGTGAATATACAACGACTCGCTCAACAGACGCTCAGGCACGTGCTTGCCAACACCCCGGTAGTGGTGCTCACCGGGCCGCGGCAAGTGGGAAAAACCACCCTCGCTCTGGAGATCGCCGCCGACCGCGATTCCGTCTATATTGACCTGGAACGGCCAAGCTTGACCTGGAACGGCCAAGCGACCTGGCTAAACTCCATGATATCGAGCAATTCTGCAGCCTGCACGCTGATAGGCTCCTTATTCTCAACAAAATTCAGAGAATCCCCAAGTTGTTTGTACCACTGCGCAGCATCATCGACGACAGAAAGAGACAGGGCAAAAAGGCCGGCCAGTTTCTTCTGCTGGGCTCAGCCTCACTCGATCTTCTGCAGCAGTTCAGCGAAACGCTGGCCGGGCGGGTCGCCTATTGTGAACTGACACCGTTTACGGTGCAGGAAGTGGACAGCACCGACCTCTTTTCCCTCTGGCTTCGCGGGGGTTTCCCGGAGAGCTTTTTGGCAGCCGATGATGAGCAGAGCCTGGACTGGCGCCACAATTTTATTACAACGTATCTGGAACGAGACATCCCACAACTTGGCCCGAGAATTCCGGCGGCAACATTACGCCGCTTCTGGACCATGCTGGCGCATAATCAAGGACAGCTCTTCAATGCTTCATCCCTCGCCAGGGGGCTTGATGTGACAAGCGTCACCATCAGCCGCTATCTGGATCTGCTGGTGGATCTACTGCTGGTTCGCCGGCTGCGTCCGTGGACAAGTAACCGGGGCAGACGACTGGTGAAAGCACCCAAGACCTACCTCCGGGACAGCGGCATGTGCCACGCCTTACTCGGGATTGAAACCCTCGACGACCTGCTTGGCCACCCGGTGGCGGGAGGCAGTTGGGAAGGCTTTGTCATTGTGAGCTCAACAAGCTAATAAGTTAAGAGCGCCCCTCACTGGCCCCAGTAGCAAAAGCCCTTTGTTTCGATTACTGTTGGCTTCGATTGCTGTTGCTTCGATTGCTTGGCATAATCCGTGATTTTCAGTACAATGAGTCAACATACCACAACAATTTAGCATGTCGTTGGTAGCCAATGTCGATCAAATCTCTTATTCTTACGAATCGCCGGGAAATCATACAAATAGCCCGGACATACGGAGCTAAAAATATCCGCCTTTTCGGCTCTGTCCAAACCGAGCAGGATAATCCGGACAGTGACATCGATTTTCTCATTGATCTGGAAAACGATCGAAGCCTGCTTGATATTGGCGGTCTTGCTTACGACCTGGAGCAACTTCTCGGTAAACGGGTCGATGTCGTAACCGAAAAAGGACTACACTGGTTTGTCAAGGAAGCTGTTCTCCGTGAAGCAGAACCACTATGAAAGACGACACACTCTATGTAATACATATCAATGAGTGTATTGAGAGAATAAGCAGATATATTGAGAACCTCGACAAGAGTGCATTCCTCGAATCATTGCTGATCCAAGATGCGGTCTTGAGAAACCTGCAGATTCTTGCTGAATCAACACAACGCCTTTCCACGGAGTTTAAAGATCGACACCCAGACATCCCCTGGCATAAGATTGCTGGAATGAGAAATATCCTTGTTCATGACTATCTGGGAATTGATATTGATTCAGTATGGGTCATCGCAACCAGAGATCTAGCCTCACTTGCCGACGTTGTTCGAATCAAGAAATGATTGTTGCAGGGCTTCAGACCGCTCGGCTGCCCTCCTGTTCCAACACAGGAGAATGAGACCAGGGCTCCGAGGCAAACAAGACGCGGCTCTTCCTTTTGTAATTCATTAAGTTAACAAGTTAAGAGCGTCCCTCACTCACCGCAGCTATCAGTCGAGAATCACCTCGGCGCCGTTGAGATAGAGCGCGCCGTCCCGGGTTTCCGCCCGATGCACCAGCATCTCGCCTTCCTGCACGAAAAAACCGGTGGGCATGGCCGGATGGAGCGGCGCCGTCAGCGGCGCCGGATCGTCGACCAGGACGGCCGGCATTCTCAGGGCCGACTCCAGGTCGAAAAGTTGCAGGGCCAGCGACGGGTCATTGGCCAGCGGCACGAGTTGCATGAAGCTGAGATCTTCGCGCAGGCGGAAGGTCAGATTACCGCTGATATCGCCGGCGGGCATGCGGGCGGATAGTTCGGCGACCCGGATCTGCAGGTCTTTTTTCAGCAATTGCTCGCCGGCTGCCAGCAGCTGCATGCCGGTCATGGTCACTTTATTTTTCAAGGCTTCATCATGATCGGTCCCGTGTGC
>CAYSSK010000037.1:15571-32902 GCA_964433645.1 uncultured Desulfofustis sp.
CGCCCTCCCAGATATAGGTGGAGATTTTCTCCAGCTGCGAGGAAAAACGCAGACCGTTCAATGAAAAGGCATCGCCTACGGCTACCTCCAACAGGGTCCCCGTGGTTTCAAATGAGGCAAACGAACTGTCGCTGCTCACAACCAGGCTGCCCGGTCCAATCTGGACGCGATTCTCTTCGATGACCACAGTCACCGGGGCCAGTGCTATGGTCGACTCCATGGCGCCGGTCAGATGATAACGGGTGGTGATGGTCAGGGGATCGCCGCCGGCCAAATTGCCGGCGGCCAGGTCGTCATACCAGGGGTTCTGCTCCAGACTTGTTTCGGAAACTATGCCGGTCAAACGGTGTCTGGCCCGATCGACAAAGCGTATCTCGTCGGTCCTGTAGACCGTGCTGAGTTGACCGAGGTTGAGTTTCCACTCGATCTCCGAGGTCAGGTAGCCCCGTTCATAACGAACGATTTCCAGCCTGGCTTCAGACCCTGAATCGGCATAAAGGGTATTGGCCTGATCATGCGCATCGCGAATAATCCGCTCCATCAGCAGTCCGTTCACCAGCGGGGCCCCGAGCACGACGACGACCACGATGACCAATGCTGTTCCGGCAAGTTTTTTCATGTTTTTCCCCACAATAGTTCCAATAAGTAATCGCCGATCATACTCTATTTCCGTTTCTCTTGCGAGGTAAATGAAAAAAGCGCGGGGCACGGAAATGCGACCACGAAACAGACGAAATAGGGACAGAAAGACGAAATAGGAGACGAAATAGGGACAGTCCCCTTTTTGGTCAAACCAAAAAGGGGACTGTCCCTATTTCGACTATTTCGATGTCCCTATTTCGTCTTTATTTCGTCTGTCCCTTTTTCGTGGTTCCGTTGACAAACGGCGAGGGGGTTACTATAGGTGAGGTGAACCGCTTTGCGTGCAGGGGTGGCCGTGAGGGCCTGAGATAATACCCATTGAACCTGATCTGGTTAAGACCAGCGTAGGGAATTGCAGCTCTCGCCGCTTTATCTCGCCTCGCTTTTTCGTCCAGCCCTTCCCGTCGCCCTCTGCCCGCTGGCATTCATGTTACCAACCAACCGGGAGAACGTATGAACTTCAGCAAGCGCGCCGCGGAGAATCTGCGCAGAGTCAGGGAAAACAAGCCGCTTATCCACAATATCACCAATTTCGTGGTGATGAACTACACCGCCAACGTATTGCTGGCCGCCGGCGCCTCGCCGGTCATGGCGCACGCCGAAAACGAAGTCGAGGAGATGGTCGGCTTGGCCGGCTCGCTGGTGCTCAATATCGGCACGCTCAGCGATGCCTGGCTGGCCTCGATGATTATCGCCGGCACGACGGCTACCAAACTGAACACTCCGATCGTTCTCGATCCGGTCGGTTCCGGCGCCACCCGGCTGCGGACCGCTGCGGCCAAGGCCATCCTGGCCAACACCCGGGTGAGTATCGTCCGCGGCAACGCCTCGGAGATCATGTCGCTCGGCGATACCGACGCCCGGACCAAAGGAGTCGACACCGCCCATGGCGTCGACCAGGTCGCCGCCGGGGCCGCCGAGTTGGCCCGCAGCCTCGATACCACGCTGGCCATCACCGGACCGATCGACCTGGTGACCGATGGCCGGCGCGTCGTCCGGGTGGCCAACGGTCACCCGCTGATGCCCTTTGTCACCGGCACCGGCTGTAGCGCCTCGACCCTGGTCGGGGCCTTTGCCGCCGTCGACGACAATCTGGTCAGCGCGGCGGCAACCGCGCTGGCATTCTTCGGACTGGCCGGCGAGAAGGCCGGTGCCGCGAGCCGCGGGCCGGGCTCGTTCATGACGGCATTGCTCGACGCGCTTTACCTGATCAGCCCGGACGAGCTCGCAGCGGGTTGCCGGATCAGCGAAGCATCATGAAAAAAATCGATTATTCGCTCTACCTGGTAACCGACCGCTCACTGAGCCGCGATCGGCCGCATGTCGACATCGTCGACGCCGCCGTTGCCGGCGGCGTGAGTTGCGTGCAATTGCGGGAAAAACAGTGTTCCACCCGGGAATTCCTCGATCAGGCCCGAGCCCTACTCACCCTGCTACGCCCCCTGAACATCCCGTTGATCATCAACGACCGGCTCGATATCGCACTGGCCGTCGGCGCCGACGGCGTCCATCTCGGCCAGGAAGACCTGCCGATCAGTGAAGCCCGCCGGCTGGCGGGGGAGCGGATGATCATCGGCATCTCCGCCGAATCGGTGGAGCACGCCATCGCCGCCGAGCGGGCCGGCGCCGATTACATCGGTATCAGTCCGGTCTTTGCCACCACCACCAAGCAGGGCCACGCGGTGCCGCTCGGCCTGGCCGGCATTGGCGCCATCCGCGCCCGCACCACCATCCCGCTGGTCGCAATCGGCGGCATCAACGCGGCCAACGCCGCCGCCGTCATGGCCGTCGGCGCAGACGGTGTGGCGGTGGTCTCCGCCATTGTCGGCGCCGACGATCCGGCCACCGCCGCCCGTGCATTGCGGCGCTCCTGCAGCCCGGTCGAAATCCGCCCGTGATCCCGTCGGCCATCCATCTCGACGCTGTTTCCCTGGCCTTTGGTGACGGCAGCCGCCTGTTCGACGGATTGACGATGAGTGTTCCCGCCGGTCGCTGCACCTGCCTGCTCGGTCCGAGCGGCTGCGGCAAGTCCACCCTGCTGCGCCTTATTTCCGGGACGACCGATTGTTTTCTGGACGGCAATCTGCGCTTCGATCCCGATCCACCACCACCGGTCCGCTGCGCCTGGATGGGCCAGGACGACCTGCTGCTGCCGTGGTTCTCGCTGCTCGACAACGTATTGCTCGGCGCCCGGCTGCGCGGCACCCTCGATCGGGCTCATACCGACCGGGCCCGGGAATTGATCGCCGAGGCCGGGTTGGCCGGCTATGAACAGGCGCTGCCCGCCGCGCTGTCCGGCGGCATGCGCCAGCGCGGCGCCCTGCTCCGGACCCTGCTCGAGGAGCGACCGATCATGTTGATGGACGAGCCGTTCTCGGCCCTGGATGCGCTGACCAGGATGCGGCTGCAGAACCTCTCCTGCCGCCTGACGGCCGGCGCCACCGTGCTGCTGGTAACCCACGACGTGATGGAGGCGCTGCGCATGGCCGATCGGATCATCGTGCTCGGCGGTACCCCGGTCGCCATCAAGACCCAGCTCGACCTGACCGGGTCGCCGCCCCGGAGGCCCGGCGACCCGGAGATTATCGCCCATTACGAACCGCTGCTCGAGCTGCTGCTCAGCGAGGCATCGTGATTACCGCCCGGCGCCTGGTCATTATTGCCGCCGGCCTGATCGGCCTGTGGCAACTGGTGGTTCTCGTCAGCGCCGCGCCCCCGTACATTCTGCCGGGGCCTGTGCCGGTGCTGCACGCCGCCATCGCCAACGGACCGGCCCTGCTGCACCATCTGCAAACGACCGGTATCGAGATGATCGCCGGCCTGCTGATCGGTACCCTGCTCGGCACTTCCTGCGCGCTGATCATGATCGTCGCGCCATTGCTCAGGCGCTGGCTGCTGCCGGTGCTGGTGATCAGTCAGGCGGTGCCGGTCTTTGCGCTGGCCCCGCTGCTCGTGCTCTGGCTTGGTTACGGCATGGCATCGAAAATCGCGATGGCCGTACTGATCATCTTTTTCCCGGTCGCCTCGTCTTTTTACCAGGGCATGCGGCGCACCAACCGGGACCTGCTCGAGCTGGCCCGGATCATGGGGGCGCGGCCGGTCAACGTGCTGCGCTTTATCGTCATCCCGGCCGCGCTGCCGGCCTTTGCCTCCGGCTTGCGGGTGGCCACCGCCGTGGCTCCGATCGGCGCCGTGGTCGGCGAGTGGGTCGGCTCCAGCGCCGGCCTCGGGTTTTATATGCTGCACGCCAATGCCCGGATGCAGGTCGACGTGATGTTCGCCGCGCTGGCTCTGCTCTCCGCCGCTTCCCTGGCCCTCTATTTCTCCGTCGACTATATGCTCGACAAACTCATCTACTGGCAACCAACCCAAGGAGTTATCCATGCCTAAATCGCGCCTGCTCATCGTCGCCATGATCTGCCTGCTCTGGCCCGCCCTGGCCGCCGGCCAGGACCGGGTAAAACTCACCGTCCTGCTGGAATGGTTCGTCAATCCTGATCACGCCCCGCTCTTCGTCGCCCAGGAGAAAGGGTTTTTCTCCAAGCGGGGACTTGACGTCGAGTTGATCGCCCCGTCCAACCCCAACGATCCGCCCAAGCTGGTCGCCGCCGGCAAGGCCGACCTGGCCGTCTCCTACCAGCACCAGCACCAGATGCAGATCGACCAGGGGCTGCCGCTGGTCCGCGTGGCCACACTGATCGCCACCCCGCTCAACAGCCTGGTCGTGCTGGCGGACAGCGGTATCGACGACATCGCCGATCTGCGCGGCAAGACGGTGGGGTATTCGGTCGGCGGTTTTGAAACGGCGCTGCTCACGGTCATGCTCCAGCAGGCCGGTCTGCAGCCCAGTGACGTACACCTGGTCAACGTCAACTTCTCGCTGTCCCCATCCCTGCTGTCCGGCAGGGTTGACGGGGTGATCGGCGCCTTTCGTAATTTCGAGCTCAACCAGCTCGATATCGAAGGACATCCGGGCCGGGCCTTTTTCGTCGAGGAATTCGGCGTGCCCGCCTATGATGAGCTGATCGTCGTCGCCAATCGCGACGAGTCGGGCCGCCCGGCACTGCGGGCCTTTGTCGACGCGCTTGAAGAAGGCGTCCAATACCTGATCAACCACCCCGACGACAGCTGGGATCTGTTTATCAGCGGTGAGCGGAGCGATCTTAACGACGAACTCAACCGGCGAGCCTGGCGCGACACCCTGCCCCGCTTCGCCCTGCGCCCGGGGGCACTGGATCGGTCCCGCTACCTTCGTTTTGCCGCTTTTTTACAAAAACAGGGGATTGTCGGCGAAATCAAGCCGCTCGCCGACTGGGCCGTTGAATTGCAGTGAGGGTCTGTCTCACCGTGCCGACCGCTGACCAATCTGCCGGAGCGCTAATTAAGCTCTTGCTAAAAAGGTAAAAATTTTGTATAAAAGTCGGAAGGTTGACGGAATAAGACGAGTGAGGATCCTATGCGACCCGAAATCATTGAAGCAATTACGGCCAGCTGGAACGAAACCAGCAGCGATCGGCAGAAGATCTTGATCCGCAACTACCTCGAGCAATACGGTACCGGCGAGAACAGCTGCCCCTGGATGGAGTACCTCTTTGATCAGCTGGAGATCAACGAACCGCAGATTTCCGTGGGCTGATAAACCCTTTCCCCCGCACGATCGCACTCGGCAGGTGATGATTCCGATCACCGACCGAGTGCTCCACCGAATCGGTGGATCGCTCAGGCGACGCGGTCTTTCGGTTCTCTGCCGCCGAAATAGGCGTCCAGGTTATCCAGTGCGCGAAAACCCATCGCATCGCGGGTCTCCCTGGTGGCACTGCCGATATGCGGCATCAGAAAGACATTATCCAGGTCCCGATAAGCGGGATTGATATCCGGTTCGTTGTTGAAGACGTCGAGTCCGGCTGCATAGAGCTTGCCGGACTTCAATGCGGCGATCAGCGCCTCGTCGTCGATGACCACGCCGCGGCTGGCGTTGACGACGATCGCCCCGTCCGGCAGCAAGGCAATCCGCTCGGCATTGAGCAATTTTTCCGTCTGGGGCGAGGCGATGCAGTGCAGCGCCAGAAAGTCGCAGTGCGGCAGCAAGGATTCGGGGGTGTTATGATAGATGGCGCCCGCTTCCACCTCGGGGGCGACCCGGCTTCGATTATGGTAGTGAATCTCCATGTCAAAGGCGCGGGCCCGCCGGGCGACCACCTGGCCGACCCGGCCGAAACCGATGATGCCGAGCCGCTTGCCGGTCATCTGCACACCGACCATAAAACTCGGGCTCCAGTCCCGCCACTGCCTGCTGCGCACCAACCGTTCACCCTCGCCGGCCCGGCGGGCGGCGCCGAGCATCAGCAGGATGGTCAACTCGGCGGTAGCGTCGGAGAGAACCTCCGGCGTGTTGGTCACCACCAGACCCCGTTTTTTCGCGGCGGCAACATCGACATGATCATAGCCGACGGAAAAGTTGGCGATGATCTGGACCCGCTCGGGCAGCCGCTCGATGACGCCGGCGGGGAACTTCTCGGTATGGCACGGCAGGATCGCGTCGGCAGCGGCCGCCTCCTCGATGATCCGGTCACCATCGTAGAGTTCGTCGGCGGGGTTGAGAATCGGCTCATAATCCCGCCGCAGCCGCTCTTCGACCGCCTCGGGTAGCTTGCGGGTAACCAGGACGACGGGTTTCATCGATTATCCTCCATTTCAAATGATCCACGGCGGGCACGGCCGGACCGGGCGAAACGCCGGTGCCCGGCGGCGGCCAAGAACGTCTGGCAACGAGGCCCCTTTTCAGATATGGTCCTCGCCTCCGGTAATAGTGTTATAATAGTCATATAACAGGAAACAGACATTCACCCCGATAATAATCCACAGTGGAATATTGTGCAGCCTGTAGGCGTAAAGAAGCAGGTAAGCCAGGGCCATCAGGATGGCAATGGTGGCAGCGATTATATTGCTCATGAGCCGACAATCCTCCGTCGAAAAAACGGTTAAAATTTAATTCAGCATGCTATTGGGAGCCGGAACAATAATCGACCAGCCAGCGCGCCGTGCGCAACAGACCGGCATCTCCACCACGGCGCCCGACGAGTTGAACACCGAGCGGCATCCCCGATTCGCCCTGCAACAACGGCAGCGTAATCGACGGCATGCCGCACAGGGTCCAGATGGTGCAAAAGATCGGACTGCCCGTCGTATCGAGGCCGACCGGAGCCTCGCCGATAGTCGCCGGAGTGATAATGGCGTCGTGCCATTCGAAGATAGGATCAAAGCCCCTGTACAAAGCAGGGATATCGGCCACCGCGGTATTGTAATCCATGGCCAGTACCCGGCGGCCCCGCTCGATCATCTCCAGCAGTATCGCACTTAAGTGTTCCGTGCCGGTCTGGTATTCATGGTTGAAACTGCGCGCCAGATCCGCCTCCATGATCATTCGATGCTGCTCGTGGGCCGCGTTAAACGGCGCCGGCAGATCGACCTGCCCCGCCCGGTCGCCCAACACGGCAACCAGTTCGGCAAAAGCATCCCGGGTGGACTGCTCGGCTTGTTCCCAGACCGGTGTTTTGATAAAGGCCAGCCTGGGCTCCACCGGCGGCTCCTCGGCCTGGATCCGCACCAACTGAGGGGCGGCCTGGAGCAGCGTATCAGGATCGTTCGGATCATGGCCGACGAGCGCCTCGGCGATCAGCGCCGCATCCTCGATGCTGCGGGCAAAGACACCCACCTGATCAAGCGGCCGTGATTGCTGAAGCACCAGATGGCGGGAGATCCAGCCGTAGGTCGGCTTGTAGCCGTAGATGCCGCAAAATGATGCCGGCCGGATCATCGAGCCGTTGGTTTGGGTACCCACCGCCAGGGGAATCATGCCGGCGGCGACAGCAGCGGCGGAACCGCTTGAAGAACCACCCGGCGTCCGCGTCAGATCATGCGGATTTTTCGTCTTGCCGGGAGAAAACACGGCCAGCTCCGTGGTCACCGTCTTGCCCATGATGATCGCGCCGGCCTCCCGGAGCCGAGTGACCACCGTGGCGTCATACAGCGGCCGCCGGCCGCGATGCAGAATCGTGCCATCCTCGGTCGGCAGATCCCGGGTATCGAAGATATCCTTGATGCCGACCGGCAGACCGTGCAACGGGCCGAGCGGCCGACCGGTCCGCTTGATCAGATCGGCCTGCAGCGCCTGTTTCATAACCAGTTCACGGTCGATAAAGGCCCAGGCCTCGACCGCCTCTTCCAGACGATCGATCTGAGCCAGGCAGGATTGCACCAACTCCTCCGCACTGAGTCGTCCCGCCCGAATCTCCGAGGCGGCCTGCAGTGCGCCCATCAATGCCGGTTCCATCGCTTCTCCTTTTCTCTCTGCCGCAGCTTTAGTGGATTCCATAGACGAGGTTTGGCAGCCAGGTGGTCAAAAACGGAAACGTATAGAGCATGACCATGGCGACAAGAACCAGGCCCAAAAACGGCAACGACCCTTTGAAGATCGAAACCAGCTGAATATGGGGTGGAGCGATGCCCTTGAGATAATAGCACGACATCGCCATTGGCGGCGTCAGAAACGACGTCTGCAGGTTGAAAGCGACCAGAATCCCGAAAAACAGCGGGTCGACACCGAAAGCAGCCAGCAGCGGCAGGAAAATCGGCACGAAAATGATAATGATCTCACTCCACTCGAGCGGCCAACCAAGCAGAAAGATGATAATCTGGGCGAGGATGAGAAACATCACCGGAGACATGTTCAATCCGAGCACGAACTCTTCGATCACATGATGCCCGCCGAGATAGGAAAAGACCGATGAGAAGGTCCAGGAACCGACGAACAGCCAGCAGACCATGGCCGAAGTCCGAGTCGTCAGATACACCGAATCGCGCAGCCGTGTCCAGGTCAGTTCTCTATACCCGGCGGCCAACAGAATGGAGCCGGCGGCCCCGACGGCAGCCGCCTCGGACGGGGTGGCCAGGCCGAAGAGGATGGAACCGAGGACGGCAAGGATCAACAAAGAGATCGGAATCACCGAGGTGAGCAGCATCAGGGCCAGCTGGCGAAACGGCATGTCGGTCTGTTCCTTGGGCGGCTTCGGTGCCAGTTTCGGATTCAGTACCGCCCGCGTAATAACGTACATGATATACAGCCCGGCCAGCATGAAACCGGGCAACAGCGCCCCGGCATACAGCCTGACCACCGACACCCCGGAAATGGCGCCGTAAACAATCAGCATGATGCTTGGCGGAATCAGGATGCCGAGGCAACCGCCGGCGCAGACGACACCTGCCGAGAGCTTCTCGTCGTAGCCGGCCTTGAGCAGGGCCGGAAAGGCCAGCAGCCCCATCAGCGTGACCACGGCGCCGACGATGCCCACCGCGGTGGCGAAAATGGCACAGGTGATCAGAGCGGCAACGGCCATGGCGCCGGGAATGAAGCGCATGGCGATATTGAGGCTGAAAAAGAGCCGCTCGACAATGTTTGATCGTTCGACGATGTAGCCCATGAACAGAAAGAGCGGCACGGCGACCAGCACGTCGTTGGTCATGACCGAATAGGTCTGGTTGACGAGCAGGTCAAAAATTCTGTTTTGCAGCGGAAAATCCATCCACGCGGGGGTTGCGTAAGCGTAATAGCCAAAACCCACGCCCATGGCGACGAGCGTGAAACAGATCGGGAACCCGAGCAGAATAGAGGCCACGAACGACCCCATCATCAACATGGCAACTTGGGGATCGGTCATTTCGCGCCCTCCTCTCTCTCGGCGGCCAGCCGGGCGGCTTTTTCAGCCTCCTCCCGCTGATGTTGTTCCATCAATACCTTTTCCATTTCCTCGACATCGTGCAGACGGGCCGGCCATTTCCCGTGTTTCAGGCAGAGAATACAGCGGATCGTTTCAGCGATTCCCTGAAGCAAGAGGACCGCCGAGGCAACCGGCAGGATGGTCTTGAGCGGGAAAATCGGCACCCCGGCCGGACTATTGATGCTGATCTGGCCGCGCGGGCCGTTGAAGCCATAGGGAAAATAGTTCCAGGACTCAACGGCATAACTGGTTCCGGCATAGATCAGCGCCAGGATTCCCGGAAAAAAGAAAATGAAATAAAGCACCAACTCAATTCCAGCCTGAACCCGGGGAGGCCAGAGCCGGTAAACGAAATCGCCGCGGACATGAGCGTTGCGCGACAGGGCATAGCCGCCCGCCATCATGAAAAGCGTACCATACATGATGTAGCTGATATCAAATGCCCACGCTGTCGGACTTCGCAAGGCATAGCGGACAAAGACCTCATAACTCGTGGCGAAACAGAGGATGAGAATGCACCAGGCAAACGATTTCCCCACCCAGGCACTAAATCGGTCGACAAAGTTAAGAAAGTGATTCATGCTCAAGTCCTTGGCTGTAATTCAGGGGGCGGCGCAAACGGCAGGTGCCGGAAAACCGGCACCTGCCGCTGATGCCTAGAAGACAAGGTACGACGTGCTGCTAGAAGCCCAAATCACCTGGGAAGTAATGCTCATAGGCCATTTTGTAATCGCACTGATTAAGCAGATCATAGTAGGCCACGCGTTTGGCGAAGGCCTTCTGTGAATCTACCACCTTGGCAAAGAACGGATCTTTCATCAGATCGGGCATGATCTTGTCCCAGGCGTCGAGCTGGGCCTTCATGATCGAGTCCGGCGTGCGGATGATATTTACCCCGGCCTCGTCCCTGAGCCAGAGCAGATCCTTGGAATACTGATCCTGACCTTTCCAATAGTTATCGGACGATGCGGCCTCGGCGGCATACCTCAGGACGGCCTTGTGCTCATCGGCCAGACCGTCGAACTTGTCCTTGTTGAAGAGGATCTCGAAGAATTCAGCGGCCTGGTGGTAACTGCCGAGCATGTAGTACTTGGCGACATCCTGGGCCCCGAAGCTGCGGTCAGAAGTCGGGTTATTGAATTCGAAGGCCTCGATGACCCCCCGCTCGAGTGCCGGCACGATCTCGCCGCCGGGCAGCTGGGTTACCAGGACCCCCATGGATTGCATCAGGTCGGCGGCCAGCCCGACGGTACGGTATTTCAGACCGACCATATCATCGGCGCTCTTGACCTCGTTTTTGAACCAGCCGAGCGGCTGGGTCGGCATCGGCATGGCGAAGAAACCGACGATGTTGAGCCCGAGGGCCTCCATCAGTTCCTGATACATCTCCAGGCCGCCGCCATAGTAGATCCAGGCCAATCCCTGGTTGGCGTTCTGGCCGAAAACGGGCCCGGTGCCGAACAGGGAGGCGACCTTGCTTTTGCCGTACCAGTAAACGGAAACCTGGTGGCCGGCATCGAGGACTCCTTTGTGCACCGCATCCTGAACCTGGAAGGCCTGGACGACCGCACCGGCAATCAGGTACTCGATCTTCAGGCGGCCACCGGCCATCTCGTTGACCCGCTTGACATAGTCCGTCGCGAAGTCGTTGAAGATGTCCTTGGCACCCCAGGCGCCCTGCATCTTCAGAACCACGGTTTCGGCCCGGGATACCATCGGGAAGCCCATGGTGGCGACCGTTGCCGCACCCGCTGCGGCAGCAGCGGTCTTGAGGAATTTACGGCGTCCGGTTTTTACGTCTTCCTGCTTGGTTACGCTGGTGTTCATCTCTTCTTTCTTCATCAACGGTACCTCCTCACTGAGCTTTGATAGTTTTTAAAACTGATCAGCGACAAGAGTCCTTGCCAATACCCCGACAAGAGTCCGCCACCCGCTCCTTTTGCGGCATAACAGCAGAGGTTGCCGTGCTGCCGCAAAACCTGGTTACAACGTTGCGTGATTACCTCCCGCGGCACAGCCGCAATTTCACTGCCCGGGTCATGAGAAGCCGCCGGCGGGCCGACCGAGAAAAACTGGTATTACCAAGATCATAACCCGGAGATTTATTGAAAAAAAGAGACAGACTACGGTATGAAAACAGACCAAGCACCGGCGCAAGCAGGTGGCTGGTGTGATGACGTGGAAGTGGGAGAGACGAGCGTTTGTGGAAATAAGAGCCGATAGGTTCGCCACGAGCCTGGTCAAGCGATATTTCAAATATGCCAGCCGTCGGAGATGACGGTGCGTATCGTTTCCCGCCGCCGACAATATGTCATCGCATCCCTATTTTCAGAGCCGGAGGCGCCAGCACAACCTCAGATGGCGCCTGGCAAAAAAGAAGGCAATGCGCTGATCAGCAACGAGACCATCAATTCATCTTTCATTAATTTTCACAAATATTGCAAGAAAAATCAAGGGTGCCGACCAAAAGAAATAGACAAGGCGAACCATCTTCCCGTATTTCCTTCTGGTAATTCGTCATACCGGAAACCTGTAACTCAGTTTCTGTTTGGTAATCAACTCCGCATCGCACGTGGCTATACTTCTTTCTGGTTTAACCACGGAAGCGCTCGGGCGACCCGGCCAACAGCCACCGGCAATCGGTTATAATGCCCTCCCGGTGGCTGTCGCCAAAACGATCTATCTGCCTATAATAGAATATTTTTTTGAAAATCAGTCCCGTTTTGCCGCGGAACTGGACAAGAGAGAGGAAGGGGTGAGCGGCAGACGACACGAAACCTTACCAACAAACTGGAACGGTACTTGCAGCATAGAGAGCACCCCTCTTGAAAAGCTGTTTATCCCTTAAACAGCCCCCCCGAATCGGGTAGAATCTGACAGAACCAATGTATTGGGTCAGATTCTACCCGATCCTCTCTGGCAAGTCGTCTTCCTGGCAAATACCATCGGGCATTCGTTCCACAAACCTTCCCCGGCCCGGCAACTCTCCGACCACGGTGCCGATTTTCATTGTTCGTTGTGACTTCCGGTCATGGAGGTTAGAAGAGTATGATTGTGGAGGTTTTCATAAAAAAGATGAAGAGGATCGTGAAACCGGCCAGAAAACTATAGGGCAGGACCAGATCCCGGGTGGTGACGTCGCCCCCCTTGAGACGGTGGACAATGCGATGGGTCGCGTACAGGGAGGCGAAGAATCCGCCGGCCACGGTAAAGACCTGCAGCAGCGCGGAGGCATCCGGCGAGATCAGTCGCGCCCCTTCCTCGATCGGCGCCAGTGCCAGGATTTCCCGGATATTGGCGATCAACCGCCAGGATTGACTGACGAAGATCTCAAAATGAACCGCCAGGTAGACGCCGAGGATAATCGGGATGAAGCCGTAACCGAGCAGCGGCAGCAGCAAGGTGCGATCGACCCGGGTCAGCCGAGCTTGGACCTGTACCATCAGGTAGTAGCCAAGCTGAAACAGAAAAATCAGCCCGAAAAAAAGCAGCGAGCCGATCAGCGCGAACGGCAGCCGACCGAAGCTCTGCGGGTAAGTCTGCTGCAGCCAGTTAATCAATTGGTAGAGATCCTGGTGCAGGGCAAAGGGAAAGAAAATTGCCCCGAGAGCCACAATCAAAAAACTGTCGGCCTGCCGCGGGGCCTCGATATCCCATAACTCCTGGGGCGCCATGCGGACATTGAGGTGAATGGAATGTTTCTGGCACTGTTTGACACACTGGCCGCAGACAATGCAGTCCCTGTTGTTGTCGACCATGAACGGGTGCCGGAACATCGGGCATCCTTCCTGGTCTTCCACGCCGGTGTAACAGGCATGATCGCTGCAACGATTGAGGCAGAGATGCCGATTGGAGCGCAGCTCGAGGATGGACGGCATCGCGAAAATAGCGTTGATCGCCCCGAGCGGGCACAGATATCGACACCAGGTTCGTCTTTTATAAAAAATACTGAAAAAGATAGAACCGATAGTGATTCCAAGAATAATCCAGCCGGACAGGACCGGCCGTTCGTAGGCGTTAAAAACGATCTCGACCCAGAACACCAGGATACACAGGGCCGCCATCAACCAGCCCGAGTAGTTCTTGATAAACTGCGGCGTCGGGCGCTTTGGTTTGATCACATGTTGCAACAGCGTACCGGGCATGGCCAGGGTACAGACGGAGCACCAGGTGCGGGCGAGAAAGAAAAAAGAAAAAAACAACAACGGCCAGCCGATGACCCAACTCATGGTGATACCGATATTTCTTTCGGGTTCGGCCGGACCGAAAAACAGCGTTGCCACCGCAACGAGCAACACGATGCCGACCACGCCCCGCGGCAGGGCCGGATAGAGCCGGCTTTCAAACAACGAACGGACCCAGCCGAGGCGCAGCAGGTTGAATTCCCACTTTCCTTCACTCTTCGGCAGCCCGAGCAGGATATGATCGCTGTGCAGTTCATCGTCCCTGGCCAGCATCACCGCACGCTGGATCACCGCCGAAAGTTCGGTGAGATTGCCGGGCCAGTCGTAGTTCATCAGGATTCCGAGGGTCTCCGGGGAAACCCGGGAAATATCATTGCCGTACTCCCGGCTGAACCGATGCACGAAATAATCGATAAACGCGGGCAGGTCGCGCTTGTGGAAACGCAGCGGCGCTACATGAAAGCTGTGGGGCGCCAGGATATCTTCCAGCGCTTTGCTGATCGACTCGTTTTCTTTCAGCTTTTCCGGTGACTGATCGCTGGTGAAAATAAGTCGGGCCTGCAGAGCGATCTGCCGATCCTCACCGATCCGGGAAAAGGTCATGGTCCCGATCGCCTCGGTCAATCGTTGCTGAACCGCCGGCGGAATCCTCTCCAGGTGGCGCAGCACGACGGTGCCCAGGCAGAATTGCTCGAGCAGACCGGTCTGCCGAACCCGACTGAACGGAAACGGATCGTTCTTCACGCCGAAGAGCTTCTCGGCCAATTCATCGCCGTTGTAATCCCGCACATCGATCTCGATATACGGTCCCTGAGCTTGCTTGCCCTGCAGGTGAATATGCTTGGCCATCATTCGCCGCCCGGTACCGGACTCTCCGGTCAGCAGGATCGGCTCGTCAATCGCGGCAAAGGTCTTAATGGCGGCCTGGATTTCCCGGGCACATTGCGAGCGCATGACCCGTTCCTGGTCGCCGTTTGTTGCACCGTTGCGCTGGCCCATGCCGACGATGGGCATCATATCGGCGACGCGGATCTCTTCCCGAGTCGAGATATCGCAGGCCGGAGCTCCGGCCGCCTGGTTCTGAAAGGCAATCCGCAGCCGCTCGGCCAGGGCCGCCTCGATCCGTTCTTGAACGATCTGATGCTTGCGCAGCAATTTCTTGAAAAACGGTGCCTTGAAACAGATCAGCACCGATTCGCAGAGCGAGCGAATGGTCAGCGCCTGCGGTTTGTTGGTAAGCAGCGAGGTCTCCCCGAAGTGGCCGCCGGCGCCGACCCGGCCGACTATGGTCTTGACCCCGTCCTCGCCCTCGATGAGCAATTCCATCTCACCGACGCCGACCACGTAAAAGGTATCGGCCTGGTCGCCGGCCCGATGGACGACATCACCTTCGGCGACGTGCTTGATCGTTACCTGCGAGGCAATCGCGGCCAACTGCTCGGCGTCGAGATTTTTGAACAGCAGTGACTGTTCAAGATAGACCTGGATGTCATCTGCTTTCATGGCGCTATCGCACATCCACCGGCCGTGGTTTCAATGGTTGAGATGCGACGATAAAATCTCGGCGATCAGCGGCGCCACCGAATAGACATCGACCAGGTCGTCGGATTCGACGCCGGGGTAGGTGTCGGAACCGATCACCTTCTTGATCGGCGACGCCGCGAAACAGCGACGCGCCTCGCCTGCCAGTACCAGATGGGTTGCCATCACGTAAACCTCGGTAGCGCCGGCGTCGAGACAACGGATGGCGGTCTGGATGATCGAGCCGCCGGTCCTGATCATGTCGTCGCAGACGATGGCCGTCCGCCCCTTGACCACGCTGGATACCTGGCCGACGATGGTCCTGTCCGTGTCGTAACGATCCTTGTCCGCCGCGGTATGCGGGCAATGCAGCAGGCTGGCCAGCCGGGCGACCCGTTTGGAAAAGCCGTAATCGGGAGACACCAGCACGTAATCATCAAGCCCCAGACTGCTGATTTTTTCGACGACGAGCCGATCGGTCCAGATATGCAGCGTGCCGATCTCTCCGGAATGGGCATGAAGTACGGCCTCGGAATGCAGGTCGATAAAGGCGACGAAACTGGGCCGGGCCAGGAAAATCTGACGGGTTCTGGTGATGCCTTTCGGGATCTCCCGGGAAAACGGTTTGACCCGTTCCATCGTCGAATAGCCGAGAAACGGGATCACCACGTTGATCGAGGCGGCATTCCAAAAACCGCCGCCGGCGATCAGATCGAGCACCTCCTGGTGGGATGCGTCATCGTGCGTCGAGCCGATAATAACCAGGTGACGGCCGGCCACGTTGCCGGGAAAGGCATGGAAGACTTCACCGTCGGCAAAGCGTTTGCGGACCATCTCAGAAAATTCGATGCCGAGTTCTGCGGCCACTTTTCGCGCCAGCGGCGCCGACGATTCGGTGGCGACGAGCACCACTTCCCGTTGCTTTTCCATCTCTGAGTCCTCCTGTCTCGGACGGGTTACAGCCCCGCCGTCAACTCGCCGGCAATGGCATCGCCCATCGCCGCGCTGGTGACTGCTTGCCGGCCGACGGCGATGTCGCCGGTGCGAATACCTTTTTCCAGCGTTCTTTTCACCGCCTGATCGATGGCGGCCGCCGCCTCCTCGAGACCGAAGCTGTAGCGCAACATCATTGCCCCGGACAGGATTTCGGCAATCGGGTTGGCGATCCCCTGGCCGGCGATATCCGGAGCTGACCCGCCGGCCGGTTCATAAAGGCCGAATTTATCGCTGTTGAGGCTCGCCGAGGCGAGCATCCCCATAGAACCGGTGAGCATCGCCGCCTCATCGGAGATGATATCGCCAAACATGTTGCCGCAAAGCATCACATCGAATTGATGCGGGTCACGAACCAGTTGCATCGTCGCATTGTCGACGTAAATATGCCGCAATTCGACATCCGGGTAGTCACGGGCCACCTCGATAACCACCTCGCGCCAGAGCACCATGGTAGTCAGCACGTTGGCCTTGTCCACCGAGGCGACCCGCTTACGGCGCAGGCGGGCGGCATCGAAAGCCATTCGGCTGATTCGTTCGATCTCCCGGCGGGTATAGCTCATCGTGTCAAAACCACGCTCGTCGGGGCCGCTGCCCTCCCTCCCCTTCGGGGTGCCGAAGTAGATATCAGAGGTCAGTTCGCGAACGACCAGGACATCAAACCCGTCACCAACGATATCGGGACGCAGCGGGCAGGCCGCAGCCAGCGACGGGAAGACCCGGGCCGGCCGGAGATTGCAGAACAGATCAAAATGCTTGCGCAGCGGCAGCAAAGACGCACGCTCCGGCTGTTGTTCGGGCGGCAGACCTTCCCATTTCGGCCCGCCCACGGAACCGAACAAAATCGCATCACTCTGTTCGCACAACTGCAAGGTCGCGGCGGGCAGCGCCTCGCCGTGCCGGTCGATGGCCAGCCCACCGACATCGGCATGGACAAAACGCAACGAAAAATCAAATCGGCGTTGAGCGGCATCGAGTACCTTGATCGCCTCCGCCATCACTTCCGGGCCGATTCCGTCTCCGGCCAACACGGCAACCTGTTTCATGATCTCTCCTCAGTATCGAAATATCTTCCAACAACACAACAATCTCAACCAACAGCGAATAAATCTCAACCAACGGCGGGACAAATCTCAACCAACGGCGGGACAGGTTTTAACCTGTCCTCCGCTAACTCCTGTCCTCCGCTAACTCCTGTCCTCCGCTAACTCCTG
>CAYSSK010000038.1:0-32739 GCA_964433645.1 uncultured Desulfofustis sp.
GTAGGGTATCATCAAAAAAACAAAACAAAAAAAGCGGCTACAGCGTAAAGCTGTAACCGCTTGATATTATTGGCGCGCCCGACAGGATTCGAACCTGTGACCTACGGATTAGAAGTCCGTTGCTCTATCCAGCTGAGCTACGGGCGCTGGTGGTGAGATTATAGGAACAGCGTGCGCGAAACGCAATTGAGGTTTCGGGCGGCGATATATTACTTGACGGCGGCTAAAACGCAACCTGATTCTGACTCATTCCGGCGGGCATCAGTCCTCTTCCGTATCGGTCACCCGTTTCCAGACCGGGCCGTTGGCCGTGTCGATCACGGCGATGCCGCGGTCGGCCAGCTCGTTGCGGGCACGGTCGGCCACCTGCCAGTCTTTCTCCACCCGGGCTTTCTCTCTGAGCTGGATCAGCGCGTCGATCTCGGGTTCGAGCGGACAGCCCTTGAGCTTGAAGATCCTGAGGACCTGATTGAGCCCTTCGAGCTTTTCGATAATGTAGATTTTCTGGTCCCGGTCGAGGTGGTTGATCTGCAGGATCGGGTTGACTTTCTTGATGAAGTTGTAGATCGCCGCCATGGCCAGCGAGACGTTGAGGTCGTCGTCCATGGCCGCGAAGAACTGCTCCTCCAGCGCCGATACGTAGGCGGTCACCTCCGGGTGCGGGCGGCCCGGCGGCAGGCAGAGCAGCTTGCAGGTGAAATCGTCGAGCCGTTTCAGCGCGGTGCGCACGTTTTCCAGACGCTTCAGGGAAAAGTGAATCGGTTTGCGGTAATGCACCGAGATCAGCATGAAACGCACCTCCCGACCGGTAAAGCCGCGGGCGAGCAGATCCTTGAGCGTGACCACGTTGTCGTTTTCCGACGACATCTTCTTGCCGTCCACCAGCAGCAATTCCGAGTGCAGCCAGAAACGGGCCAGCGGTTTGTCGGTCAGGGCCTCGGCGATGGCGATCTCGTTCTCGTGATGCGGGAACATTAAATCGCGGCTCGAGGTGTGGATATCAAGGGTCTCGCCGAGATAGCCGGTGGACATGGCCGAGCACTCGATATGCCAGCTCGGCCGAACGTTGCCCCAGTCGGTCTCGAAGAAGATGCCCTTTTTCAGCTCGGACAGGGTTGAACGTTTGAGCAGCGTGAAATCACGGGGGTTGTCCTTCTCGTAATTGTCCAGATCGACGGTGCGCCCAACCTGGATCTTGGACAGATCGATACCGGAAAGCCTGCCGTACCGGGGGAATTTGGAGATATCGAAATAGATCGAGCCATGTTTTTCGTAAGCAAAGCCCTTGTGGATCAGCTTATGGCTGATGTCGATCATATCCTGGACATGCTCGGAGGCCTTAGGATAGCCGGTGGCCCGATGCACGCCGAGGGTATCGATGTCGGAGAGGAACCCGTCGATATACTGGCCGGTGAACTCCTTGAGCGGCAGGCCGGCTTTTTCCGCCCCGGCGATGGTATTGTCGTCGAGATCGGTGAAGTTCATGTACGAGTCCACCGTGTGCCCGCGAGCCTCGAGATAGCGCACGATCAGGTCGCTGACCACGAAGCGGCGGCACAGCGACAGACTGGCCGGCTCGTAGGCGGTCGGGCCGCAGGAGTAAAAGGTGACCCGGTCCTCGTTGACCGGCAGAAACGGCTCTTTTTTCTTGCTTATCGTGTTGAAAAAGCGCAGCCTCGGCTTCTTGCTCCCAGCCGTCGACTCTGTCGGGGTGAACAGCGGCGTGCTGAGGTAGCGCTCACCGCCGTCCGGCAACAGGACGACGATCAAACCCCGCTCCAGGCTCGCCGCCAGCTTCAGGGCCGCATGCATGGCCGCACCGCTGCTCATGCCGACGAACATCCCTTCCTGTCGGGCCAGCTTGCGGGCCATTGTGAAAGCGTCGTCATCGTCGATGGCGACGATCTCACTGGGCACGGATTTATCGAAGATACCGGGCCGGTATGACTCCTTCATATTCTTCAGCCCTTGGATCTTGTGCCCGAGATGCGGCTCGACGGCAATGATCCGGACGTGGGGCTGATATTCGCTGAACCAGGCGCAGAGCCCCATGACCGTGCCCGACGTGCCGAGCGTGGCGACCAGGTGGGTAACCGCACCGTCGGTCTGCTGCCAGATCTCCGGGGCGGTACGCTGGTAATGAGAGCGCCAGTTCGCCTCGTTGTTGAACTGGTCGGTCAGGAAATAGCGCTGGGGAAATTCGCGGGCCAGCGCGTAGGCCTTCTCGATGGCGCCATCGGTGGCCCGGGCGGCCGGGGTGAGCAGGATCTCCGCGCCGTAGGCCTGCATGATCCGGCGTCGCTCCAGAGAGGCCGACTCGGGCATCACCAGCATGCAGCGATACCCTTTGGCGGCACAGACCATGGCCAGGCCGATACCGGTGTTGCCGCTGGTGGCCTCGAGAACGATCTTGTCTCCGGTCAGATCGCCACTGCGCTCACCCGCCTCGATCATCGACAACGAGATCCGCTCTTTGATCGACCCTCCGGGGTTGCGCGACTCAAGCTTGGCGGCCACGGTGACCGCGGTATTCGAGTTGAGCCGGTTGATCCTGATCAGCGGGGTGTTGCCGATTGATTCGAGAATAGAGTCGTAAATCATTTCCGTACCGCAATGCCAGTCATCATCTGCAAAATCGGCCGGACATGCCGCCGATCAGGCCACGACCAGAAATTACTCCCTTTTGCCGGTCGGTCAAGCACTTTCTGGCCGCGCCTGCCACGGCCCATCCATCATTCACGCCGGCAGGCGTGAGAGAGGTACCAGAAACGCAGCAACGATTCCCGGGCCGCTTCGTCTTCGATGATCTCGATCTGCTTTTTGAAGGCCGCCACCTGGTCGGCGGGCGGCGGCTCGAAACGGACCGGGGCGACCGGACGGCTCTGCCGCTCCGGTTCCTTGCCGCGCAGGGTGAAGCGGATGTCGCTGAAGCGGCCGATGCTCAGCCGGCTGTTGAGCAGTTCCAGCAGCTGCAGTTTCTGGAAGCGCAGCTGCTGCATCCAGGCCGAGTTGTCGACTTCCAGGACCAGGACGTCCTTGACCACCTTGAGCGGCCGGGAGTGGGCGGCGACGTCAGGATCGACAAGGGTGTGCCAGTCGGGAAAAATCCGGTGCTGATCAAATTTATAGTCCCACTGGTGGTCCCGGATGATGCCAAACAGCGTTCCACCCAGCGGCTCCGATCCCTGATAGCTGCTTTTCCTGCTCATGATCTCCCCGATCGCCCATCTTTGTCTCACCGCTTGTCGCCTTCCTTTTACCGTGTCGCTTCGGCTTGATCAAGTACCAATGAAAAAGGCCCGCATGCCGCGAGCGGCAGACGGGCCTTTCCGCCGAGAGAGGTCGGCGTGGCAGCGGCGGGATCAGTAGACGCGGAGGTAGTTGTCAAGCTCCCACTCGGAAATGGCACAACGGTATTCGTCCCATTCCTTTTCCTTGGCCTCGATATACTTCTCGAAGATATGCGGCCCGAGCGTATCCTTGGCGATCGGGCTGTTTTTCAACTCGACGACGGCCTCTTCGAGGCTGCCGGGCAGCACGGTAATGCCATCCTCGGCCATCTCGGCCCGGGTCATCTCGAAGATGTCCTTGTTGACCGGGGGCGGCGGCTCGATATCGTTCTTGATACCGTCGAGACCGGAATTGAGCATCATCGCCAGGGCCAGGTAGGGGTTGGTGCTCGGGTCCGGACAACGCACCTCGGTCCTGGTCGACATGCCGCGAGCCGCCGGGATACGAACCATCGCCGAGCGGTTGGAGGCGGACCAGGCGGCATAGACCGGTGCCTCATAACCCGGCACCAACCGTTTATAGGAATTGACGAGCGGGTTGGTAACACCGACGAAGCCGCGGGCATTCTTCAGGATGCCGGCGATATACTGATAGGCGACCGGGGAAAGCTGCAGTTTATCCTTCTCGTCGAAAAAGGCATTGGTGCCGTCCAGGTTGAACAGGGACTGATTGGTGTGCATGCCGGAGCCGTTGATGCCGAAAATCGGCTTCGGCATAAACGTGGCATGCAGCCCATATCTGGAAGCGATGGTCTTGACCACCCACTTGAAGGTGATGGTGTTGTCGGCGCAGGTCAGCGCATCGGCGTACTTGAAGTTGATCTCATGCTGCCCCTCGGCCACCTCGTGGTGGGACGCCTCGATCTCAAAGCCCATTTTTTCCAGCACTTCGATAATCTCACGGCGGCAGTCGTTGGCTTTGTCCTCCGGGTCGAGCGAGAAGTAGCCGGCAACATCCTGGCTGACCGTGGTCGGCATGCCGTCCTCGTCATACTCGAACAGGAAGAACTCGCACTCGGTGCCGACGTTCATCGTAAAGCCAAGTTCGCGCGCTTCGGCCAGCACCCGCTTCAGATTCACCCGCGGGCAGCCTTCAAAGGGAGTGACCCCGTCCGACATGTAGACATCGCAGATGACCCGGGCCGCGGCTCGCCCTTCCTTGTTGCGCCAGGGCAGCACAACAAACGTATCGTAGTCCGGCTTGAGATACATATCAGACTCGTTGATGCGCACGAACCCGTCGATCGAGGAGCCGTCGAACATCATCTTGCCGTCCAGCGCCTTCTCGATCTGGCTGCGCGGGATGGCCACGTTCTTCATGAATCCGAAAATGTCTACGAACTGAAGGCGGAAAAAATGGATATTCTTTTCCTCGATTACCCTCATTATTTCATCTCGTGTCATCGCAAAGGTCTCCTATCGTATTCAGGGTGGAATGGTGAGCTGATGCCGGTGCAATCAGTTATCCATCGTTTACCAATTTGTTACAATATGCGCAACTAAAAAATTACAAAATAAATATTTGTTACATATTTGTTATAACAGGCGGTGCTCATGGCCGCCCGAGGGCCTGCAATACCATGTTACCCAGCGTTTCCCGCAGCAACGGGTCTTCGATCCGTCGATTACGCTTGTCGAGCACGTAAAAAACGTCAATCAGCTGGCCGACTTCGGTGGCGATAAACGCTTTATGGATAGTGATGCCCATGTCAGCGAGCGTTTGGGTGATCCGGTAGAGCTGACCGGGCAGGTCGGCGGCATGGACTTCGACGATGGTAAACTCGTCGGAACTCTCGTTTTCCACGTCGACCCGGTACTCATGGCTGCCGGCCAACTCGAGTCGCCGGCCGGTAGCGCTGCTCAGTTTCTTGGAGAGCCGGCCGCTCAGGCCAAACCGGTGATTGACCGAGAGATCAAGCTGCCGGTTGATACCCTGCCAGTCGCATTCGGCAAAGGTAAAATCATCTGTCGGCCGGACGTCGATCATATCGACCACCGTGCCATCGGGCCAGGTAAAGATCTGAGCATTAATCACACTCAGGTTGTTCAGGGTCATCACACCGCAAATTTTGGCCAGAAGCCCCGGCTGATCAAAGGACATGACCAGCACCGACCAATGATCCCCCGCCTCCTCGGCAAGCAGCACGGACTTCTGCCTGATGATCTGATAAAAATCGCGATGCAAGCGAAGATGGGACAACACGGTGCCCGGCGTAAAACTGCACAGATAGTCGGCCGCCAGGTCACCGACGGCCATTTGCAGTCCCCTCTCCCCGGCGGCCAGTTCGCCGACCTGCCGGCGCAGCCACACGACACCTTCCTCGTACTGCTGGTCGACCATCGCCGTTACGTCGATCTCCTCGTCGCTATGGGTCAGGTAGATCGCCACCTTATGGTACAGATCGCGCATCAGCGTCGCCTTCCAATCACTCCAGGCCGACGGCCCGGTTGCCCGCGAGTCGGCCACCGACAGCAGATACAACATGGCCAGCCGCTCGGCGTCACCGATGGTTTCGGCGCATCGCTTGATGAAACTCCGATCTTCCAGATCCCGGCGAAGCGCATTTTCCGGGATGAACAGGTGATAACGGATAAGAAACACGAGCAGGTCGATCTCTTTGTCAGACAGACAGAGACGCCCGCCGATCGCCGGGGCCAGTTCGGCCCCATACTCCGAATGGTCGCGCCCGCTGTTCTTGCCGATATCATGGAGCAGCGCGGCCAGATGGAAGGGCGTGCGGCGAGCAACCAGGGCGGCGATGTTCGGCTCCTCCCCGACCACTCGATGCAGCTCGCTCAACGCCTGCAGCGAATGGTGATCAATGGTATAGATGTGATAGACATCGTGCTGGGCGAGGGAATCGATCCGTGCGAATTCGGGGATATACATGCCGAGCAGGCCGGTGTCAAGCATCACCTCCAGAACCGGCAGCGCCTCCGGAGCAGCCAGTATCGCGACAAACGGTTTGGCCATGCGCGGCGAGCCGCGCAGCTTCGAGGTTATCAGACCGAGATGCCGGGTAATCGTCATCTTTGAACGATGATGCAGCGGCACACCGAAACGCGCCGCCGCGAGAAAGACGCGCATCAGCAGGTGGGGCTTGCCGGCCAGCTGCTCGTCGCGGGCCACCAGATGGACCCGGCCGGCGCGAATCTCGATGCCTTTTTCCACCACTCGGTCGCTCGGCCCGTCTTGCCGGTCGTCGAGACCGAGAACCTCGTTGATATGATCGAAAAAGCGGTCGCTGAAGACAGTGACGGTGCGCAGGTGGCCGTATACATCGCGCATGAACCGCTCAACGCTGAGTTTCACCTGCTCAGCATCGTAGCCGAAGGCGCCGGCCATTGCCTCCTGCTGCTCGAAATAGAGCTGGTCGTTCTTGCGTCCGCTGAGATAATGCAGCCGGTTCCTGATCTGCACCAGCATGTCATAAGCGGCCAGGAAACGCTCCGCTTCCGATTGCAGCAGAAAACCAGCTTCGATGATACCGGCAAAAGAGGTGATGCCGAATACCACCTTGGCCGCCCAGAGCACCGACTGGACGTCGCGCAGCCCCCCCCTGCTCTCCTTGATGTTTGGCTCGAGCAGATAGCCATGGCTGCCGAAACGGCCCCGTCGCTCCTCGTTGAAGCGGCTGAGATTGCGAATGAAATCGTGCCGCCGGCCGTCAACGAAGTCGCGCCGATACGCCTCCGTCAACTCGGCGAACAGCTGTTCGCTGCCGGCAAGCAGGCGAGCATCGAGCAGCGCTACCCGGAAGATGAAATCATCGGCGGCCTGCTGCAGCGACTCTTCGACGGTCCTGACGCCATGGCCGATTTCATACCCGGTATCCCAGAGCGGATACAAAACGGCGTCGGCAAGCCGGGAAATACCGTCGCGGGCGGCCGGACGAAAGAGAATCATCAGGTCGATGTCGGAAAACGGGAACAACTCCTCCCGCCCGTAGCCACCCAGGGCCACCACCGCCACCTGAGAAGCCGCCCGCTCGTCATCAATGCCGGCAAAGCATTCGGCAATGAACCGGTCAGCAAGCCGGCTGTGCCGGTGCAGCAGCGACGCCCCCCTCAGTCCGTTCGCCCAGAGTTCATCCAGGGCCACTCGCTGCCTGTTGAGCCGCTGCTCCATGAAGCTCAGACCGCGTCGCGGTTTTCTTCACCGGTCCGCACCCTGACGATCCGCTCGACGGGCATGACAAAGATCTTGCCGTCGCCGATCTTGCCGGAATTGGCGGCCTGGCGAATCTTTTCGACCACCTGATCGGCAATTTCCGCGGGCACGACCACCTCGAGCTTGATCTTCGGGATAAAATCGACAACATACTCGGCGCCTCGATAAATCTCGGTATGTCCCTTTTGACGGCCGTACCCCTTGACCTCGGTAATGGTCATGCCTTTGATCCCGATCTCATTCAAGGCGTCCTTGACATCATCAAGCTTGAACGGTTTGATGATCGCTTCTATCTTTTTCATGACATTTTCCTCTCTGACAGTAAACGGTATCGATCGCCGCGCCGGACGACAGCGCCGACGCCGGCGGATCCACCTCCGGCAACCGGCCATGCCCCCGGCGATCGACGATCATCAACTATTATAGGCAGTCTCCGAATGCTCGGTGGAGTCCAGGCCGGCCACCTCCGCCTCATCGGTCAGGCGCAGACCGATGGTCGCATCGAGCACTTTGAATATAACCCAACTGATGCCAAAGGCATACCCACTTACCACGACGGCACCGAATACCTGCCGGAAAAACTGGCCCGGGTTGCCGGCCAGCAGGCCGTCCACCCCGCCTGGATTGACCGCGGTGCTGGCGAAAATGCCAAGGCACAGGGCACCGAGCAGACCGCCGACGCCGTGGATGCCGACCACATCGAGCGAATCGTCCAGGTTCATCCGGACCTTGAAGTTCACCGCGGCAAAACAGAGCAGACCACCGAGAAAGCCGATCAAGATGGCACTGTTCGGCCCGACGAAACCGGCCGCCGGTGTTATCGTGGCCAGCCCGGCGATGACTCCCGAGGCGGCCCCGAGAGTGGTCGGCTTGCCCCGCGTCAGCCACTCCGCGGCAACCCACATGGCCATCCCGGCCATACCGGCCAAATGGGTGGCGACAAAGGCGGTCCCGGCCACTTCGTCAGCGGCCAGGGCGGAGCCGCCGTTAAAACCGAACCAGCCGAACCAGAGCAGGGCGGTACCGATGACGGTCATCGGCAGATTGTGCGGCATGAAACTGGTTTTACCATAGCCCGTGCGCGGCCCGATCACCAGCACCCCGGCCAGTGCCGCCATGCCGCAGGTGGCGTGGACCACCAGGCCGCCCGCGAAATCCATGACCCCGATGGCCCCGAGCCAGCCGCCCTTGCCCCAGATCCAATGACACACCGGATTATAGACAAACACGGCCCAGAGCAGGGAAAACGCGATAAACGGAACAAACCTGACCCGCTCGGCAAAGGCCCCGGTGATCAGCGCCGGAGTGATGATAGCGAACATGCATTGATAGATCATGAAGACAATCTGCGGAATCGTGGTCGCGTAATCGGGACTGGGCGCAGTCGAGACACCCCGGAGACCGAACCAGGACAAATCACCGACAATGCCGCCGATGGTGGGGCCAAAGGACATGGAATAGCCGAGGTAGACCCACTCGATGGTGATGAGTGAAATCATGAACAAGCTCTGCATGATCGTCCCCAACACGTTTTTTCCCCGCACCATGCCCCCGTAAAACAGGGCAAGCCCCGGTGTCATCAACAAAACCAGTCCGGCAGCGGCCAGAATAAAGGCGGTATCCGCGTTGTTCATGGAACTCCTCCGTTAGATGTCGTTGGTTTGGTTGTGATATTACATTTTTGTTACAAAATTGTATTTATCGTGCATTTGAATAACATGTTTGGCATAATATTCAAACTAAAAAGTGTTCTTTCCTCCCGCACCCTGCCGGCAAAAAGGCCTCATCCACCACGGCCCGTCGCTTTGCACAGACCGGCGGGGGGGCCGATTCCTTCCGGACAGGCGGACTCGCCGCTGTGCATGGACCATCCCCGTGGCTCACCTCTGTTGACGAACGGTGTTCATCCGGCTACCATTGCTCGTCGACGCACACCGATTTTAAAGCGGGGTGCGGCTCCCCTTCTCACCTCTTTTATGCAGAGATCATGAACATCAACGGCACCCACTATCGAACCATCTGGCCCGCCGCCGACAACCGGCATTTGATCAAGATTATCGATCAACGGTATCTGCCGCACGAATTCGTCATTGAGACACTGTCTTCTCCGGACGATGCGTACCGGGCCATCAACCAGATGCTCGTCCGGGGCGCCGGTTTGATCGGGGCAACGGCCGGCTACGGCATGTCTCTGGCGACCCTGGGTGCTGCCGCGGACCGGACTCGCGACGACCTGCTGGCCGCCGCCGAGATGCTCATCTCGGCCCGCCCCACGGCCGTCAACCTGGCCTGGGCGGTACAACGGGTGCTCGCCGCCACCGACGGTCTCGATACGGCTGCCGACATCAGGGCGGCCGCCTGGGCCACCGCCGCGGAAATCGCCGATGAAGATGCCCGCTTCTGCCGACAGATCGGCCAGCACGGCAAGCAGGTGCTCACTGAGATGTGGCGACAGAAGGGGAAAAAGCGCGTGAATATCCTGACGCACTGCAACGCCGGCTGGCTCGCCTTTGTCGACTACGGCAGTGCCACCGCGCCGATCTATGCGGCCCGGGACGACGGCATCGATCTCCATGTCTGGGTCGACGAGACCCGGCCCTGGAACCAGGGCGCCCGGCTCACCTGCTGGGAGTTGGAGCAGGAGTCAATAGCCCATACCCTGATCACCGACAATGCCGGCGGCCACCTGATGCAATGCGGTGAAGTGGACCTGGTCCTGGTCGGATCGGACCGGACCACCCATACCGGCGATGTGGCCAACAAAATCGGGACCTACCTGAAAGCCCTGGCCGCCAGGGATAATGTTATCCCTTTTTATGTCGCGCTGCCGAGTTCAACGTTCGACTGGACGCTTGACAAAGGTACTGAAATTTCGATAGAACAGAGATCAGGGGAGGAAATCACCAAGATTTCCGGACTGACGGAAGACGGCAGACGCGAAACGATCAGCATAACATCGGCATCCACCAGGGCGAAAAATTACGGTTTCGACATCACCCCGGCACGGTTGGTGACCGGCCTGATAACCGAGCGCGGCGTGATCCCGGCGGAACGATCCGCCATCCATGCCCTGTTTCCCGACCTCTGTTCGTCCCCAGGACACTCCAACAGGTGAGGAGCTTGCATGGCACACGGCGAGAAACGAAAGTTCATCAGATTGGATTCCCTGCATCTGCTTGATTATACCGTCCTGGACAAGGACCGCGCCAAAGGACGTTATTCGATGGGCAGAACGCTCGACGTCAGCGTCAACGGCATCAAGATGGAGACGACGGAACTGCTGTCCATCGACGACACGCTGGAGATCACCATCGGCATCGAAGAAGACCTGATCGATCTGGAAGGCCGGGTCACCTATTCGAACCCGGAGGGCAAACGCTTTGTTTCCGGTATCGAATTCGTCAAGATGTCAGGCGAGGGGCGTCGGGTGTTTCGCCGCTATACCGAAGCATTTAAAAAGATGCAGAAGACCGGCCGGCCGGACCACTGACAACCGCCGGTCGCCCCCGACCGGTTGTGATCCGCCGGGACACGGTCGCCACCACGGCTGTCCGAACTGCTGCGGGTGGTGTTCAGGAGCCGTGACGCCCATAGATATCATCGAATCGAAGGATATCGTCCTCGCCGAGGTAACTGCCGATCTGCACTTCAATCAGCTCCAGCGGTATCACTCCCGGGTTCTCCAGGCGATGCCGGTTGCCGGCCGGGATGTAGACCGACTGATTTTCATAGAGCAGGATCTCCGCATCGCCGTTGACCACCTTGGCCGTTCCCTTGACCACCACCCAATGCTCATAGCGGTGATGATGCATCTGCAATGACAGCTTCTCGCCGGGATTGACCGTTATCCGCTTGATCTGGTAGCGTTGATCGATCTCCAGAACCGAATAGCTCCCCCAGGGACGGTGAACGGTCTGGTGGGTCTTGAACTCGGGACGCCTCTCTTTTTTCAACCTGTTGACAATTTTCTTCACATCCTGGGAACGGGACAGCGGAGCGACCAATACCGCATCGGCGGTCTCGACCACCAGGGTGTCTTCCAGGCCGACGGCGGCCACCATCGAATGCTCGGCCCGGATCAACGAGTTTTTCGTATCTTCGAGCAACACGTCGCCTTGACAGACGTTGCCCTGGTCGTTCTTGTCCAGCACGTCATAGAGCGCCTGCCAGCTGCCGATATCGCTCCAGCCGATTTCGGCGGTAACGACGACCGCCCGGTCGGTCTTTTCCATCAACGCATAATCGATGGAATCGTCGCGGCACTGTTCCATATCGTTCAGGCCGAGCCGGAAAAATCGACCGTCGCCGGCCCCCCCGGCCACCGCTTTGTCCATACAGGCCATGATCTCCGGGGCATGAATGTCCATCTGCTGGCGAAACGTGGCGACGGAAAAGGCGAACATGCCACTGTTCCAGTAATAATTGCCTGCTGCCAGATAGTGCTCGGCCACGCTTCGCGCCGGTTTTTCCTTGAAAGAGACGACGCTGTCGTCTGCGCCACGCTCGATATAACCATAGCCGGTCTCCGGGCTCTGGGGGGGGATGCCGAAGGTGACGATGGCGCCGCTTGCCGCCCGCCGGGCCGCCTCTTCCACCGCCGCGGCAAAGGCCGTCTCGTCCCGGATCAGGTGATCGGCCGGCAGCACCAGGACAATAATCTCTTCGGCACCACCCCGACTGCGGACGAACTCGACGGCGCCGCTGATCGCCGGGGCGGTATTGCGCCCGACCGGTTCCAGCAGGATCGCATAGTCCTGTTTCACGCCAACTTCCTCAGCCTGGCTGAGGGTGACGAAGCGATGTTCCTCCCCGACCACGATCAACGGCGCCAGGGCGCCGGCCAGAGTATGAACCCGCTTCAGGGTGGTCTGCAGCAATGAATGGTACCCGGTCAGGCACAGCAGTTGCTTCGGATAGATCTCCCGGGACAGCGGCCAGAGTCGAGACCCGGTCCCGCCCGCCAGAATAACCGGCTGGATTACTCGCATCGTTTCTCCTCTTGCTCTGAAAGTCGGCCGCGGCGCACCGTTTGCACCATCAACCGCGGATCAAGGCCAGCAATTCGTTTGTTTTTTCCTTTAGCAGAGCGCGATCGCCGCGCGTCTCGACATTGAGCCTGAGCAGCGGCTCGGTGTTGGATTTTCTCACATTAAAACGAAAATCATCAAAGGCAACGCTCAATCCGTCGATCGTATCCACCTCACCGCCGGGAAAATGCTTCCTGATCCGCTCGATAGCCAGATCGGCATCATCGACCGGTGAATTGATTTCACCGGAAATCGGGTATCTCTCCAGCCGCTCGCCGATCAACGCGGACAGCGGCTTCCCGGTTCTGCTGAGCAGCGCGCAGACCAGCAGCCAGGGAATCATGCCCGAGTCACAACAGCCGAACGAGCGGAAATAGTGATGGGCCGACATCTCGCCGCCATAAATGCTGCCCTCCCGCCACATCCGCTCCTTGATCAGGGCGTGTCCCGTCTCGGTGACGATCGGCCGACCACCCGCCTCCACCACCAGTTCTTGCGTGTTCCAGACCAGCCGCGGGTCGTGCAGGATGGTGCCGCCGGGCTCCTGGCGCAGCATCTCCAGGGCCAGCAGACCGACCAGGTAATAGCCGTCGACAAAGCGGCCCTGCTCGTCCCAGAAAAAGCAGCGGTCGAAATCACCGTCCCAGGCGATACCGAGATCGGCCCGGTGTTCGCGCACCGCCGCCGCCGTTTCCTCGCGCTTGTCCGGCAGCAGCGGGTTCGGCACCCCATGGGGAAAACTGCCGTCCGGCTGGTGATGGAGACGGATGAAGGAAAAAGGGAGATGCGGTTCGAGCAGGTCGATAATCGGGCCGGCGCAGCCGTTGCCGCTGTTTACCACCAGTTTCAGCGGCCGCAACCGGGTCCCGGCACAATAACCGAGCAGCTGGTCCCGATAGGCCGTCTTGTCCGGCTGTCGGCGCTGGCCGCCGCGCCGGCCGGCCGGCTCCGGGACGCGGTCGCCGCCGATCAGCTCGCCCATCCGGGACAGTCCGTTGGCCCCGGTCACCGGGCGGGCGCCGCGGGTCACGAACTTCATACCGTTATACTCGGCCGGGTTGTGACTGGCGGTCACCATGATGCCGCCGTCGATACCCTGATCGGCCATGCTGAAAGCGGCGTGGTACACCTCTTCCGTCCCGCACAGCCCGAGATGCAGCACATCGACCCCCATCTCGCCCAGTCCTCGTGCCACCGCGCCGGTCAATTCCGGGCTGGACAGCCGGATATCATGGCCGAGAGCCACCGCCGCCGGCCGGTAGGTGTGGGCGAAGACCCGGCCGATCCGGAGGGCCAGGTCGGCAGACAGCTGGTCGGGGACCTTGCCCCTGATATCGTATGCCTTGAAACAGGAGGGGATCGTCATTGCGGCTATTTTTCGTTTTCTTTTTCGGCCAGGCTGTTATATTCGTCAGCGATGTGCTTCCCGCGGGGCCTAATCTACCCCTATCAAGACCGATCAGTAAAGCTTTTCCGACAGGTTATCTCACATCATGAAAGGAATCATCCTCGCCGGCGGCTCCGGCACCCGCCTCTATCCGCTGACCAAAGCGATCAGCAAACAACTCATCCCGGTGTACGACAAACCGATGATCTACTATCCGTTATCGGTGCTGATGCTCGCCGGCATCAGGGACATCCTGATCATCTCCACGCCGCACGACCTGCCCATTTTCCGGGAACTCTTCGGCGACGGTTCCTATCTTGGCCTGTCGATCAGTTACGAAGTGCAGCCCAGCCCGGACGGGCTGGCCCAGGCCTTCCTGATCGGCAAGCCCTTTATCGGCACCGATTCGGTCTGCCTGATCCTGGGCGACAATATTTTCTTCGGTCCCGGCTTTACCGGCATCGTGCAGGAAGCGGCGCAATTGCAGAACGGCGGGCTGATTTTCGGCTACCTGGTCAGAGACCCGGAACGGTACGGCGTGGTCGAGTTCGACGAGCAGAAACGGGTAGTCAGCATCGAGGAAAAACCGGCCCGGCCGAAATCGAAATACGCGGTACCCGGGCTCTATTTCTATGATAACGACGTTATCGCCATCGCCGAGCAGGTCAAACCCTCGCCTCGAGGCGAGTTGGAGATCACCGACGTCAATCTGGCCTACCTGCGCCGCGGCGACCTCCATGTCCAGCCGCTCGGCCGGGGCTTCTGCTGGCTGGATACCGGCACCCACGAATCGCTCCAGCAGGCCTCGAGCTTCGTCCAGGCCGTCCAGGACCGGCAAGGGCTGAAGATCGCCTGTATCGAGGAGATCGCCTACCAGCTCGGCTATATCGGCGTCGACCAGCTGGCGGCCCTGGCCCGGGAAACCATGAAAAACCAGTACGGCCGCTATATCATGGATATCATCGGCGAACGGGACGAATCCAACAATAATCACCACCTGAACTGATTATGAATATCCTGATTATCGGCAGCGGCGGCCAACTCGGC
Source organism: uncultured Desulfofustis sp. (assembly GCA_964433645.1). Lineage (GTDB taxonomy): Bacteria > Desulfobacterota > Desulfobulbia > Desulfobulbales > Desulfocapsaceae > Desulfofustis. The sequence goes on from CAYSSK010000038.1 coordinate 14,923, forward strand.
ACCGACTGCATCTCGGTGCTGCAGGACCGCCACCGGCTGACCGCCGTCGATTACCCGGCGGTCGACATCGGCGACCCTGACAGTCTGAAGCCGCTCTTTGCGGACGGCAGGCCGGACATCGCCATCAACTGTGCCGCCTTCACCGCGGTGGACCGCTGCGAGAGCGAACCGCAGGCCGCCTGGCGAATCAATGCCGACGGCCCCCGGTTTCTCGCCGATTGCGCGGCACAGGCCGGCTGCCGGCTGGTGCATATCTCGACGGACTATGTCTTCGACGGCCGGAAAAAACCGCCGGAGTCCTATCGGGAAAGCGATCCGGTCAATCCCCTGTCCGAGTACGGCCGGAGCAAGCTGGCCGGCGAGCGGGCGGTATTGGAGCGATCCCCGGAAACGCTGGTGCTGCGTACCGCCTGGCTCTATTCGGCTCACGGTCCCAATTTCCTGAAAACCATGCTGCGCCTGGCGCTATCCGACCCGCAGCGGGCCTTTACCATCGTCAACGACCAGTTCGGCTCGCTGACCTGGTCGCACACGCTGGCCCGCCAGATCGGAGCACTTCTCGACACCTCGCTGTCCGGCATCGTTCATGCAACCGCCGACGGGCACTGCACCTGGTATGAAGGGGCCTGTTATTTCCTGGAAAAGATGGCGGTGCCGCACTCCTTTCAACCCTGCACCACCGCCGATTACCCGACCCCCGCCCATCGTCCGGCCAACTCCATTTTGGCAAACGGCGTTCTCGACGGTCGGGACCTGTCGCTCTTCGGGACGTGGCAACGGGATGTGGACCGATACGTGGAACAGTTCGGGGAATCGCTGATCGCCGAAGCACGCGCCCAGCAGGCCCGCTGATCCTCAATCCGGCTTACCGCTGGTGTGGGTCAGGCTGCAGGCCGGACATTCCGAGCCGACGGTCTTCAGGCTCTCCTCGATGCTGAATTCATTGACCAGCTGCTGCAGATGCTCGCCGAGATTGGCGGGCACCGAGGCAAGCTTGAAGCCGGCGATATAAAAATCAGGATTGGCATCCCGGCGGCACCAGCGACACACCGCATCGAGCAGAATCTCCTGGCGGCCGGCCTGCTCCTTCGGCAACTTCATCCGCAGCGTCAAGGCTCGCCCTTTTTCGACCGGCTCGTCACAGACAAGCATCAGCCCGCGACGGGAGATGTCGACCACGTGGCCGACGATGGTCGGGCTCTGGCCATCGAAGACCCGCAGATAAAACACCAGGTGCCAGCGCTGCACTTTTCGCTTGTCGGCTTTCTTGGCTTTCTTTGCTTTTCTCATCGCTTCCGGAGCCTCAGGTCAAGGGAACCAGCTCGATCGCGCCGACCGCGCCCATCGCCTCCCCGCAGATCACCAGCACACCGCTGATCGCCTGCAGCCGGCCGGCCGCCTCCAGGACCCGACCGACCATCTGGCCGGGATCGCCGTGCGCGCCGGCTTCGTTGCCCAGCCGGGTGGCCGCGGCGTCGGCCGTTGCCACCGAGTCGGCGACAACCGTCACCGAGTCGGCTCGGCCGAAACTGAGCGAATGGCCGATGGTGCCCGATGAAGTACACACACCCAGCGGCTGCTGCCGGGCCGCGAGGCGGAGGCCGACCCGATTGCTCAGCGGCGATTGGCCGGCAAACACGGCAATCGTGCAGGGCCGGGAACGCAGCAGAAAAATGTCTCCGCCGTTTTCAACGATAACCTCTTTACAACCGGCCGCAACCAAGCCGCTGCCGACAAATTCGGCGACCGCCCCGGCAACGGCGGCCATCGGACCGACACCGGCCCGTGCGGCTGCGGCCAGCATCCGGCGCACGATCGGCGGCGCCAGCTCGTCGTCGGGCAGCGGCGCCAGCGACCGGGCAAAGGCCTGGTGCCGCTCGATATAGCGCTCAAGCTGCAGCCGGCAGCCGGCAACGAGTTCTCCCGCCGGCTGCGTCACATCACGATCGGCCAGAATCTGCAGGTCCGTTTGCCGCAGCCGCACCTGGGTGACAACCAATTCAGCCCGATCAACCAGACCTCGATAGGTCCGCTGCCGATAGGACCGCGGGTCCTTGCTGCTGTGACCGGAGCGCTTTTTCATCGTGGGACCGCCGCCCGCAGGCGGCGACGATTCCCCGACGGCGGGCCCGGATTCGAAACTCGACAAGAGCCTTGGCCGGACATGGCGGAGACTACTCAATTGATCGGGGTAGTTTCCGGCCCGGCCTCTCCCGTGGTGGTTTCAGGAGTGAGCAGCGAGTCGATATAATCCAGCGAAATCGCCGGGGTGTTCTGGCGAAGCGCTTCGCGGACATCCTCGTCACGGATCACCTGACGGGTCACATCCGCCAGGTGATTGAGGGCCGGACAGCTCCGGCAGGAACGGAGCATATCGTTTTCCGGCGCCAGCAGGGTTCCCAGTACGATATGCAGCAGAACCACGACAATCAGGGCCTTGGCACAACCGAGCACGAGGCCGAACAGGTGATCGAACCACGGCGCGATGGTCACCTGGATCACCAGCGCCAACCCCTTGCCGAGCAGGGTTGCCAGGAGAAAAGTGGCAATGAAGAGGATGACATAGGCGCTGAGAAAGATCACCCGGGGATTGTCGGAGACGTCCTGCAGAAACGGCAGCAACTGCTCATGATAGCGGCTGGCGGCGAAATAGCCGAGATAGAGGGCGAGCAGCGGCACCACCTGCCCGAGAAAACCGACCCACAGCCCTCTGAGCGCCAGCAGCAGGACGATACCGAGAACGACGAAATCATAGGGGCTCAGGTGCATACTTTCCATTGTCACCTCTTGCACAACAGCGCAACAATCAATATTATGTGCTCGACTCGCGCAACCTCCCATCTCATTATCAAGACGGTTTGAAATTGCAATCTCTTTTTCTTTCACAGCCATGACCGACACCTCTGCCGAACCAAACGGCCAGCTGCTCCCCGACACGCTCCGCCTGTTTCTCAGATCACAGGCCCCCGGCAACAATCTGGCCGCCGTTGTGGCCGACACCCTGGATGTGGACGACCAGCACCTGGCGCAGCTCGCCTCCACCTGGCTGACCGATCAAGAACGGGATCACCTGGACCGATTTTCCTTTGCCAAACGTCGCAGCGAATGGCTCTCCGGCCGGATCTGCGCCAAACGAGCCGTCCTCGACCTGCTCTCCTCGCAACAGGCTGGTTCGCTCGACCCTCTGGACATCTCCATTCACAACAACCCCAAAGGTCGGCCATCCATCGACCCGGCCGAATTGCCCCGAGAGATCGGCACACTGGACATCTCCATCTCGCACTCACAGGGCAAGGCCATCGGCATAGCCGGTTGCGGTCTGTGCGGAGTCGATATCCAGCATCTGAGCGACACGCTGTTTCGGGTTAAATCACGTTTTTGCGACGACTTTGAGGCCGCTCTGCTGGAAACCATTATGGAGAGCGACCTCGTGCAACTCGGCCTGCTCTGGGTCGGCAAGGAAGCGATCCGAAAATGTTTCAGCGATATCACCCTGCTCGGCTTTCTCGAAATTCATCTGGAGCGGATCACTGTCGAACAGGGCTATCGTCAGTTCAATTTCCGTCTCGGCGGACCGTTGAGCAGGATCGGCACCGTGTTGGCGACCACCCACGTCCACGGCGCCTATGCCCTGGCGGTCTGTACCGTTGACGCAGTGCGCCTCAAGCATGCCGGAATTACCTGAAGTAGAAGTCGTTCGGCGCGGCCTTGCGCACCATCTGCCCGGCCGAACGTTTACGGGTTACTGGAGCAGCGGCAAAGCTCTGCGCCGCAACACCGCCGACGACCAGGTGCGGCAGTTGCTGCTCGGAGCGCGCGTCGCCGCGATCCGGCGACGGGCCAAATACCTGCTGATTGATTTCAACAACCAGGCGCTGCTCGTCCTGCACCTCGGCATGACCGGCAGACTCGGGATATTCCCCGCAGCCAGCCCCGTGCTGGCCCACGACCATCTCTGCTGGCTCCTCGACAACGGCCGGGAACTGCGCTTCAACGACACCCGGCGGTTTGGCTCCGTCATGCTCTTCACCCGGCGGGAAGGTGCCGACCCGGAATCCCTCCTGTTCGCCGACACCGGACCGGAACCGCTCGGCCCTCAACTCTCGGCGAGCTATCTGCTGGCCAGAGCAAAGGGCCGCACCATGCCGGTCAAACAATTCCTGATGGACGGTCGCGTTGTCGCCGGAATCGGCAATATCTACGCCAATGAGAGCCTGTTTGCGGCAGGTATCAAACCGGCCCGGCCGGTCGGTACGATCGGCCGTCGTCGCTGGCAGCGGCTGATCGACCAGCTCAGGGACATCCTCGACCAAGCCATTGCCTGCGGAGGTTCGACGATCAGTGATTTCTTCGGCACGACCGGGGAGGGAGGTTATTTCCAGGTCCACTTTTCCGTATACGGCAAGGCGGGCTCCCCCTGTCCCCGCTGCCGGGCTCCGATTCAGTCGTCCAAGCTGGGCGGCAGGGCGACCTTTTTCTGCCGCCGCTGCCAGCGCTGAACGGGCGGCCGCTCTGCGGGCCGGACAGCCTCCGCGGCCACTCGAATCGTGGCGGCCATTTGCTTTTGCCTGCTTGCCAGCGGGCGTGATCTCTGGTTTATTGCAATAGCAACCGGAGTGCTCCACTGTCCGGTTTGCTCCATTCCCATTTTCAGACAGATTTCCGGCCACCATGCCAAAGGAGGGAGGTCATGAGTTCACGAGTCGCTGCCATCGATGCCCTGGAGATTCTCGATTCCCGGGGCAACCCCACCGTTCGCGTCTTTGTCGAATTGGAAAACGGCATCCGGTCCTGCGCTTCGGTTCCGTCCGGTGCAAGCACCGGAGAAAACGAGGCCATCGAACTGCGCGACAACAATTCCACCCGTTATAACGGCAAAGGGGTCCAAACCGCCGTCGATAACGTCACCAAGATTATCGCCCCGGAAATTGTCGGCATCAGGGCCGAAGACCAGGCCGTGATCGATCGGCTGATGATCGAGCTGGACGGCTCGGACAACAAGGCCAACCTCGGCGCCAACGCCATTCTCGGCGTGTCCATGGCCGTCGCCCGGGCCGCTGCGGATTCGTTCGGCATCCCGCTCTATCGCTATCTCGGCGGCAGCGGCGCCTGCCGTCTGCCGGTACCGATGATGAATATTCTCAATGGCGGCGCCCACGCCGACAACAGCGTCGATTTCCAGGAATATATGGCCGTGCCCATCGGTTTCGACACCTTCAGCGAGGGATTGCGTGCCGTCGCCGAGACCTTTCACGCGCTGAAGAAGCTGCTCAACAGTCGAGGCCTGGCCACCGGCGTCGGTGATGAGGGCGGTTTCGCCCCCAATCTCGGCAGCAACGAAGAAGCAATGGAGGTGATCCTGGAGGCAATCGCCAAGGTCGGCTATCAACCCGGCACCGATATCGCGATGGCCCTGGACAGCGCCGCCAGCTCATTTTCCCCGGATCTCAAATCGGCATACGATCTGCAGTGGTCCAAAGGCGGCGCCCTGACCAGCCAGCAGATGGTCGATCTGGTCTGCACCTGGGCCGCCGACTATCCCATCGTCTCCTGGGAAGACCCGCTGGCCGAGGGCGACTGGGACGGTTTCGGCAAGATCACCGAGCGGATCGGAGATACGGTGCAAATCGTCGGGGACGACATCTTCGTGACCAATCCCCGCTATATCAAACAGGGCATCGACTGGCTGACAGCCAATTCGGTCCTGATCAAACTCAACCAGATCGGCACCGTCACCGAGACCATCGAGGCGATCCGCCTCTGTCGCGACGCCGGCTGGACCTACGTGATTTCCCATCGCAGCGGAGAAACCGAGGACACCTTCATCGCCGACTTCGCGGTGGCCATGGACGGTGGCCAGATCAAGACCGGGTCCGCATCACGAAGTGACCGGGTCGCCAAATACAATCGTCTGCTGGAAATCGAGCACCAACTCGGCCAGGATGCCAGATATTACTGGAAACGCTGATACACAGACAGGGAGACTCGCATGACGGATCAACAGGAGAGGCCGCCTCTCGACAAGGACAAGATCATTCCGGAGCGTATGGCCGCTCTGCGTTCACTGCCGGTAGAAGTCAAACAGCAGTTGACCGGCGAGGAGGCCCGTATCTTTCTGTACGGCGAACCGCTGCCGGAGACACTGGCAAACAAACTGAAGGATTATCTCGAAGAAGCATAGTCGGGCGTCGTTGACCGAATAAGCAGCAGCAATCACCATGCCGGAGGACTTATGGCACGCGTAATGCGGTACGTTCTGGTGTTGTCGTGTACACTCCTGTTTGCCGGGTGCGGCTATAACACCCTGCAGATGAAGGAAGAACAGGTGTTCAAGGCCTGGGCCGACGTGGAGTCGACGCTGCAGCGCCGGGCGGACCTGGTCCCGAATCTGGTTGCCACGGTCAAAGGCTATGCCGCCCATGAGAAGGAAACCCTTGAAGCGGTCGTCAATGCCCGGGCCAAGGCAACTTCGGTCCAGATCTCCCCGGCCGATCTCGGCAACCCGGCAGCGATGGAACAACTGGCCGCCGCCCAAGGCAGCCTGAGTTCGGCGCTGTCACGACTGCTGCTGGTCGTCGAGCAATACCCGGACCTGAAGGCCAACCAGAATTTTCTCGACCTGCAGAACCAGCTGGAAGGTACCGAGAATCGGATCAATGTAGCCCGGCAGCGCTATAATGCGGCAGTACAGGACTTCAACGGCTCAATCCGCCGATTTCCGGAACGCTTGACCAATTCTTTGCTGCTCCGTCTCGATCGTAAAGAGTATTTCACCGCAGATGAAGGCTCCCAGCAGGTGCCGCAGGTCAATTTTAACTGAAGCGGAGTGAGGACCGGTGCGAGGGCAGGTAAAAACGTTTCACTGGATCGGGCTGACGGCCGTGCTGCTGCTCATCCTTCTCATCCCCCCGACGCTTGAGGCCCGGCCGGTCCCCGAACTGAGCGGCCGGGTCAACGATTATGCCGGACTGCTCGCCCCGGCCACGGTCAAACAGCTTGAAACGGTGCTGGCCGACCTGGAGCAGAGCGACTCCACCCAAATCGTCGTGTTGACGATCACCTCGCTCGACGGAGACAGCCTGGAGGGGTTTTCCCTGCGGGTTGTCGAGCAGTGGCGGATCGGCCGGCACGGGTTGGACAACGGCGCCCTGCTGCTGGTCGCCCGCGACGATCGCAAGCTGCGCATCGAGGTCGGCTACGGCCTGGAGGGAACCCTGACCGATCTGGTTGCCGGCCAGATCATTCGCAACGTGATCACACCGCAGTTTCGTCTCGGCAATTTTGATCAAGGCGTCATCGACGGGGTCGGGGCGATGATCGCCGCGGTCCGGGGAGAATTCCAGGCACCGGCCGATAAGCAGCGGCACCGTCAAGGGTCCGGCGAGGACCTCGGTGGCCTGGTTACGGCCCTGCTCTTTCTTTTTTTCATCTTCGGCTCGATGTTTCGCCGCAACAAACCGCTGGCCGCCGTCGTCGGCGGCCTTGGTGCGCCGCTGATCGCCCTGCTGCTGTTCGGCATCAGCGGTCTGCTACTGCTCCTGCTCATCCCGGCCGGCGCTCTCGGCGGCCTGATCGCCGCCTCGTTCAGCGCCGGTTCACGAGCCGTTCGGAGCGGCGGGATCGGAGGCTGGCATCGCTCCGGCGGCGGCCTGGGGGGTGGCGGGTTCGGCGGTTTCAGCGGCGGTGGCGGCGGGTTCGGCGGCGGCGGTGCTTCGGGCGGCTGGTAGACACGATGAAGACTCTGGCGGAAACATTTCTCTCACCCGATGAACGACAGCGGGTCACGCACTGCGTCCAACAGGCGGAAAAACGAACCTCCGGAGAAATCGTGCCGATGGTCGTCTCGGCCAGTCACGACTACCCGCTGGCACCGGTGACCGGCGCCGCCCTGATGGCCCTGCCGGCCGGCGTGCTGCTGACCCGGGTGATCGGCAGCACTTTCTGGATCGACTTTGACCGGATGTGGTTGTTCATCGCCTGTTTCTGCGTCATTTTTCTGCTCTGTCAGCAGGTCATCAAACGGTTTCCCGCCCTGCTCCGCCTGTTTCTCTCCGAGCGCCAGGCGGAAGATGAGGTGCGGCGGGCCGCGACGATGGCCTTTTTTACCGAGAAGCTCTACAAAACCACGGCGGAAAACGGAATCCTGCTCTACATTTCCGTTCTCGAACAGCGGGTGTGGGTCCTCGGCGACCGCGGCATCAACGAGAAGGTCGATCGACAACGGTGGCAGGAAATCGTCTCACTGGTCACCGACGGCGTCAAAAACAAACGTCAATGCGAGGCCATCTGTACGGCCGTCACCCGGATCGGCGACATCCTCGAACAACAATTCCCGATCGAGGCAGGCGATAAAAACGAGCTGCACAACCTGATCATCCGCTGACAGGCGCTGCGGCCTCCCCCCAAAATAAAGGGGGTCATTGCCCGGCTTCCCTTCCCTCAGGATCGTCACCCTCTCTACCATGGGTAATCGTGTTCCCGGCCCGAAGACCGCCGAAGGCGACGCCGTCAAAAGGACAAGGACAGACCGGAATGGCCGCGGATCACCTGACAGGTCAAGTGCTCCGCCAGATAATCGACCGCCGCTGCGCCTGAACAATGGCAGGCAACCAGCCGGCCTATATTCAGGGCATTGAGCGCCTGCACGGTGTGCCGGAGCCGCTCGGGAGCGGCATGCAGCAGGTGCAGGCCGCCGATAATGGTGTCTATTCGCCGCTCGCCGGTTATCCTGGTAATCTCGCCGACAATATTGACAATGCCGGCATGGGCGCAGCCGACACAGATCACCAGGCCCGCCTCGGTGCGAAGCCACATTGATACATCATCGTCAATCAGGTCCGGCCGCTGTCCCGACTGATCGAAAAAATACGGCGCACCGGGGTCTTCGTAGCCGGTGCGCCGTGGAATCGGGCCGGTAACACCGATCCGGTCGGTGAGTTGCGTCGGCCTGGTCAGCCAATGAATGGCGCCTTCCGGCAGATGGTCGAGGGCCTGCATCGATCGCTCCGGCATGCGTACCGGCTCGATGGTCGTCCCGTTGCGCAGCACGTAGCGCGGCTGCAGCGCCGCCTGATGCAGGTAGACCCGCGCCCCGCCGGCTTTTGCCAGGACCAGTTCGACACCGCCTGAATGATCGTAGTGCCCGTGACTGAGAACCAGATCGGTTACCCGGCACAGGTCCAGATCAAGAGCCCGGCAGTTGGGTTGCAACCCCTTGCTCTCGGCAGTGTCGAACAGAATGGTCCGATCGTCCGCCTCAATCCAGAGTGCATAGCCGTGTTCGGCGATCAAACCGGTGCCGGCCAGATTATCGACCACCACGGTCAACCGTGTTGTTGTCATCGTGTCGCTCCGCTGTTCTTCATGGGTGCCCCTGGTCTGCCGGAGCGTTGTCGTTGCCGGACTCAGCCCGGCCCTGCCGGGCATGGTAGTCGACAAGCGCCCGCTGCAGCGTCGCTTCGGCAAGCTGGGCGCAATGGAGATGAGTATCGGGAACACTGCCGACCTCATCGACGATGTTCATCATCGTTATCTTCGCCAGTCCTGACACATCTTTTCCTGACGCCAGTCGAGCCGCCGCATCAATGCAGCTCCTGCTCATCGAGCACCCGTCCGTCCAGGTATGGGTCTCCATCACCTGCCCCTGCCGGGCCTTGAAGGCAAGTTCCATCGTATCCCCGCAATTGCCGGTCACTTTGGCATAACCATCGGGATCGGCCATGTGCGGCGTCCAGAGATAACTCAGACCATACCAGACGGCAACGAACACAACGAGGATGCCGACCAGCAGCAGGAAACCAGTCAATGTCATAGGCCGCCGTCCTCTTGTTTCCCCTCAAAAACCGTCAGGCGGAACAAGCCGCGCCGTGCGCCTCGTCGATTCGCTGCCGGACATAATCCAAAACCGATGGGTCCGATTCATCAATGTCAAAGCACAGGCCGTCTTCTCCCAGCAGACCACCCGGCACCAGATCGCCATGCTGCTCGGGGTCATTGACATCCTCGCCGTAAAAACAGACCGACAACCAACGGGGATCGTCATCGATCACATCGATCATGACGAACAGGGGGCGGCTTGCTCGCTCCCGGCACATGCCGCGCAGGGAATAGCTGACTCCCGGGCGAGCATGAAACTCAAGAGTCGCGCCGGAAAGATTACGCACCTGCTGCCATAAAGCCACAAAGCTCTCTTGAGCGGCCGAAGAAGATGCCGGCCACTCCCGCACCAAGGATTCGATGTGCTGCTGTTGATCTTCCATAATCTCCTCCCCGAACCATTTGCAATGATATACCATTCTCAAGCGGCTCTCTTTTGGACATATGCCCATTTAGGCGGCTGGTATAGTACTGCTCAGCCCTCTCTCTGTCAACGCCTTATGGGAATCGACGGGGAAATGTACGGCCCCTCAAGTGGGAATGATTATTTTTCGCATGGCACCATCATGGTTTGACGATCCGACTCAAGCGATGTATTCTTGCATATGCACGGTTATGCGCCGCCGAGGCGCCCACGCTCCCGCCTGCACGAGACGGCACCTGGTGCGGTCTTGACCGGGCAGGCTCCTGATAACCGTCCGTTTCCCCGCTTCGTGCGGCAACCATTGTTAAGGAGACATCTATGGCACAAGAAGAACAGGCAGGCTGTGCCCGACCAACCGGAGGTCTGGTCGGCGAACCGACACCGGACGAACCGATGCCGGATACCAGTAAACCAGTCAAGGAGAAAGCCATGCTCACCGTTGGACAAAAGGTTCCCGATTTTTCCGCCCCCGGCTACCACAAGGGAGCTTTCGTCAATGTCACGCTCTCTGAATACCTGGGCAAATGGGTGGTTCTCTGCTTTTACCCGGGCGATTTCACCTTCGTCTGAGCCACCGAGATCTCGGCGGTCGCCGAGAAATATCCTGAATTCCAGAAGCTTGGCGTGGAAGTCCTGTCGATGTCGATCGACTCGATGTTCGTCCACAAGATGTGGAACGACGACGAGTTGAGCAAGATGGTCGACGGCGGGGTTCCCTTTCCGATGCTCTCCGATGCCGGCGGCAATGTCGGTAAGGCCTACGGCGTGTTCGACGAAGCCGCCGGGGTTGAAGCCCGGGGCCGCTTCCTGATCGACCCGGACGGCATCCTCCAGGGGTTCGAGGTCCTGACCCCGCCCGTGGGCCGCAATGTCAGCGAAACCATCCGGCAGATTCAGGCCTTTCAGCTGGTTCGGGAGACAAAAGGCGGGGAGGCGACGCCTTCCGGCTGGCGCCCCGGCAAGAAGACCCTGAAACCGGGCATCGACCTGGTCGGCAAAGTCTGGCAGGAATGGAAAACCGATATGGCCTTTGATTAGCCCTTCCTCCCTGCTACGGCGCGGGGATCGGTCGCCGCGGTCCAAGCGTCGCCCCGCGCCGTTCAGGTTCCCGGAGCAAAGCAAATTCAGCGGAATAGGGCATCGATCCCCATGGCTCGTTTACGGGCAAACTTCGGCACGGCCTTCGGTCGGGAACGGACGATGAGTCGGTAGACCAGTGAAAGCAGGTGCAGCGTCAGCAGGTAGTCGAGGAGCCTATACCCCCGACGGTCCCGCAGCGTGATCCTGAGCAGCCAGCGCAGATGTCGGCTCCGCAGGGCAAAAGGGGTAAAGTCGGTCTTGATCCGATAGCGGGGCCGAAGCTGCTTCGGGTAGCATTTTTTATAATGCTTTTTCGCCTCTCTGATGCGCTGCTGGATTGTTGCATCGTAGGGCAGAAAATAGTATTCACGAGCCAGTGCCAGCAGAAAAAAGGTGTCGGCCATGAACTGCAGGTCGGCTACGGGCAGACCGAGCGGACCCGCCAGCTCCTTCATGCGCTCGATCTTGGCCAGGGTGTGCCACCCGGCCGCAACACTTTGCTCCCCGCCGGCGACCAGTGAGCGCAGAATCTTGCGCACCGAATGGTTGATGAAGACCGTGTTCCAGAATACCGTCAGCAGCGGCGGCAGCCGCACCCGCCGGAAAAACAGGGCGCGGCCGGCCAATTCTTCAATATAGAGCAACTCTTTGATCACCTCGTCGCTCAGTCGCAGCAGCTCCAGTAAACGATCATCGTCTGTACAGCCGATCTGCGTGCCGAATAAAGCGACCGCCTCTTCAACGGAGAGCCGCTCGCGAAAGATCTTGATGGTAACGAAGGCATTCAGATCGTTCCACACCGCCGACGCATCAAGAAAACTGAGACGGCGAAACGGCAGCCACCCGCCGGTCTGACACCAGACGCTGATCCCCACCAGGTTCTCCGCATCCTGAAGCTGCCGGGCATAATGGTGATAATCCCAACCGACAAAAGAAGGATACTCCCCGCTGCCCTCATATTCCCGGCGAGCCTGCAGTTCGATGATCTTCTTGACCTTAAAGCGAAAAAAATGCTCGCTGAGCGGCAGGTAACGAAAAAAATCTGATTCGCCATATTTCATCGACAGCACGAACCAACCACTGTCGATGCCGCGCAGCGCCCGGGCGGTGGTGCCTCGATGCCAGATCAAGTCGCCGACCCGGTAGGCGCCGACGGTCCAGTTACGCAGGATCAGCAGCCGCTGCCGCCGCTCAAAGATCGGCAGCAGTTCGTGCAGCATCCGGTTGACCTGTGGTGCCGTGCGAAGGATGAGCTCGCTGCGGAAATCTCCGCGGACATCCTTGCCGTCGCACTCGCCGATGCGCATGATAATACCGCTGATTTCAGGAAAAATCGTCAAAGCGTCGCTGACCTGCTGCGTCAGAAACGCCAGAGCCAGCCGGCGACTGCCGTTGATTCGCCGCCGCACCGCCGGCGTCTGGGACACCACGTCCATGGTCAGGTAAACATTGAGGCCATGGCCCGCGGCAATACCAAACAACCGGCGAAAGCCGTCCTGCAGCACCGCGATCATTTCGTTTATTCGCGGCTCCAGCCATGGATGCGGCGTCAGGTGCGCAACATCGTCGAGACTGATACTGTTGTAGCCGATCGCGGCGACTCGCCGGCAGAACAGATCGAGATCCCGGCCGATGGCCGTGAACTGCCGGTGGCTGACGTGCGGGTCCGTGCTGAGCCGGTCGAACGGAATTTTCGACCAGTTGATGCGCAGCTTCTGATAATCCCTGAAAAACGGCCCGATGGCGTCGATCAGAAAAATGTCCATATCCGCCTGCCCCTGACAATCCTCGACGTCCACGCTTTCTCTCCTCCGGGAAACGGTTTGCCGGCCGCGGCCCGAGGGGCCGCTGGCAGGCAAGAATAGCCGTTGTTTTTTAGGATAGGATGAGGGTTTGATGAAACGGAAGCGAGGGCGCTGCCGGGGAGACGCAAGAAGCGGGGCCGCGGTGATCGCCTGACTCCGGCGACCACCGCGGCACTGAAAAAATCGAGGCTATTGCTGAAAAAGGACGAAACGCCCGTCTTTGACGGTCAGCATGGCAAAGGCATCGATTCCGAGACCGTTGTGGTCTTCGGCGGAAAAATTGAACTCACCGGCGGTCCCGTAGTAGCCTTGCAGGTTTTCGATGGCCGTCCGCACCTTTTCCCGATCGGGTCCGACCGCAGCGATCGCCTTGGCCAGGATCATCAAGGCATCGTAGGTATGGCCGCCGAAGGTAGAGACGTCTTCGTCATAGCGGGTTTCATAATCATTTTTGAACTTGACTAAAAATTCTTTCTGCGGTCCTTCCGGCAATGTTTCCGCAACGATCAGGCGGCTGGCGGGAAAAATGATCCCCTCGGCCGCCGCGCCGGCCGCTTCGATATACTTGGTGTTGGCAAAGCCGTGACTTTGAAAGAGCGGCACATCCCAGCCGGCCTGGCGGATATTTTTGGCAATGATCGACTGGGCCGGCACCACCGACCAGTTGATCACGGCTTCGATCTCGGGTTGCGCCTTGATCTTGGCAACCAGTGCGCTCAGGTCGTTGGCCGCCTTGTCATAGACCTCATCGGCAACGATCTCGATGTTATATTCTGGTGCGATTTCGGTAAGCTGCATCTTGCCTGCGTTACCGAAACCGGTATTGCCGGTAAGGATGGCGACTCGCCTGATTCCCATGGTGTTCATCGTCATGAAAATCCGGCGGGCGGCGAAGGAATCGCTCGGCGCCGTCTTGAAAACATAGGGCGCGACCGGGTTGACAATCAACTCCGCCGATGCGCAGGAGATCAGGATCATCTGCGCATCATCGCACATTTTTTTTATTTTCAGCGTCTCGCCGCTGGTCGAAGGGCCGATGATGGCAAACACCTGCTCCTCCTCGATAAGCTGCCGGGCAAAAGAGATGGCCTTTTCCGGACTGCCGCCGCTGTCCTTGATGATCAGCCTGATCTGATCGCCGTTGATACCGCCACCCTCGTTGATTTCCTCGACCAGCATCCGCAGTGAGCGCGACTCCGGCCCGCCGAGAAAGGATGCCGGCCCGGTCACCGCCAGGATGGCTCCGATCTTGATCTCAGCCGACCAGCCGGGCACCGCCAGACAGGTCATCATGGTCAGCAGTGTTATAGCCTTCATCCAGGTTTTCATTCCTCTGCGTCTCATCGCTTTCCTCATGTCGAAGTAGTTCTGCCTGTCGAATTGAAAAAATCGTTTACCGCCCATAAGCGGCTTGCGACCGGTCGACCGTTGTCCGTGGCCCGGACCATACATCCATCGGATCTCACCGGAGCATGCAGCCGGTCGAAGGTCTTTCTTGTCGATGTACTTACCGTATCGTCGAGACTTGTCAAGCAGATTCACCGATATCGTTCAGTCCCGGCAAGGCGCACGGCGCCGGCCCGACAGTGGAGAAGATTGCAATGATCGGCCGAATACGCTAGGCTGCAATGCATTTTGGCAATCGCCGGCGACGGTGCCGCAATACCACACCCTGCGGTCCGCTGGTTCACATCCACGACAACCTCGACACACCACTGCTGGAACCATGCCTTACCTGCTGCTCACGTTGGCCGCCTTATTCTGGTCCGGAAACTTCGTGATCAGCCGGGGCATGCATGCCGATATTCCGCCGCTCGGCCTGTCGTTCTGGCGGTGGCTGGTCGCCCTGCTGATCCTGCTGCTGTTCGCGTTTCAACACCTGATCAGGCAGCGGCGCCTGGTGCGCCGCCACCTTCGCTTTATCATCGTCCAGGGCCTGCTCGGTGTCGCCGGCTTCAATACGCTGATCTACCTTGCCATGCAGACGACCACCGCGATCAATGCGGTCCTGGTCAACTCCTGTATTCCGGTGCTGATCGCCGTCTGTTCCTGGATCATGTTCCGCGAGGCCCTGACCGTTCGCCAAGGCTGCGGCGTTCTGCTGTCGCTGTGCGGCGTCGTATCGATCATCGCCAAGGGGCGCTGGGAATTTTTGCTCTCGGTCACCTTCAACCCCGGCGATCTACTGGTGCTTGCGGCGGCGCTGTTGTGGGCGCTCTACTCGACCAACCTGAAAAACTACCCACGGGATCTGCACCCGTTCGCCTACCAGTCCGGTATCGTGGTCAGCGGTCTGGTCGTCATCTTTCCGTGTTACCTGATCGAGTTGTCGCTGGGCAAGACCATGAACATGGGGCTGCCGACCCTGCTGTCCATCGGCTACGTCGCCCTGTTCGCCTCCATCCTTGCCTTCATCTTCTGGAACAAAGCGGTGCGTACCGTCGGACCGAATAAATCCGGACCGTTCATTCACCTGATGCCGGCCTTCAGCACCATCCTGGCGGTCCTGTTTCTCGGCGAGACCATCGAGGTTTACCACCTGCTGGGCATCGCCCTGATATTTAGCGGCATCATGATGACCACCTTTCGTGTCCGACCGTCGTCCCGGCTCTGAACAGCAGTGACTTTCCATTGCAATTCCAGTTACATTCTGGTATCGATTGGGCACCAATCATGACGGACCAACCGGCTTTCCGGCCAACCCATCGACTGAGGACACTCCTATGAAATATTGGTATGTGGCCGTTGCCGGCCAGCAACAGGGGCCCTTTGACCAGAACCATATTGTCCAGGGGCTCGCCTCGGGACAATTCAACCAATCGACCATGGTCTGGACGGAAGGCTATCAGAACTGGATCCCGATCGCGCAGGCCCGGGAATTACAGGAACCCGTGATCCAGCAACCGCCGCCGGCGGTCTATGGCCAGAGCGCCCATGAGATCGATTTCGAAATCCACGGCAACGAGATGCAATTCGTTGAAATCGAATTGGATCCGGGAGAGAGCACGGTAGCGGAAGCGGGTGCGATGATGTATATGACCGACGGCATCACCATGGAAACCATCTTCGGCGACGGTAGCCACCAGTCCCAGCAGGGCGGGCTCTTCGACAAGATGCTCGGGGCCGGCAAACGGTTGATCACCGGGGAAAGCCTGTTTACCACGGTGTTTACCCATAACGGTTCGGGCAAGGGAAGGGTCGCCTTCGCCTCGCCCTATCCGGGCAAAATCATCCCGCTCGACCTGGCACACTACGAAGGCCAGCTGGTTTGCCAGAAAGACGCTTTTCTCTGTGCCGCCAAAGGGGTGGCCATCGGCATCGCGTTTCAGAAAAAGATCGGCGTCGCGTTGTTCGGCGGCGAGGGCTTCATCATGCAGAAACTCGAAGGCGACGGGCTGACCTTCATCCATGCCGGGGGCACCATCATCGAGAAAGATCTGCAGCCCGGCGAGACACTGCGCGTCGATACCGGGTGTTTGGTCGCGCTGACCAGAACAGTCCAGTACGACATCGAGTTCGTCGGCGGCATCAAATCGGCGATCTTCGGCGGTGAAGGCTTCTTTTTCGCGACCCTGCGCGGTCCGGGCCATGTCTGGCTGCAATCACTGCCGTTCTCGCGGCTGGCCGGGAAAATCCATGAAGCCACCCCGCAGAACGTCGGCTCCTCCGGGGTCGGCGAAGGTTCGGTTCTCGGCGGGATCGGCAATCTCTTTCAACGCTGACGGCAGGCCCGGTCGACCGGGCCCGGCAGCCGGTCGGCCGGCGATCAGGCCGCGTCCTGTTCGATAAACTGCTGCATGGCCGGAGACAGTGACAGGGCCGCGGCCAGCTGATCAAGCCACCGCCGTTCTGCCGGCGTGTCGACGACGATGGTGGAAACGGCCAGGCTGTACATGGTCTGAGCGATCATCGGACCGTTCACCCCGGCTGTCAATTCGGCAATCTCTTTCGGAACATGCAGTTCCTGCAGCAGAAACAGCCTCTCCTCCCGGCTCAGGCCCTGCTCCTGCAGCTTTTCGAGAATCCGCTGTTCTTCCTGCTCGTCCAGCCGCCCGTCGGCATGGGCCGCCGCCACCATAACCCTGATCAGGCGCATCGCCAGTTCCTGTTCCTGGTTGTCGTGTCCATCAGCCGGACCGGCGACAGCAACCGGCTCCGGCCCGGGCGGGACCGGCGCCGGTTGCTGAGAAGGCAGCGGCGGCGGCATTGGCGCCGCCGGCGGGACGCCCGGGCGAAGCGGCGGAGGTGCAGCCGGCCCGGGCGTCCCGGCCGCGGTCCCGCCTGCAGCCGTCGCCGATGACTGCTTGAGGATCTCGTAGGCGCCCACGCCGAGACCGATGGCGGTGATCAACCCTTTGCCGGAGGCAAGGCCGCCGACCAGCGATCCGACCAGGTTATCACTCGAGCGCTTTCTTCTTTTCCCTTTTTTCACCTTGCCCTGCATCGCTCCGGCCAGCACTTTGCCGAGCAATCGTTCCGCATCGATCATAGGATTTCCTTCCGTTCAATGTTTTTGAAAAAGCACCTTGCCATACTTCGCCGCGACTCCCGGTTATAAGTGTTTTATATGAAAATCAGTTCCCCGGGCTGGCCGGTTCTGCCGGAGGCTGCATCGCGAAGGCCCGGCTGGAC
>CAYSSK010000039.1:0-16445 GCA_964433645.1 uncultured Desulfofustis sp.
CGGGCTGGCCGGTTCTGCCGGAGGCTGCATCGCGAAGGCCCGGCTGGGCGGAGAATCAGGCCCGAAGGGCTGCGGACAGGACGTTCGCAGCCGGCGGCCAGCCCTTCCTGCCACGATGCCGATTTTCATGTTTCGTTGTCACGCCCCGTCATGGGGGTTTATATAGTGAGCACGTCGCCCCATGGATTTTCTGCTACACAGTCTCGGTGCCGCCTTGGAGATGATCTGGTCTCTGGACGCCGACTTGTATTTCATCGTCTACATCTCCCTCTATGTCAGTTTCTTATCAACGTTGATCGCCTCAATGCTCGGAGTTCCGCTCGGTTTCCTGATAGCGGTCAACCACTTTTCCGCCAAGCGGATCCTGATCACCATCCTCAACACGCTGCTGGCGCTGCCGACCGTGGTCATCGGTTTGTTCGTCTATGCCTTTCTGTCGCGCCGTGGAGTGCTCGGTTCCCTGGGCCTGCTTTATACTCCGGAGGCCATTGTCGTCGGCCAGATCATTCTGATCCTGCCGTGGGTGGCCGTCTTTACGATGGCCGCGGTCAGTCGCATCGATGATAGGTACCGCAGCACCGCCTTGACGCTGGGCGCTACCCGCCTGCAGGCGGCCTTGGTTATTGCCCGGGAGGCGAGATTCGGCATTATCGCTGCCATTATCGCCGCATTCGGCCGGGTGATCGCGGAAATCGGCATTGCCATGATGCTCGGTGGCAATATCAAAGGATTCACCAGGACGATGACGACCGCGATGGCACTGGAACACAATAAAGGGGAATTCGTGTTGGCCGTTGCGTTGGGTGTCGTCCTCCTGTCGGTCAGTTTGTTGATAAATATCGTCTTCCAACTGATCCAGGGGCGATATGGAGTTCACCGATGACGCTCTTTACCTTGACCGGGGTGCGCCAGATATTCGATGGCCGGACCGTTCTGGACATCGAGCATTTGGAACTCTCGGCCGCAAGCAGTTACTCGTTACAGGGCCCGAACGGCAGCGGCAAATCGACCCTGCTGAACATCCTCGCCTTTCTCCAGCCGCCTGCAGCCGGCGAGATCCGGTTTCATGGGCGGCTTGTCGACTGGCGGGAAAAAACGGTGCGGCAGTTGCGCAGAAAGATCGTGCTGGTCGATCAGCAGCCGATCATGTTTTCCACGACGGTTTTGAAAAACGTCGAATATGGGCCGCGGATGCGCGGCGTTTCACCGGCCAAGCGCCGGGCCGTTGCCGAGGCGGCTCTTGACCGGGTGGGGCTGCATCTGTTCGCCGATCGGCCTGCCCATCGGCTGTCGGGGGGCGAAACCCAGCGGGTGGCTATCGCCCGGGCGTTGGCCTGTGAACCGGAAGTCATGCTTTTTGACGAGCCGACGGCCAGCGTCGACGTGGAGAACCAGGCGTTGATCGAAGCGGTTATCCAGGATATTCGCCGGCGGCAGCAGGTTTCGGTGATCTTTGCCACCCACAAGCGCCTGGAGGCGGCCCGGCTTGCCGAGCGACGGATCTTCCTGTTCGATGGCAAGATGACCGGACCCGGCGGCGAAAACGTCCTGTCGGGCATCATCGAGCCCCGGCCTGAAGGGACGGTCTGCACGGTCGGCCCGGCGGTTGAACTGGAACTGAGGCAGCGGCCGCCGGCGGGCCCTGCCAGGGTGTTCATCAACCCCGAAAAGATCCGTGTTTTCCCTGCCGCCACCGACCACCACCGCACCAGCATGTCTCCCGGCGCTCTTCATACCGGCAGGGTGATGCAGATGACCCTGGAGGCGGATACCATCAAGCTGCGCCTGGATATCGGTGTCCCTCTAAAAGCAGTGGTGTCACGGGAAGAGGTGGTCAGATATGGACTCATCGTTGGGGATCGGGTTCAGTTGGAGATCACTCCGGACGCCGTTCAGGTGGTTCAAAAATAACGCGGCCGTGGCTCAAGAGACGTTCCCCCGTCAACAAGCGACGGGGGAACGAGAGAGGAGGTTGCGGTCGTGCTGCCGCCTATATGGCGTCTGGTCCCTGCTCGCCGGTGCGGATTCGCACCACGTTTTCCACCGGCAGAACAAAGATCTTGCCATCTCCGATCTTGCCGGTATTGGCCGCCTTGCGAACCGCTTCGACGGCCTTGTCGACAAGAGATGAGTCGATGATCAATTCGATCTTGATTTTCGGGTTGAACTCCACCTTGTATTCGGCGCCCCGGTAGATTTCGGTATGACCTTTCTGCCGGCCGTAGCCCTTGACTTCGGAAATGGTCATACCGGTGATGCCGATCTCGGTCAGTGCTTCTTTGACTTCTTCAAGCTTGAACGGCTTGATAATTGTCTCTATTTTTTTCATGGAGGTCTCCTCTGGTTAACGGGTGATCAATCTTTGGTGAATTCCGGGTAGGCGTCGAGACCGCATTCCGAGATATCGCAGCCGACCATCTCTTCTTCTTCGCTGACCCGGATACCGATGATCGCCTTGATGATCGCCCAGGTAGCGAAACTGGTACCGAATACCCAGGCAAAAATGGTCACCGCGCCGATCAGCTGGGCGAGGAAAGACCCGTCTGGATTGGTAAAGGAGACGGCGAGCAACCCCCAGATCCCGACGACTCCATGGACCGAGATGGCGCCGACCGGGTCGTCGATCTTGGCCTTGTCGATGAAGATGATCGAGGTGACGACGATCAGGCCGCCGATGGCACCGACGATGGTGGCAAGCAACGGGCTGGGGGTCAGCGGCTCGGCGGTAATGGCCACCAGGCCGGCCAGGGCGCCGTTGAGTGCCATGGTCAGATCGGCCTTGCCGAACCAGGCCCGGGACAGCAGCAGCGCCGCTACCAGACCGCCGGCCGCGGCCGTATTGGTGTTGACAAAGATCATCGAGACGGCGTTTGCTTCTTCGATATTACTGATTTTCAGCTCGGAGCCGCCGTTGAAACCGAACCAGCCGAGCCACAGGATAAAGGTGCCCAGGGTTGCCATCGGCAGGTTGGCGCCGGGAATGGCGTTAATGCGGCCGCCGCTGTATTTGCCTTTTCGAGGGCCCAGCAGCAGGACTCCGGCGATTGCCGCCGAGGCGCCGCACAGGTGAACGACGCCCGAGCCGGCGAAGTCGAGAAAGCCCAGTGCGTCAAGAAAACCACCGCCCCACTTCCAATAGCCCTGCACCGGGTAAATAAAACCGGTCATGACCACGGCAAAGATCAGAAAGGCCCACAATTTCATGCGCTCGGCGACGGCGCCGGAAACGATCGACATGGCGGTCGCGACGAAGACCACCTGGAAGAAGAAATCGGCCAGGCCGGAGTAGTAGGTTTCTCCGCCGCTGGCCAGGACATCGCCGGGGGCATGGTCGGGGCCGAGGAAAAAGCTCAATCCGGGAATAACGCCGTTCGGCCCGCCGCCATACATGATGTTGTAGCCGACCACCAGATACATGATCGACGCGATGGAGTAGAGCGCGACATTCTTGGTGAGAATCTCCACGGTATTTTTGCTGCGCACCAGTCCGGCCTCGAGCATCGCGAAGCCGGCGGCCATCCACATGACCAGTGCCCCCGACATCAGGAAGTAGAAGGTATCGAGCGCATAGGCGATTTCGATTACCGTATTGTCAAGCTGTACCTCATCGGCCAGAGCCGGAAAGGCTACTGCCAACGCGGCCAGGCAGACCGCGCCGCCCCAATAGGTTCTCGGTTTCATTTTCATTCGTTTGTTCACGTTCGGCCCTCCTTGTTGAGTTGATTCGTCTTGAAGCGGTGCTTGAAAACGAGTGTTTGTTGGTTGGTACCTCTATTACAAAGGCTGTGCCAGATGGGTATGGCACTAAAAATATATACAATAACAGCATGATAGGTTGTTGAGGACTGTTTCAATGGGCGGAGACCGACGAAAAAATACACATCAATGTAACATAATACGACCAGGCATGACACAAATGTAATAAAAGAACTCTCTGCACGTCCTTATGTCGGTAGTCGGGATCACGCGCTGCCACCGATGACCAGGGCCGGGATTTTTATGGACGACGGGCCTGCCGAGGCGAAGGGGGTGACGGGGTAAGTGGTTTTGCTAACGGAACGAGTCGTAGCGGCTCAGGCGATATTTTTTAATCCGATAGCCGATTTGTCGCTGGGTCAGGCCGAGTTCCCTGGCGGCCCGCACCTGCACCCAGCCGTTGCGCCGCAGGGCCGCCTCGACCTCTGCACGCTCGGTCTCTTCCAGTGATTTGCCGGTCGGCAGCGGCGCTGCGGGGGCTTGGGCCGGTGTCGCCGGGGCCAGATGGCTCTCGTCAGGCGAGGTGAGGGTGGTGGGCAGGTCGGCGACGGTGAGCCGGTCGTCTTCGGCGAGAATGACCATCCGTTCGACCAGGTTCTGCATCTCGCGAACGTTTCCCGGCCAGGGGTAGTCGATTAAAAAGTCGAGCAGGTCGGCGGTAACCCTGATCTGCCTGTTGTTTCGCTCATTGCTTATGCCGAGGAAATGGTTGAGCAGCAGAGGGATATCCTCCGCCCGTTCGCGCAAAGAGGGGAGCATGATCGGCACCACGTTGAGACGGTAGTAAAGATCGGCCCGAAACCGGCCGCGATTGACCTCGCTTTCCAGGCTGACATTGGTGGCGGCAATGATCCGTACGTCGACGCTGAACGTCTTGGTGCCGCCGACTCGTTCAAACTGCTTTTCCTGGAGGACGCGGAGCATCTTGGCCTGCAGGGCAAGCGGCAGCTCGCCGATCTCGTCGAGAAAGATCGTGCCGCTGTCCGCCAGCTCGAAGCGGCCCGGCCGGGTCGCGTGGGCATTGGTGAAGGCGCCGCGTTCGTGGCCGAACAATTCGCTCTCCAGCAACGCTTCCGGCAAGGCGGCGCAATTGACTTTGATGAAGGGGTGATGCCGACGCTCACCACTGTCGTGGATGGCTCGGGCGATCAACTCCTTGCCGGTGCCCGATTCGCCGAGCAGCAGCACCGTGGCGCAACTGGCGGCAATTTTATTGATAATGCCGAACACTTCCTGCATCGGCTTGGAATGGCCGATGATCGAATGGCTGCCGTGCGGTGCCTGCAGGCGCGCCTTGAGCGTCTCGTTTTCCTTGATCAGTTTTCTCTCTTTTTTCTCGATGGCGCGGTGCAGGGTCAGGAACTGGCCGATCAGGGTTGCCAGGATGGTCAAAAAGCGAATGTCTTCGTCGAAGGAGACGTCCTCGCCAAAAAGGCGATCGACGGTCAGAACCCCTTCCGGAAGATCCTGGACGATAACCGGCACGCCGAGAAATGAGATGGTGCTGCGCTGCAGGTTCGGTCGAGCACCGGTGCGGTTGAGAAAGAGCGG
This sequence comes from uncultured Desulfofustis sp., assembly GCA_964433645.1. Taxonomy (GTDB): domain Bacteria; phylum Desulfobacterota; class Desulfobulbia; order Desulfobulbales; family Desulfocapsaceae; genus Desulfofustis. The sequence goes on from CAYSSK010000039.1 coordinate 5,308, forward strand.
TTCGCTATTGATGTCCGGGACGATAAAAGGCGAGCGGGTCTGGAAAATCTGTCCGCAGACGCCCTCGTCCGGCCGATAGACGCCCCGCTGCTCTTCTTCGGCCGATAGTCCGCACGATGCCTTGATGACCAGCCTCTCCGACAATCGATCGTAGAGAAGCAGCGTGGCCCGTTCCATCTTCAGGGTATCGCTGAGCACGGCGAGAATATCATCGAGTGTCGTGCCCAGGTCCACCGCATTGCCGATCAGCTTGGTGATATTGTACAGGGCCATGAGCTCGAGGCGCTGAACTCCGTGGATTTCGGGTACCAATCCCGGTGGGGCTGAATGCATCGCTCGTTCCTGCGGTTGAGATGGCCTTGAGACGAGGTGTTGACCGGAGCGGCACGGGGTGGTGCCGGAGGCCGGATCGATACCTGGGCGATCGCCGTGTTTGCTGCACTCCTTACAAAAGGCGTTCCATCCTGAGAAACTCCATCTAAACAATTGAAATCAAATGATATGAGAGCGTTTCATCGAGGGGGATAGACGACTATAAATTACAATTACGTGATGATAAGGATATAAAAAATTACAAATATGGAACAGCTGAAGGAGCGTCGGAATGTTTCATCGAGGTGGTCGGTGGGCGACAAAAATGTCCGGATTGTCGCTTGGCTCGTGGTTGTGTCCGGGTCGCCATTAGTCGATGGTATATCAATAACATACTGTAATCATATAACATACAAGATGCTATTAGCGGTGGCACAGGGTTTGCTCAAAGATGAACAATACGCTGGAGAGACGCTGTCACCCGGTACGGCCGGGTGATACAACGAGGTTAAGAGCGAATACCACCCCAGGAAGAGGAGAAAACGATGAGGAAAGTGGCAATTTACGGCAAAGGCGGCATCGGCAAATCGACAACGACCCAGAATACCGTTGCCGGTCTGGCGGAGATGGGCAGGAAGGTGATGGTGGTCGGCTGTGATCCGAAAGCCGATTCAACCCGGCTGCTGCTCGGCGGCATGGCCCAGAAGTCGGTACTGGACACCCTGCGGGAGGAGGGCGAGGATGTAGAGCTCAACGATATCCGAAAACCAAGTTTCGGCGGCTCCTGGTCCGTGGAGTCCGGCGGACCCGAGCCGGGGGTGGGCTGTGCCGGACGGGGCATCATCACCTCGATCAATATGCTCGAAGCGCTTGGCGCTTATGATGAGCGGGAGGGCCTTGATTATGCCTTTTACGACGTACTCGGCGACGTCGTCTGCGGCGGCTTTGCGATGCCGATCCGCGACGGTAAAGCCGAAGAGATTTATATCGTTTGTTCCGGCGAAATGATGGCCATGTATGCCGCCAACAATATCTGCAAAGGCATCATGAAATATGCGCAATCCGGCGGTGTCCGGCTCGGCGGCTTGATCTGCAATTCCCGTAACGTCGATAACGAGCGGGAAATGATCGCCGAGTTGGCCAGGCGGCTCGGTACCCAGATGATCTATTTCGTGCCGCGTCATAACGATGTGCAGCGGGCCGAAATCAACCGCAAGACGGTGATCGAGTGGCAGCCGGACTGCTCGCAGGCCGACGAATACCGGGGCCTGGCCAGAGCGATTGATGAAAACAAGCTGTTTGTCGTTCCCAAGCCGCTGGCCATTGAGGAACTTGAACAATTGCTGCTCGATTACGGCCTGCTCGCCGCCTGATGTCCATCCCTGATGACCGGGAATCACAACGAGGCATGAAGCGTGGCTGGTTCCTTTAAAAGCACAGATACAGGAGAGAAGAGAACAATGATGATTATGATCAGAGCCATTATTCGCCCGGAAAAGGCCGACGATGTGCTGGCCGCGCTGATGGATGCAGGCTTCCCGGCGGTCACCAAGTACTCGGTGGCCGGTCGCGGCAAACAGCGCGGCATCAAGATCGGCGAGGTCACCTACGACGAAATTCCGAAAACCATGTTGCTCAGCGTCGTCCGCATGGAGGACAAGGATTTTGTCATCAAGATTATCATGGATGCAGCCCGGTCAGGGACCAAAGGGGCCTTCGGCGACGGCAAGATCTTCGTCACCGAGGTCGAGGAGGTCTACACCATTAGTTCCGGCTTCCGGGAAGGGCTGATTACCGAGGAGGCACCCGCATGAAAGAAGTGATAGCAGTCATTCGCATGGACATGATGAACAGGACCAAACGGGCCCTGACCGATGCCGGTATCGATGCTTTCTTTGCCCACGAAGCGCAGGGGCGGGGGATCGGTTTTGTCAATCGCCGGCTTATCGAAGGAACCCAGCTCGGTTATGAAGAAGCCGCGTCGCTGCTCGGTGAAAAAGGCAAGCTCTACCCGAAGCGGATGGTCACCGTGGTCGTCAAGGATACCGAGGTGACCGACGTGGTCGAGGCGATTGTCAGGGTCAATCAGACGGGAAAACCGGGGGATGGAAAAATTTTCGTGCTGCCGGTCGCCGATTCGGTTCGCCTCAGAACCGGAGAGAAAGGCGTCAAATCAATCAGTTGATAACCGGCGAGGAGAGAAATCATGGGAACAGCCCAACGAACCAGACAATGGGATCCGGCCACAGTCAAGGAGCAGCTGCTGGCGAAATACCCGGCCAAGGTGGCGCGCAAACGGGCCAAGCAGATCCTGATCAACGAGGCCCGGGAAAATACGACGCCGGAGATCACCGCCAACGTACGCACCATCCCCGGCATCATCACCATGCGCGGCTGCACCTATGCCGGCTGCAAGGGCGTCATCCTCGGACCGACCAGCGATATCGTCAATCTGGTCCACGGCCCGATCGGCTGCAGTTTCTACGCCTGGCTGACCCGGCGCAACCAGACGAGCGCTTCGGGCGAACACGGCGAGAACTTTATAACGTACGCGATGTCGACCGACATGCAGGAATCGGACATCATCTTCGGCGGCGAAAAAAAACTGGCGGCGGCCATCCAGGAGGCCTACGACCTGTTCCACCCGAAGAGTATCGCGGTATTCGCCACCTGTCCGGTGGGCCTGATCGGTGATGACATCCACGCCGTTGCCCGGACCATGAAAGAGAAGTTCGGTGACTGCAACGTCTTTGCCTTCAGTTGCGAGGGCTATAAAGGGGTCTCGCAGTCCGCCGGCCACCATATCGCCAATAACCAGATCTTCAGGCATGTGGTCGGCACCGGCGAGAAGCTGCGGAGCGAACAATTCAAGATCAACCTGCTCGGCGAGTACAATATCGGCGGCGACGGTTTCGAGATCGATCGTATCCTGACGAAATGCGGCATCGCCAATATCGCCACCTTTTCCGGCAACTCGACCTACGACCAGTTCGCCACCGCCAACCAGGCCGATCTGAGCTGCGTTATGTGTCATCGCTCGATCAATTACGTTGCCGATATGCTGGAGACCAAATACGGCATCCCCTGGATCAAGGTGAATTTCATCGGGGCGGCGGCAACCGCCAAATCCCTGCGCAAGATCGGCGGCTATTTCCAGGACGATGAACTGAGCGCGCGGATCGAGGCGGTGATTGCCGAGGAGGTGCCTCCGGTCGAGGCGCAGCGGTTGCAGGTTCTGCCCCGGACCACCGGGAAAACGGCGATGCTCTTTGTCGGCGGGTCGCGGGCGCATCATTACCAGGAACTGTTTACGGAGATGGGCATGAAAACCGTCTCCGCCGGGTATGAATTTGCCCATCGCGACGATTACGAGGGCCGGCGGGTGATTCCCGAGCTCAAAGTCGATGCCGACAGCAGGAATATCGAGGAGATCGCCGTGCAGCCCGATCCGCACAGCTACCGCCCGAGAAAAACGCCGGAGCAATTGGCCCACTTGCAGCAACGGGGAGTCGTCTTCAAGGAGTACGACGGGTTGCTCCCGGATATGGAAGAGCAGACCCTGGTGATCGACGACCTCAATCAATACGAGGCTGAAAAACTGGTGGAGCTGCTCAAGCCCGATCTGTTTTGCGCCGGCATCAAGGAGAAGTACTCCATCCAGAAGCTCGGCGTCCCGATGAAGCAGCTGCACAGCTACGACTCGGGCGGGCCGTATGCCGGTTTTCGCGGAGCGATCAACTTTTACCGGGAGATCGATCGCTTGGTCAACAGCCGGGTCTGGGGCTACCTGAAGGCGCCCTGGCAGGAGCATCCGGAACTCTCAGCCACCTATGTATGGGAATAATCACCGATCAAGGAGCAGCCATGCTATTGAAACACACACCAGAGAAGATCAGCGAGCGATCCGCGCTGATGATCAACCCGGCCAAGACCTGCCAGCCGATCGGGGCCATGTACGCCGCTCTCGGCATCAAGGGCTGTCTGCCGCACAGCCATGGCTCGCAGGGCTGTTGCGCCTACCACCGGAGTACCCTGACCAGACATTACAAGGAGCCGGTTTCAGCGGCCACCAGTTCGTTTACCGAAGGTGCTTCGGTCTTTGGCGGCCAGGCCAACCTGGTCCAGGCGATCGACAACATCTTCACCGTCTATGAGCCGGAGGTCATCGCGGTGCACACTACCTGTCTGTCGGAGACCATCGGCGACGATCTGCCGCAGATTTTCGACAAGGCGACCCGGGAAAACAAAGTACCTGCCGGCAAGACCCTGATCGGCGCCTCGACGCCCAGCTATGCCGGCTCGCACGTGACCGGTTTTGCCACCATGGTCAAGGCGATGGCTGCCCTGGCCGAACCGGGAAGCGGAAAGACCGGCAAGGTCAATATCATCCCGGGTTGGGTGGAGCCGGCCGACATGGAGGAATTAAAACGGATCGCGGCCCTGATCGGGGTGCCGATCACGATGTTTCCCGATACCTCCGGTGTGCTGAACGGGCCGTTGACCGGCAATTATTCTATGTTTCCGGAGGCGGGGGCACGCATAGAGGATATCAAGGCCAGCGGCGGGGCGATCGGCACCCTGGCCCTTGGAGAATGGTGTTCGGCCGAGGCGGCTCGGCTGCTCGACAGTCGCTGCAAGGTCCCGTGCTCGGTGCTCGACCTGCCGGTTGGGTTGCAGGCCACCGACCGCTTCGTCGATGCCTTGCGCATTATTGCCGGTCAGAGCATCCCGGATGAAATCGTCCGCGAGCGGGGGCGGCTGGTGGATCTGATTTCCGATATGCACCAGTATTTCTACGGCAGAAAGGTCGCGCTGGTCGGCGATCCCGACCAGCTGATCGCGCTGACCGAGTTTCTCGTGACCATCGACATGATACCGGTCCATGTGCTGACCGGCACGCCGGGGAAAAAATTCGAGAAGCGGATCGCCGAACTGGTTGCCGGCACCGGCCGCGAGGTCAACGTTCGGGCCGCCGGGGATATGTTTCTACTCCACCAGTGGATCAAGAACGAACCGGTGGACCTGCTCATCGGCAATACCTACTGCAAGTATATCGCTCGGGACGAGGATGTGCCGCTCGTTCGCTGGGGCTTCCCGATACTCGACCGCCAGGGGCATCAGCATTTTCCGACGATCGGTTATCTCGGCGGCCTGCGACTGCTGGAAAAGATCCTCGACGCGCTGCTCGACCGCCAGGATCGCGACGCCGCCGAATCGGCTTTCGAGCTGGTTCTGTGATGAACCCGCCGGGTGGGCCGCAACTCGGGCTGAGTACGTTTCTCCGGCCTGATGGGACGTTGATCGTGCAGCTGCCGGTGGCGCCGCAGGTGACCGCGAAAACGCGGTTCTCGTCGATGATCCCGCACCGCCTCTCGTTTCTGGCCCCTGAAGAGGCGGCGGCCCTGCTGGTCGATGTCGTCGGCGAGCGGCCGCAAGAGTCGGTGCTGGCGGCGATCACCGGCCCCGGCGACCCGCTTGCCGTTCCCGATACCCTGCTGCGGACCATCGACCTGGTGCGCAGCCGCTATCCTCGGCTGCGCATCGGCATGAAAACCCTTGGCTGCGGTGCCCGGCGATTTGCTGCCGAGCTGGCACGAGCCGGCGTCGATTATGTCGAGATGGTCGTCAACGGCGTCACCGTGGAGGTTCTGGCAAAAATTTATGCCTGGATCAGACCGGGATTGAAGACCATGGCCCTGGAGGAAGCGGCGCAGATATTGATTCGCGAGCAGAAACATGGGATCCCGGCCTTGAAGTACCAGAATATCGAAGTTGTCGTGGTCACCACGCTTTACCCGGGTTGCAATGTCGATCATCTCAAACAGATTGCGGCAGCGGTGCAGGAACTCGGCGCCGATGCGCTGGCACCGGTGCCCCATCGGCCCGAGCCGGACGGTGAAGTGCGTCTCGAAGAGGGTGATGCGAAGCAGCTGGCAGGCATCAGCCGGATGGTCCAGTCGTCGCTGCCGGTCGTCTCTCCGTTGTTCGCCGATGTCGACGTTCATGGCGGGAACGGCCGGCAGGGCGTTCAAGCAGGGCCCCGGCCGAGTCCGCAGCGGCCGTTTGTCGCCGTGGCCAGTACCGGCGGTCTGGAAGTCGATCTTCACCTGGGAGGGGCACAGCGGCTGCTGATCTATGGCTGCCGAGAGGACGGACTGGTTTGTCTGCGGGAAACCAGAGCTGCTCCGCAACCGGGAACCGGTCACCACCGCTGGCAGGCATTGGCCGATATGCTGTCTGATTGCTGTGCCGTGCTCGCCGTCCAGGCCGGTGAAACGCCGCGACGGGTTTTGCCGGAAAACGGGGTGCGGGTGCTGCTGACCGACGGGCAGATCGAGCCGCTGGTCGAGTTGATCTTCGGCACCGAAAAACAGAAGTGCTGAAAAATTAATCAAGGAGGACGTATGGCTTTACCGCAACGGCAGCTGCTGCTCTGCCAGAGTTTTCGCGTCAACGGCGAGCCCAAAGGACTCTGCCATAAACAGACGGATGGTTTCCTGGCCTATATCGAGGAGGAGATTATCGATCGCGGCCTGGATATCCAGGTAACGGCCACCGGTTGTCTCAAACAGTGCGAAGCGGGGCCGGTCATGGTTCTCCAGCCGGATAATCGCTGGTTTAAAACAATCAACACCATTGAGGCCATTGACCAGGTGCTCGACGGCATCGAAAGCGGTGAACCGCCGGACGAATTCCTGCTGACTCCCTGACCGGCAAGAGGTGTGATGCTGTTCCGACAGCAGGAGAGGGATCATTTATTCAACAAAGGATGTGAAGCCATGAGCAGGGCCCATTTTCTCGAAGCGCGAACCAGCCAGGTCCGTCGGACCGGAGCGGCGGCGCTGGACATCGAGTGCAACAAGGACAGCCTGGCCGGCGCGGTCAGCCAGCGGGCGTGCGTTTTTTGCGGTTCGCGCGTTGTTCTCTATCCGATTGCCGATGCCGTGCATCTGGTCCACGGCCCGATCGGCTGCGCCGTGTATACCTGGGACATCCGCGGCGCCCTGTCGTCGGGACCGGAGCTGCATCGATTGTCCTTTTCCACGGACCTGCAGGAGATCGACGTTATTTTCGGCGGTGAGAAAAAACTCGAGCAGGCCCTGCGGGAGTTGATAGATCGGCATAGCCCGGCGGCCGCCTTCGTCTACTCGACCTGCATTGTCGGGATTATCGGCGACGATTTGGCGGCGGTTTGTCGCAGGGTCGCCGCCGATACCAAGATCCCGGTGCTGCCGGTCCAATCCGAGGGATTCAAAGGCAACAAGCGGGCCGGCTACGAGGCGGCCTGCCGGGCGCTGGGACGGCTGATCGGCACCGGCGACCCCGGCACCATAACGAAGCATTCCATCAATATTCTCGGCGATTTCAACCTGGCCGGGGAGATCTGGCTGATTTGCGAGTATTACCGTCGTATCGGCATCGAGGTCGTCGCCACCATCACCGGCGACGGTCGGGTGGCCGACATTTGCCGGTCACATGGTGCGGCGCTCAATGTCGTGCAGTGCTCCGGGGCGACCATGGATCTTGCCGTTATGATGGAGGAGCGTTATGGCATTCCATCCCTGCGGGTCTCGTATTTCGGTATCGAGGATATGGCCGAGGCACTCTATGCGGTAGCCCGCCATTTTGCCGACCCGCAGCTGATGGAGCGGGCCAAGCGCCTCGTCAGGGAGGAACTGCGGCAATTGCTGCCGGAACTGCAGATTTACCGCCAGACCCTGGCCGGCAAGCGGGCCGCCATCTATGTCGGCGGGGCGTTCAAGGCCTTTTCCCTGATCAAGGCCTTTCGGCTGCTCGACATGCAGGTGGTGATGGTCGGTTCGCAAACCGGCACCACTGAAGATTACCGGGAGTTGGCCGACATTACCGACGAGGGAACCATTATCGTCGATGATTCCAACCCCATGGAATTATCGGCATTCATCCGTGAACAGGACGTTGATGTCTTTGTCGGCGGGGTCAAGGAACGGCCGATCGCCTATAAGCTCGGCGTGGCCTTTTGCGACCACAACCACGAACGAAAGGAGATGCTGGCCGGTTTTCGGGGGATGCTCAATTTCGCCCGGGAAGTTCACGAGTCGGTAACCAGTCCGGTCTGGCGGTTCATGCCGAGGCGAACCACGGAGAAACCATCATGACCGCTCCCGTATCGTATATCTCGACCACCAACGCCTGCAAATTGTGCAAGCCGCTCGGGGCCTCCATCGCGTTTCGCGGCATCGAGGGCTGCGTGCCGTTTCTTCACGGTTCGCAGGGGTGTGCCACCTATATGCGGCGCTATATCATCTCCCATTTCAATGAGCCGATCGATATCGCCTCCTCGTCTCTTGGCGAAAAGCAGGCCGTCTACGGCGGTGCCGCCAATCTCAAGCTCGGCCTCAACAATGTGATTGCCACCTACCGGCCGCAGGTGATCGGGGTGGCGACAACCTGCCTGACGGAGACCATCGGCGACAACGTAGAGATGATTCTGCGGGAATATCGCCAGGAATTCGGCCGTGCCGACGGACTCGAAGTGGTACACGTGTCGACGCCGAGCTATGGCGGCACCCACATGGAAGGATTTCACGCGGCACTGCGGGCTGCCGTTGCGCAGTTGACCGCAAAGAGCGCCCCCCACCGGGGCATCAATCTGCTCGGTGGGTTCGTGTCGACCGCCGATCTTCGTTACCTGAAGAGTGTCTGCCGGGAATTCGGGCTCGATGCCACCCTGCTTCCCGACTACTCGGAAACGCTTGACGGCGAAATTGCAGAAGAGTATCAGATGCTGCCGAGCGGCGGCACGCCGCTGGCCGCGATCAGGGCCATGGGCGGCGCCCGGGCCACCATTGAGTTGGGCGCCACCCTGCCGGCCCAAACCGCCGGAACAGAGCTGCAGCAGCGGTTCGGCTGCCGGCTCGAACGGCTCGGCCTCCCCATCGGGATCCGTGGTACCGACCGCTTGTTTGCCCTGTTCGCCGAATTGAGCGGCCAACCGGTTCCACCACCGCACCGCGCGGCCCGCGGGCGTCTGATCGATGCGCTGGTGGATGGCCACAAGTATTGTTCGGGAAAACGGGCGGCCATCTACGGCGAAGAAGACCTGGTGGTCGGCATGGCCGCATTTCTTGCCGAAATCGGTATCCGTCCGGTCCTCTGTGGATCGGGCGGCAAGAGCGGCCGATTGGGACAGGCCCTTGCCGAGGTGCTCGAGGGCCTGGTCGATGAACTGCCGGCGGTTTTCGAGGACGTCGACTTTTACGATATCGAGCAGGCCGCTGCCGACAGCACCCTCGATGTGTTGGTCGGCAATTCCAAGGGGTATGCCTGGTCCCGCCGGCTGGAGGTTCCGCTGATCCGGGTCGGCTTCCCGATCCACGATCGCATCGGCGGTCAGCGGATCCTGCATCTCGGCTACCAGGGGGCCCAGGTGCTGTTCGACCGGATCGTCAACACCCTGATCGAGAAAAAACAAAATGATTCACCGGTCGGCTACAGCTATATGTAGCTTGGACGGATGAACTATACCAGAGGGCCATCGATGAGGGGAACAATCGACAACAAAAGCCTGCGCCACCCCTGTTTCAACGCGGCGGCCAAGGGCAGCTTCGGCCGGGTTCACCTGCCGGTGGCGCCGACCTGCAACCTTAAATGCAATTTCTGCGATCGTCGCTACGACTGTGTCAACGAATCCCGGCCGGGGGTGACCAGCTCGGTGCTGGCGCCGGACCAGGCGCTTGACTATCTGGCACAGGTACTGGCCAGGGAGCCGCGGATCTCGGTTGCCGGTATTGCCGGTCCCGGCGACCCGTTCGCCAGCGTGGCCACGACCATGACGACGCTGGCCGCCATTCGCCGGCAGTATCCCGATCTGGTGCTCTGCCTCTCCTCAAACGGCATGGGGATCGGTCCCGCAATCGGCGAGCTGGCCGCGCTCGGAGTCTCCCATGTCACCATCACCGTCTGCGCCGTCGACCCGGACGTGGGCCGACTGGTCTATGGTTGGGTGCGCGACGACAACGTCGTCTACCGCGGCCGTCAGGCCGCGGAACTGCTGCTGACCCGGCAGCGGCAGGCCATTGCTGAACTGAAGCGCCGCGGCATCACCGTCAAAATCAATTGTATCGTTGTCCCGGGAGTCAACGATCATCACATCGTCGATGTCGCCAGGGCCATGCAGGAACTGGGGGCCGATCTGTTCAACTGCATGGCGCTGTTCCCGGCGGCCAATACCCCGTTCGGCTCGATCAACCAGCCGGACCGGCAAACGATGAAACGCCTGCGTGACGAGGCCGACCGGTATCTGCCCCAGATGCGCCATTGCACGAGGTGTCGAGCCGATGCGGTCGGTCTGCTCGACGACGATCGCACCGGGGAATTCAGAAGTTGTCTCAGCTCTTTCAGGACCAAACAGCCGGACCGGGGCGACCGGCGTCCCTATGTGGCAGTGGCCAGCGAGGAGGGTATCCTGATCAACCAGCACCTGGGCGAGGCGAGGCGGCTGGCTATCTGGGAGCGCTCAGAAAACGGCTATCGCCTGGTAGAACAGCGGCCTACTCCGGGGACGGGCGGCGGCGTTCGCCGCTGGCATCAATTGGCGGCGCTGCTGGCCGACTGCCGGGCGATCCTGGTCGGCGCCATCGGACCGACGCCCAGGGAGATCCTGACCGCCGCCGGCATCAGACCGATCGAAGCCGCCGGCTTTATAGAAGACGGGCTGCGGGCGGTCTATGAAAATCGGAACACCGGCCTCATCAAAGGGCGGAAAACGGCGATTGGCGCGGCGACCTGCACCGGTTCCGGTAGCGGCTGCGGCTAAATCTCAACAAACGGCGGGACAGGTTTTA
>CAYSSK010000039.1:16545-31983 GCA_964433645.1 uncultured Desulfofustis sp.
ACCGGTTCCGGTAGCGGCTGCGGCTAAATCTCAACAAACGGCGGGACAGGTTTTACCCCGTCCTTCGCAAACTCCCAACGGCGGGACAGGTTTTACCCTGTCCATCGCTAACTTATGGAGTTGCGTCGAAGCATGAAACGTAATTAGAGGATGCTTCTTTTGTGTTGATGGATTAAAGAAGGGCTGACTCTCTCTTTGCTTTTCAGATAATTCGTTGCCCCGACGCGAGCCTTGGACGCATCTCTGTACCACGTTACCTTTATTTTGACTTTTGTCGGCGTTGCTCTGCTTGCGCTGCGGCGGTCGACATCGGTAACTACCCACACCGATTTCGCCCTTGCCGGGCGCAGTCTGCCGGCAACCGGCGTGGCCTGGGTTATAATCGGCACCCTGGTCGGAGGGGTGGCCACCATCGGAACCGTCCAGACCGCTTATACGTACGGTATTTCAGCAGGTATTTTTACTTTCGGCAGCGGCGTATCTTGTTTGCTGCTCGGTTGCTTTTTTGCCAGAGCGCTGCGCGAGGAAGGGGTGGTGACCGTTTCCGAGTACCTGGGCCGGCGCTTCGGCCAGCCGTTTCGACGCTATAGCAGTGGTATCAGTGCGTTTGGCATGTTCATTCATGTCGTCGGGCAATTTCTTGCCGCCATTGCCATTATCCAGGCGGTGTTCGCCTTCGGGGATGTCGTCTCGGTTGCTCTCGTCGCGGCGCTGATCGGTCTGTTTGTCGTTTCCGGCGGGATTGCCGGTGCCGGCTTGATCGGCAAGATCAAGTGCTTCATGCTTTATCTGGTGATGCTGGCCAGTGCCGGTGTCGCGTTGCGGCAAGGAGGAGGCTGGTCGGGAATTATCGACAATCTGCCGCTCGAGGCGAACCTTCTGAGTTTTGTCGATTACGGTGTCACGACAGCGGCGGTTGATACGATTTCGATGCTGGTCGGTGTTCTTTCCACCCAGATATACCTGCAGGCTATCTTTGCCGCCCGTGATGTGCGAGCGGCCCGCAACGGCGCATTTTTGAGCGCTGCCGTCATCCCGCCCCTCGGAGTGCTCGGCATAATCGTCGGGCTCTATCTTCGCGCCTTTTACCCGGGCCTGGGCGGCAGCGCCGCCCAGGCCTTGCCGTTTTTCCTGGCTGTCAGTTTTCCGCCGGTGGTGGCCGCTTTCTTCAACGCCGGCATTTTGCTGATCGTGCTTGGTACCGGGGCGGGGCTGGTACTCGGCGTCACCACCAATATCTACAACGATTTTCTGTCGGGAAGCAGCATCGTGCGGCGGCTGGTGCAGCCGGTAAGACTGTTGCGCGTCTGCGCCCTGAGTGTTTTGCTGCTCGCCTCGCTGCTGGTCTTTACCGGCCTTGATTCGACCATCCTCTCCTGGAGTTACCTGTCTATGGGCCTCCGCGGATCGGCGGTGTTCGCCGGTCTGTGCGTCATTGTCTTCTTCAAGCGTGCCGCCGACTCGAGAGCGTTGTTGGTGCTGCTCTACCTGCTTCCTGCTTGCTACCTGTGGTTGAAGCTGTGATCGATGACGATTATCATTGTTCGTCGCGTCTTCCATGGGCCGTTGTCATCTCGGGCTCTGAGCTCAGATCAATCTGTCGAAACCGCTGATGATGAAATAGCCGGAAAACAGCACGAGAAAAGAGGCACAGGTGCCGACCAGCAGGCGATACCGGCCGTCGGTGAAGAAGCGCCGACCGCGGGCGATACCCACGGAGATCAGAGCGTACCAGGCCAGGTCGGCGAGAATGTGGCCAACGAAGAAGGCGGCGACGCCGATCAAGCCGAATTGCATGGAGTAGACGATGTAGCCGAGCCCGATGGTTGCCCACCAGAGCAACCAGTAGGGGTTGGCGATGCTCAGCAGAATACCGGCCAGAACCAGGTTTCTCGAACGTTTTCCCTGGTCGTCCAGGCGGAGGTGCAGCGTCGGCAGCCCTCTGAACATCGAGACGGCCATCCATAACAAAATACCGCCGCCGACAAGAGAAATAACGATAAAGACCTCGTCGCGGGAGAGCAGCGGTGCCAGGCCGGTGATCAGCGCGCCGACCAGCAGCAGCTCGAGCAGCCCATGTCCAAGGATCATCAGGGGGCCGACCGCCGCCCCCCGGCGCACGCTTTCACTGACGGTCACGGTCATCACCGGACCCGGCATCATGGCCCCGGACAAGGCGATTACAAATGAGGACAAGCCGATGGAAAGCAGAGCAAGTGACACGATGGAGTGTACTCCACATAATCAGGGGGAGCCTTATGATACCGGATGGAATCGTTTCGGGCAATGATCAGGCCGTTCATTTCTCGCTTTTTCTTTCCCGCCGCGACTTTTGTGATCTGACGGTTCGTTTTTCTCTCGCCATTGGGTTCGATAACCCTTTATATGAAAATCAGTTCCACAGGCTGAACTCCCCGGGCTGGTTGATTCTCTCGGAGGCTGCCTCGTGAAGGCCCGGTTGGCTGAAGAATCAGGCCCGAAGGGCCGCGGACAGGGGGCACGGCCGACGGCCTGACGGTAAACCGGCCGCGTTCGAGAAACAACAGGAAAGAGAGAGCTGGCGGCGTTATGCATGTTCTTCAGAAAACTTCAGCACGGCACCTGATTGTGGCGGCAGCCGGAATGTGGTGGCTGGTGGTCGCCGTGACCGTTGGGCTGAGCACTCCGGCACTGGCTGATCGTCGCCCGGATCTTCCCGGCGTCGATCGGGGCTGGCACCAGGAGCTATGGAATTTTATCAGGGGAGAGGAAGCGGTGTCGGCACTGTATCTGGGAATGTGGAGCCGGCATTTCATCAACAGCGACGATGACTATCGTTCCGATCATGATCTGCTCGGCCTGTGTTATCGGGGGATGTTCCTCGGGACGTTCAGGAATTCTCACGGTAACCGGGGCTGGGGAGCCGGTGTGCAGCGGGACCTCTACCGCGGCGGCGTGCGCGATGCCGCCTGGCGTTTTGGCTATCGGGCCGGCATCGTCTACGGTTATGATGAGCTGTCGCTTTTTGACACGAAACTCTTCCCGTTCGTGCAGACCTATGCCGACGTGAGCTATAAGCAGGGAGGGGTCGAGCTTTCCTGGGCGGGCAGTACCGTGCTGATCGGCTTCTTCTGGCGGATCTGAGCCCTGTGCCGGCGCCTGCTTATCGGTTTATTTTGCACCAGACCGGGAATTCCTGGGCAATCCTGAAAAAACGCGAATCGGTGTCGATGCCTTGGTCCATCTTGCGGTTGGCGATCAGGATCGCCCCCGGTTTGCATTGTTGCTCGACGAGACGTTCGAATTTCACTTGCCTCGTCTTTTCGCAGAACGGCCGAAAATAGTAGAGCACGTCGAAATCGGCCAGGTGCCCAAAGGTCCAGATATCAGCTTCAGCGACCTGCGCCTCTCCCACCAGATGCCGCGCGATGGGCAACGATGCCGGATCTTTTTCAATGCCGAACACGTCAAACTCGAGCAACTCGGCGAGCAGCAGGATGTTGCCGATGCCGCAGCCGATATCGATGCATTTCAGTCCCGGGCGAAAGAGACCGCGCTCTTGCAGATACGATCGTGCCAGCAGCAGCTGTTCATAAGCCTGCCGCGTATCCATGGCGACGAAAGGATACTCTACCGAGGTGTCGTTGCCCGTCCGGGGAACGGCCTGACGGGTAAAATAGCCGATAAAGCGGTTGATCACCCCGAACAGGATGTCCAACTCCTCGTCACGATGTGCCTTGTCGCTCTGTGGTGCGCTGTCGCTGCCGTCCATCGGTCTCTTGTACCATGAATCAGACTTCCGGGCCAGCCTTATGCCAACCCGCAACAGCGGGAAATAGTGACGGAAGGTCCGGCAGGCACCGGGACGGTGCCTGCCGGGAGAGGTTCTTTCGGCGGGAAACGATTCGAGCCGATCTGAAGCTGTCCGTCGGTGCTTATTGCTGCATGTTGATCATCAGCATCAACCGATTCCGGAGGTTGCCGTTGACTTGCGATTCTTCGACAATCTCGTTGTATTCGTCTACTGCCAGGCCGGTCCCTTCGACGGCCTCGACCATATCGGCGCCGGCCTGTTGCTGCAGAATCCGGGCCTGCTCTTCGTCCGCTACGTTGGCCAGGTCATCCTGCAGCTCCTGGCGGATTTCAGTAATGGAGACATACGCATCTGCCACGTTCTCCAGCTGGCTGTCGCTGTATTCAATTGCTTCTTCTTCCGTTACCTTCAATTCTTCTTCTTGAGCCGATGCTGGCAGCGCAACGATCAGCAGGAGCGCGGCCAGGGGCAGAAAAAATTGAGTTATCCGTTTGTAAATGAGCATAAAATCCTCCAAAAATCGATGAATATGGCTCCGCCACCCCAATGATGCCGGAAATGCGCAACGGCCACCCCGTTAGACGCATCATGATCTCTGACTTGCAGAGATTGTGCCTATGAGCCGTTCTCGAGATAAAAAATAAAGAGAACAATAACAATAAATTAAAAAACTGGGGTGCGAGACAAGCCGCCTTCGTCAGGTTTACATTTGTCGTGATAGTGTGTACGATTGACGCATGAGCCAAAATGATACAATAGTGGCATCTTCGGCTGGAGCGTCGTCGGGACGTCATCGCTTTACCATGCGCTGGCGCCTGATGATCTATATTGTCGTACCGTTGCTCGCCTCTCTGGCCCTGACCGGGTATCTGTCTTTGAACTATATGGAAAAACAAGTTGAGCAGCGCCTGCAAAAGGACCTTGAACTGGTGGCCCGGGCAATCAGATTGCCGCTCGGGCATGCGCTGCAGAAAGAGCGGTCCGGAAGCGTTGCCACTGCGTTGCAGTCTGTATTTTCTCTGGGGTCTGTGTACAGCGCCTATGTCTATGATACCGAAGGCCGGCAGATTGCCTCGGCCGGGCGGGGCGACTCGCACGTGCAACGGGGCAGGGTGACCGAGTTGGCCGGCAAAGGACAACACACCGGCGAATACGGCACCATCGGTGATCGCACCGTTTACTCATATTATGTACCCTTGACCGATTCCGACGGGCAGGCCAGAGGATTACTGCACCTGACCCGAAGACAGAGTGATTTTCGTCATGATATCAGTACGATTCGTCTCTACGCCGGTTTTTTGCTCGGGGCCGGCGCCCTGGTGATGACCGGCCTGGTATTGATCGGGCACCACCAGGCCCTGGGGCGAAATTTTGCCCGCCTCACCGCGGGAATGGCCAGGATCGCCGCCGGTGACAGGCATTATCGCATGTCCCCGGCGGGTCCACGGGAGATGGTTGAGATATTGTCCGGTTTCAATGCGATGCTGGACAGTATCGAGCGGAGCGAACAGGCCCTGCATCGTCAGCGGCTCGAACAGCTTGAGCTGGAAAAACAGCTCAGGCATAAGGAAAAATTGGCTGCCATCGGTCAATTGGCTGCCGGTATCGCCCATGAACTGGGTACGCCATTGAGCGTGATCTCCGGCCATGCCCAGCGAGGAGCCAGAGTCAAGGGACTCGGACCCGATCTGAGAGACAAGTTGGTACAGATCAGAAAAGAAGTCGACAGGATGTCTTCTATCGTCCGCCAACTGCTCGAGTTCAGTCGTCATGAAGAGACGAAACACACACCGGTCAACCCGGAACAGGTGGTCCGTTCCGCCGTTGCCGCGGTAGGGGAAGAAGCGGATCGTTTCGGAGCATCCCTGACCTGGGAGGTTATCGGCGAGCCGCCCACCCTGCAGGGTGATCCGATCCGTCTCGAACAAGCCGTCGTCAACCTGCTGCGCAACGGGATCCAGGCGGGGAAACACCCTGTGGTACGGCTGCACTGTTTTGCCGAGCAGGGCCTGATCTGTTTTCACATCGACGACAACGGGCCGGGAGTCCCGCAGTCCCAGCGGGAGCGAATCTTCGAGCCGTTTTTCACGACGAAGCCGGTCGGAGTCGGGACGGGATTGGGACTGGCCGTCGTCCACGCCATCGCTCAGGAGCATGGCGGGACCATCGACGTTGGCGACAGTGAGCTGGGAGGAGCATCGTTTCGCCTCCGGGTGGCGGAGAAACCGGCTGGGTCTGAAAAGGGGGGGTGATCGTGGCGGCACCCAATGTCAGCAGGGTACTCATCGTCGAAGATGACCAGGGGCTCGGCCGGTTGCTGCAGGATGAGACGGCAGACGGCGGCCTGGAGGCACAGTGGGTGGACAGCGCCGCTCAAGCGATGTCGACCATTGAGCATTGGCGCCCCGATCTGGTGGTCAGCGATCTGCGTTTGCCGGATAATGACGGGTTGACGTTGCTGCGCCAGGTCAGGACCGCAGCGCTTGAGGATACCCCTGATTTCCTGATTATTACCGCCTTTGGTACGATATCCACCGCGGTCGAGGCGCTCAAGGCGGGGGCGGAAGATTTTTTGACCAAACCGCTGGACCTCGAGCACTTCATGTTGAGTGTCAACCGGATTCTTGAGAAACGCCACCTGCGCGAGGAAGTGGTGCGAATCAGGAGTTTGATGGATGGCAGCAGCTTTCACGGAATGTACGGGCACAGCCGCTGTATGATCCGTCTCTATGACCAGATCAGGCAGATCGCCAAGGCCGACGGGCCGGTGCTGATCGCCGGCGAGAGCGGGACCGGCAAGGAACTGGTTGCCAGGGCCATTCATCTGGAGGGCAAGGGAAAGAGCCGGCCCTTTCTTGCCGTGAACTGCGCCGGTATTCCCGAGCAATTGCTGGAGAGCGAGTTCTTCGGTCACGAGGCAGGTTCGTTCACCGGTGCGACCCGGGGCCGGCGGGGCTTATTCGCCGAGGCAGAGGGTGGAACCTTGCTGCTGGATGAAATTTCCGAGATGCCGCTGCCGCTTCAGGCGAAACTGCTGAGGATGCTGCAGGACGGCAAGGTCAGACCGGTAGGGGCGAACAGGGAGCAGCAGGTCGATGTGCGCATTGTGGCCGCCACCAACCAGGATCTTGAGGACGAGGTGCGGCGTGGCCATTTTCGCGAGGATTTGTTCTATCGTTTGGAGACGTTTGCGCTGCACGTGCCGCCGTTGCGGGAACGCGAAGAAGATGTCGAGTTGCTGGCCGGTCTTTTCCTGCAAACGTTCGCGCTCCGCGGCAGGAAGCAGATAACGGGCTTCTCCCCCGCGGCCGGCGATTTGCTCCGTCGCTATTCGTTTCCCGGCAATGTTCGTGAGTTGCACAACGCCGTTGAACGCGCGGTCACATTCTGTCATCAGGAAAAAATTCTTCCCGAACACCTGCCGCTGCGGATTCGCAGAACTGCAGAAGACAGTGACAAGGTAATCGACAGTTACCTGGGGACCCCCGCAACCGACGAAAATACGATGCCCTCCCTGGCAGAGATCGAAGCCGGTTATATCCGGCGTGTGCTGGAGCGGGTCCAGGGCAATAAGAGCCGTGCCGCATCGATTTTGGGGATCGGCAGGCGCACCTTGTATCGACGGCTGGGCATGGTCGAAAACGAACGGACCACTGAAAGCTGATCGCTCATAACGGGGCAGTTACCACGGTGACGCGCAGCCCCTCTTGCCGCTCAACGCCACCAGGCCTGGAAATGGTGAACCGGCCCGTGACCGGAGCCAAGCTGATATGAACTGCCGGCCTCGAGTGCCCGGGCGAGATAGGTGATGGCCTGCTCGATTGCCGCCGGCAGCGATCGTCCCTTGGCGAGGTGGGCGGCAATGGCCGAAGAAAGTGTGCAGCCGGTGCCATGGGTGTTGGCTGTGCGGATGCGTTGATGGGAAAAGGGAGTGATCTCACCGGTCGCCTGGTCGAAAAGGATATCGGTCAGCTCTTCGCCGAAGAGATGGCCCGCTTTGGCCAGAACCGACAACTGGAAGCGCGTGCCGAGATCCCGGGCGGCCTGATGCAGCTCATTATCGGAGCCGATTGTCCGTCCGAGAATAATCTGGAGCTCCGGAATATTCGGGGTGATGAGCGTGGCCAGCGGGAAAAGCCTCTCCTGCATGGCTGCGACACCATCGTCCTGGATCAGGCGATCGCCGCTGGTGGCCACCATGACCGGATCAAGAACGATATGGGGGATCCGGTAATCAGCGAGTAGAGCGGCCACGCAGTCAATGACCTCGGGTGCGTGCAGCATGCCGATCTTAACGGCATCAGCGCCGATGTCGTCGAGGACCGCACGGATCTGCTGCTCGAGAAACGGGACCGGGACCGGGTGGATGGCCATGACCCCGACGGTGTTTTGGGCGGTCAGAGCGGTGATGGCGCTCATGCCGTAGCAGCCGCAGGCGCCGATCGTTTTGAGATCGGCCTGGATGCCGGCGCCGCCGCCGGAATCGGAGCCGGCGATGGTTAATACGGTGTGATAGCGGTTCACGGTGTTCTCCGTACAGGTAGGTATGAAAGAGTGATGCCGTGCAAAACCTAATCTACCAACGGTTTCTCTGTCCAGTTTTTTCCCGGCAGGTGATGGTTGACATGAGGTGATTTCAATTTCCCGCCCGCTGTCCTTCACGTGTGCCGGTGGCGGGGACGAGAGCGCTGAACCGGTCGGCGCCGGACCGGGAAAACAGCGCTGTTTCTTGCCTTTCCACAAAGGAGCACTATGGTTTTTCCTGTACATTCCGGTGCGGTGTGTCGCACCGGAGACAGGGCAGCTTCATTATGAAGACATCATGAGTCGTCTCCCCGGAGACGACTGGGCAGGAGGGTGTTATGATTCGTTTACTCGTTATCTTGGCGGCGCTGGCCGCCCTTGTCGCATCCCCGGCTTTTGGTGCCGGTCAGGCGGTTTCCTATTCGGTTGACGGCGTCGATTATGAGGGGTATTTCACCGGCGCGGCCGATCGACCGCTTTTGTTGCTCGTGCACGATTGGGACGGGCTGACCGATTACGAAATCAAGCGGGCCGAGATGCTTGCCGAACTCGGTTATGCGGTTTTTGCCGTCGATCTCTTCGGCGCCGAGGTCCGCCCGACGGAAACCGCCGACAAGCAAAAACTGACGGGAGCGCTCTATGCTGATCGTCAGAAAATGCGCTCTCTGCTCATTGCCGGCTTCGACCAGGGTGTTGCGCAGGGGGGCGACGGTTCACGGGCGGTAGCCTTCGGCTATTGTTTCGGCGGTGCCGCGGTGCTCGAGATGGCCCGGTCGGGTGCCAAAGCCAAGGGGTTCGTCAGTTTTCACGGGGGACTGACTACACCGGAAGGGCAGGATTATCGCCAGACCACGGGCATGGTCGTGGTATTTCACGGTACTGCCGATACGGCCGTTACCATGCAGGATTTTGCCGATCTGGCGGTCCAGCTGGAGCAGGCCGCCGTCGCTCATGAGATGACCACCTACAGCGGGGCGCCGCACGCATTTACGGTCTTTGGGACGGATCGTTATCGGCAGGAGGCCGATCGCCAGTCCTGGAACCGGTTCGTCCGCTTTCTTCAGGAAACACTCAACTGATGATCAGCGGCGGTCGCGCGATCGTCAAAAGATCCGTTGCCGGCTGATCAGCGCCGGCAGCGATCGATCACCGCCAAGGCCATGTCCAGGATGCTGCCGCCGAAACGGAGTCTGCAGCCGTCCTGCAGGGCATCACGGGTAATGATATTTGACTCGGAGCAGAGAATGGTCAGCGCGGCCAGCGCTTGATCCTGGGCGGCGACCCCGAGATCCGTGGCCGGCATATCGACGATACGAGCCCGCGACGGCGGCAGTTCCACGCGCTCGCTGCGAATGACCAGATCTTCGGGGGTCAGGGCGGCAAAGGCTCGTCGGCGGCGCATGACCCCTTCGGCGGCCAGGGCGATGACAATATCGGGTTTGTCGATACCGGTGAAACCGATCGATTCGTGATCGAGAATGACTTCACTCACCGAATGGCCCCGGAGCACGGTGATCGGGTAATCGTTCTTTTGACTGACCTGCAGGCCGCTGCTCATGGCCGCCAGGCAGAGTACTTCGCCGGCGGTATTGATCCGCTGGCCGGCTGCGCCGAGCAGCAGGGTCTGGCAACGACCGGTCAGTGCGTGTTGATGGCGCGCCTCGATCCGGGCCAGGGATCGGCTTACGGGTGCAGCGGCGGCGAGCTGTCGATAATGAGTACCGTATTCAGGCCGCTGGTTGGCGGCGACGATACCGTTTGCCGGTGGCAGTTTGTGCAGGTCGGCCTCGACGTGGCTGAGCGACGTGCGGTTATGCTTGCTGAAACGACCCGGACAGATGCCCCGAATATCGAGCAGGGCAAAGCCGTGAAATTCGATGGCACCGGCGAGCCGTTCGCTCAGCTTTCGGTCCGTGGCCACCAGTCGTTCCACCCAAGGTGCACCGGCCGCACCGGCCACTGTGCAGATGTCGAGGGGTGCTTCGAGCCGGTTTAAAAACCCCGAGGAGGTCGTTGCGCCGACAGGAGTGGTCGCCGAACATTGGCCGCCGGTCATGCCGTAATTGAAATTATTCAGCACCAGCAGGGTGATGTCCAGGTTTCGTCGACAGGCGCTGAGCACATGAGCGCCACCGATACCCAGGCCGCCGTCGCCCATGACGACGATGACGGTCAGCTCCGGGCAGGCTATCTTCAGGCCGGTGGCGTAGGTCAGCGCCCGACCGTGCAGGCCGTGCAGGGCGTGGGTATGGAAAAAGGTGTCGAACAGGCCGGAGCAGCCGATATCGCTGACCACTGCCACCTGATTGCCGGCACGACCCAGGCGACCGAGTGCCCGGTCAAGGGCGTGGACGGTCCGTTCATGGGAGCAGCCCGGGCAGAAAACCGGCGGGCGCTGGTCGTTGAGCAGACTGATCATGGCCGGATCACCGCACGGATTTCTTCGGGGCTGATCAATTCTCCATCCATGCGCGTATGGTGAATTATGTGCTTGTCCGAGCATAAGCGTGCTATTTCAGTTGCATAAAGACCAAGATTCATTTCGACCAGGACGATTCGACCGGCGGTATGGATGGTTTTTTGGAGTATACTGACCGGCACCGGGAACAGGGTTTTCAGGATTAGCAGCGAGATGTCGTGCCCGTCACACCGCAGTGAGGTAACTGCCTGCCTGGCAGCCCGTGCGGTAACCCCGTACGTGATGACAAGCGTTTTGCAGTGCGGTGCGCCAGCCAGTTCGTAAAAACTGAAATCGTCAACGGCACCGTCGATCTTGCGCGCCAGCCGGCGGATGGCCGTACCGATCTGTTCGGTGTCGACGGTGATATAGCCGTCGGTGCCGTGTGTCGAGGAGGTCTGCCGGACCAGCCGCTTGCCGCCCATGGGCAGAAAATACGGCACGTCACTGCCAGGCGATGCCTGGAAGGGGAGAAATTGTTCGCTGGAAGGAGACGGGGTCCTGTCGACGACCGGCGGCAGGTGCAGTTTTGCCAGCTCGACGCTCTCTCTGGTCATACCGATTTCCTTGTTGGAGGCGATGAAGACGGGGCAGCGAAAGCGTTCGGCGAGATTGAAGGCATGGCCGGTGAGCTGGTAGCAATCGAGCGCGTCGACCGGCGCCAGCACGATCACCGGCAGACCGCCGCTATTGCCCCAGCGCAGGAACTGGATGTCGCCGTCGGCCCCTTTGGTCGCCGATCCGGTGGATGGTCCGAGTCGCTGGACATCGACGATTACCAGCGGAATCTCGCCGCCGATGGCAAAGGAAATCTGTTCGCTGTAGAGGCTGATCCCGGGTCCCGAGGTGGCGGTCATAACCTTCATTCCGGCCATGGACGCGCCGATGCAGAAACCGATCGAGGCAATTTCGTCTTCGCCTTGCAGACAGATGCCGCCGATGGGCGGCAGCATCTCGACCATCTGCTGAAAGATCGTGGTCGCCGGGGTGATCGGATAGCCGGCGAAGAAGCGGCAGCCGGCAGCCACGGCGGCGCGGCTGATCGCTTCGTTACCGTCAAGAAAGCAACGGGCCATGATGCTCCCCGGGGTCAGAGATGACCGCCACGATATGGTGCAGCGCCATGTCCGCGCCTATTTGAGCAGAAAACCTTTTGACTGCAGGAATGCCAGCATATGCGGTCGTGCTTCCTTGACCAGCATGTCGGCGATCTGCTCGCTCCAGGAGTTGTCTTTTATACCCCCGGTCCTCGTTTTATAATAGGTCCGAACCCGTTCATCGTAGGCACCAATGGCGGCGGCGTCATGGGCATCCTCGTATCGTTCCTGCTTGAGAACGACGGAAAGCGGCAGTCGTGGCTTGGTTTCCGGATCCTGGGCCGGGTAGCCAAGGCACATGCCAAAAACAGGATAGACCAGCTCCGGCAGGCCGAGTAAACGGTCGGCTTCACCGATGCGATTCCTGATCGCCCCGATATAACAGCCGCCAAGTCCGAGTGACTCGGCGCCGATCATCACATTCTGGGCAAACAGCGCGCAGTCGAGCGAGGCTGTCAGGAATTGTTCGGTATAGCCCGACAGCATCGGCGAGCCGTGCAGTGAGCAGGCCAGGCGGTGACGCTGCATATCGGCGCAAAAGACGAGAAAGACGGGGGCTTCCAGCACATATTGCTGGCCGGCCGTATACTCGCAGAGGGCCTGTCGCGATTGCCGGTTGTTCACCTGAATGACCGTACATGCCTGAATAAACGAGGACGTTGCGGCGCATTGGCCGGCGCCGATCAATTCCTCGACGATGCTCTGGTCGACGGGGCGGGCAGCAAATTTTCTGATGGAACGGTGGGCTAAGAGCAGCTCGAGTACGTCATTCATAACGGGCCATTTGGTTCTGGTGATTGGGATAATCGTTCTGATCGATTATCGCTTCGGCGATCTGCACACTGCATTATACTGCAGTTGCAACGGATTTCCATCTCGATCTCCGCCGGTGGTGGACTGCCGACCGGCGCTCAGCTCCTTCGACCACCGGTCGGCCGCTTAATCAATCGTTGTTAATGTCCGGTAAAACAGGTAAACGAAGGGACATGAGCGCCGGGTGGCCGTGTGGTGAACCCGGCGCGGCACAGCCCGCTGCCTGCCGTTGTGAGATGTAATTTATTGGTAATCCGGAGAGAGGGAAGCGATGGTCCTCAGCAAAAATGTCTTGAAGACGGCCGGCTTGTTTTGGATTTCAGAGAAACAGGTCGATGCCTATTTCAATACGATCGATCTTTTTTTTATTCTCGGGGTCGGCCGGTCCGGCACGACGCTGCTGGCCAGGCTGCTCGATAGCCATCCCACAGCCGCTGTTTTTCATGAACCGATTTCAGACGATTTCAAGGCGTTTGTCCAGGCCCACAAATCAGCGACGGCGGCCCAGCGGTATCTGCGGACGTTTCGCAAGAAAATGATGTATCTGCTGGTTCGGCGCCGCACTATCACCTGCTACGGTGAGGTCAATTCCGCGTTACGCTACCATGGGGCATCGCTGCGTCGATGTTTCCCGCAGGCCAAGCTGCTGCATCTGGTCCGAGATCCGCGGGATGTGGTGCGTTCGCTTTATTCGCGAAAGCACTATACGGCACAAGGAAAAGACCATCATCAGCTGGCTCCGCGGAGCGACGACCCGCTGGCCGGCAGCTGGCCGGAGATGTCACGTTTCGCCCGGCTCTGCTGGCTCTGGGTCGATGCCAATCGGCGGCTTCGTCAAGATATCGGCCGGCTTCTGCATTTCGAGAAAATGATCAGCGATTACAGTTATTTTAACAAGGAAGTTGAGGTGTATCTGAACCTGGACGTCGGCGAAGAACGATGGCTGCGGGCCGTGAACCGGCCGGCCAATCGCACCGATGCCCATCTCCTCCCGCCGTGGCCGCAGTGGAGCGAGGAGATGAAACGGACATTGCTGGAAATCTGTGGCGACGAAATGGACGCCTGCGGATACAGGTGACCGGTTCGCTCGATATCAGCGAGGCGGAATTTTCAGGAAATGGTCGCATCGACGCAGATTCGATAGGAGGCCGGGCTGTTATGACCGCAGACGGTCACCGTGCTGCCCAGGACGTACCGTCCCTTTAAATGGGCCATATCCTGGATGACGTCCCGGGTATCGACAAATCGGTCTCGAGGCTGAAATTCATAGAGATGGAGCCGGCCGGCCGGACGCAGGTGCTCGAGGGCCAGTTCGAGAAACTGCCGGGCGGCGCCGGGCAGCGGCATGATTATTCGGTCAAAACTGAGATCAAGACCGGGTACGATATCGACAACGTCTCCGCGGGCCAGAAAAACGACCGCCTGAGCTTTGTTTCTGGCGACATTGGCAAGCCCATAGTGATGGGCTGCGCAATTTTTTTCCACACCGATTATGGTTGCGGCCGGACTGTGCCGGGCCAGTTGCAGAGGGTAGGGCGCGGCACCGGAGAACATGACCAGAATCCGTTCCGGCCTTACAACCTGATCGGCTATCCGCTTCCGTTCGTTGCCGCTCCGCGGTGAGAAATAGACCACGTTCAAATCGAGCTCCAGACTGACCCCGAATTCCCGATGCAGTGTAGTCAGGCGCTGCTCGCCGGCGACCACGGTAAGCGGCAGGGTGCGGTATTCGCCTTCGTGATGCCCGGCCCGACGGGCAACCACCTTGATTCGCCTGTTCATCGATAAAATGGTAGCGCCGATCAACTGCTCACGATGCCGGAGCGGAGGCGGAATGATGACGACTGCGATGTCTCCGATCACGTCGTAAGAGCGCACGAGGTGCGGCAACTCATCGGCGGGGAGGATGTTTTGCAGAGCCTGTTTCAGATTCATCGAATCGGCAACGACAGAGAGAAGCTTTTGCACTATGAAGAAGCGGTGGTTGTCGGCAGCGGCAAAATGTGATTCTAATGCAATTCAAGTAGACAATCCGCTGGGAAATCGGAAATAATATTGGTAACACATGGTGACCAGACGATAGACGATCTGCATGAGCATAACAAGAGGGGAATTACCTTGAAAATCCTGATTGCCGAAGACGAATACACGACGCGGTTGATGATCCAGGTCTGTCTGGAGAAATGGGGTTATCAGGTGGAGAGCGTTGCCGACGGCAAAGCCGCGTGGCAGCTGCTCGATAAACCGGATGCACCGCAAATCGCCTTGCTCGACTGGGAGATGCCGGAGATCGACGGTGTCGAGTTGTGCCGGAAAATCAAGGAGCTGCCCAGAGACAATCCGATTCACGTGATCATGGTCACCGCCCGCGACAGTCATAGCGATATCCTGCACGGGTTTGACGCCGGTGCGGACGACTATATCACCAAACCGTTCAACGACGATGAACTCCGGGCGCGCATCAGGGTCGGCGAGAGAATTGTCAGAATCCAGTCAACACTGTCGCAGACGCTGCTGGAATTAAGGCAGGCACTTGATTTGGTCGATACGCTGCAGGGATCGATTGCCGTTTGCAATATTTGCCAGATGATCGAAGGCGAGGACGGAGTCTGGCATGAACCAGACGACTATCTCGGTCAGAAAACAGATTCCCGCTTCCTCTGGACCGAGTGCCCCTCCTGCCGAAAATAATGGCAAAAAAAGGAAAAAGGGGACAGTCCCCATTTCGCTCGCGAAATGGGGACCGCGAAATG
>CAYSSK010000040.1:0-7636 GCA_964433645.1 uncultured Desulfofustis sp.
CGGTTTCGGTTTTTTCGATTTGTCGATTTCGGCTTGCAGGATCATGTCCGCCGGACCGTTATCGGCGATGACGACGCCGGCAAAACCCAGAACCGCGACGGCACAGACACAGAGCAACAATTTTTTCATCATGGTGACCACTCCTCTCTTGAATTGATTTCCTGCCGGTAGAGCTGAACGATGATTCATCTGTTCATGTTATACCGGGTTATCGGGTGTATGTCAAGAACCTCTCCGGGAAATGTTCAGTGTTAATGGGTTGTATTTTCATATAAAAAAGACAGTTCAGGCGTAACTGTGCAGTCCGGAAAGCAGGAAGTTGACCCCGTAATAGGTGAAAATAACGGCGAGAAAACCCAGCAAGGACAACCAGGCAGTCGCGTTGCCGCCGATGCCTCGGGTGTAGCGAATGTGCAGGGTGAACGCGTAGACGAACCAGGTGATCAGCGACCAGGTTTCCTTCGGGTCCCAGCTCCAATACGTGCCCCAGGCGGAGTTGGCCCAGACGGCGCCGGTGATGATGCCGGCGCTGAGCCAGATAAATCCGAAAATCAGGCACTTGTGGATGATATCGTCGATTACCCGCAGGGACGGGAGCAGACCGGTCTCCCGTTGTCCGCCGTTGCCGCCGGCGGCTTTGATCAGGTACATGACGGCCAGTGCGGCGGCGATGGCAAAGGCCGCATAACCGACGAAGCAGGTCACCACATGGGCGATCAGCCAGTTTGATTGGAGGGCCGGGACGAGCGGGTTGATACCTTTGTCGATCGGGGCGAATGAGCCGTAGGCCATGGCCAGAAACGCCAGCGGGACGGCAAAGGCGCCGATGGTGCGGTACTTGAATTTCCACTCGATGCCCAGATAGAGCACGATGATCATCCAGGCGAAAAAAACCACCGATTCGTACATGTTGGACAGCGGCGCATGACCGATGCCCAGCTGGTAGGATTCGATCCAGCGCAGGATGATGCCAGCGGTCTGGACGAGCAGGGCCAGAGCGGTAAAAGCCGTGGCTATGACTCCGAGCCGTTTATTGTGAAAAACGAGCAGGGCGACATAGAGGCCCGAGGCGAACAGGTAGGTGAAGGTGGTGATACCGAGAAGCTGGGAACTATCCATGATACTACTCCGTCTGCATTTAATCGAATTGTCGAGCGTCCTCGCCGTCTAGGCCGGGTGCTCCGTCCGCAGTGTCTGCTCGAGTTCCCGCATGGTTCGGGTGAAACCGGGCCGGTTTTTATTGGCCGTCCCGGCCAGCAGCACGGTGGCGCCCCCGTCGGCGGCGGAAACGAGCACCCAGAGACGCCGATGGGAGGTGAAAAAAGCGATATAAAGCCCAATCAGCATCAGCGAGCAGCCGGCATAAACCCACCAGACGCCGGGATCTTTGGCGACCTGCAGGCCGGTGGCGTACAGCTGCCGGGCTCCGACCAGGTAAGCACGCTCACCAAGCTGAACCTCGGCGGTGTCGGCTTTGTCCAGCCAGACGGTGACCGGTGGCGCCTGGTCGTCGCTGATCCAGAGTTTGGAACTGACGACTGACTGCCCCATGGCCCTGGCGTTGATGACACCGAATCGCAGTCCTTCGTCCGGCCATTGTTGCTGCTTCTGGAAGTCAACGATAAAGGACTCGCGCCGATCGGCACCAGTATTTTCGATGGTGATCAAGAAGTCTTGAAATGACTGATAACTGGATTGATAAAAGGTAATACCGCGATAGGTCAGTGGATGATTCACCCGAATTTCACGGGTCAGTACTTCCCGGTCATCTTCGATGATGGTCAGGCTGGAGACGTAGTCTTTGGGTGTCCCGTTGGGGTAAAAATCGACGGAAAAACTGTTGCAGCGCACGCTGAAGCCGAGGTCTTCGAAGGTCTGGCTGCCGAACAAGACGATCCGGTCGCGCTGCAACGTTTCCGGGATGACCATGCTGCCCTTGAAGCCGCCGACAGCGCCGATGACGCCGCCGAGAAAGATGACCAGAATCGAGGCATGGACGATATAGACGCCGGTTCGAGTCCAGGCCCCTTTCTGGCAGAACAGCTTTGTCTCGCCGTTGTCGTCCTTGCGGGCCGGCTTCCAGCCGCCATCGCGTAACCGGTCGGCAAGTCGGTCGGCGGTGGTGGCTGCGTCGGTGGGGACCTGCCAGCCGGCATTGATCGGCATCGTCGCCAAGCGATCGGTCGGCCGGTCCAGGCCGTCGGCGGTAATCTGCTTCCAGGCCGCCGGAAACCGTTCGAGGCTGCAGATGATCAGATTCAAGCTGAGCAGGGCAAGCAGGCCGATGAACCACCAGCTGTTGTACATGTCCGGAATGTCGAGCACGTGAAAGAGCCGGGCCATCGCTTCGCCGTACGCGTCGGCATAGAATTCAGGCGATTTCTTCTGCGGGATGACGGTACCGATGATCGACGTAATGGCGAGCAGTGAGATCGTGACCAGGGCCAGCTTGACCGAGGCAAACAATTGCCAAATCGAGTTATCTTTTTGCATTGATAGGATAAAATCGGATAGTTGAGAACACCGGGAAGCCTTTTTCGGCTCGCCGGACACAACGGGTGACTACGACAAATGACCATTTGTTGAACCGCGAACACGAATGTTCAGTTAACCAGTTTTTTCTCCGACTGGAAAGCAGATTCTTAAATAGAAGACAAAATTTCCGGCTCGCCGCCGCCGGTTCAGGTGCACCGGAGCGTAGCCGATGAGAGCTGCCTGGCGGCGCGGGACTGCCGACGAACCATGCACCGGTCAGATCCGTGAGCGATGTTCCTCGCAGCAGACACGGCGCTGCTGATCGGTGAGCGCCAGAAAGGAATCGACTTCACGGCGCATCTCGTCGAGGTCGGTGGCCAGAGAGCCGTGCACCTGGATAACGTTGTTGGCGTGATCGCAGGTCAGATAGGTTGGCGATGGGCGCAACCGGTCGAGCAGCAGTGCCAGTTCTTGGACAGTGCCTTCGGCGCTCTGGGGGGTGAAGGAACCATCTTCAACCTGGTGCAGAAGCGGGCAGCCGGGCCGGCCGCCGGCGGGGTCGGGCTCGTAGATCCAGAGCCGTCTGATCCTGACAAAATCCGGCTGCAATTCGTTGATCAACTCGGCCGTGGCGATCATGTGTTCACGCCAGCGCTCCGTTCCGCCGAGGCCGAGCAACACGTAATAGGATTGTTCGATACCGGCGTCCGCCAGCCAGCCGGACACCTCCCGCACCATGGCCGGGGACTGTCCTTTGCGCTGGAACCGCAGGACCGCCTCGTCGCCGGATTCGAGGCCGAGGTGAATCCGGGTCAACCCCCGGGCGGCCAGCTCTTCGATGGTCTGCCGGCCGAGTTTCCTGAGGGTCGATACCCGGGCATAACTGGTTACCTTTTTGACCGGAAAGCGCTCGTAGAGCAGGTCGATGACCCGGCCGACCAACTCGCTGCCGCCATGCAACGGATCTGCGTCACCGAGAAAGAATTCCTCAGCGTACGGCCGGCGGTCGCGCATGGTGTCGATGTCCGCGGCGATCTCCTCGTAGTCGCGAACCGAGAAAGAGGGTTGGCCGAGGTGCGGGTAGATGCCGCAGAAACGGCAGCGGTTCCAGTTGCAGCCGCGGGTAATGCGAATCAGGGTGCTTTGCCACTCGCTTGGCGGACGAATAACCGGCTGCTCGAGCGGTCTGTTTGATTTTCTGTTCATCGGGTGCGTGTTTTTAATGGTTGCTTGAAAAAAAGACGGCATGCAGGTTTGGGCGCCGGTGCCGCTTCCATCCAGCCGCAGTGGTGCCGAACCGGCATGGAACTCGATTCTCTGGATTATTGTAATCCTTCCCGGTCAAAGAGCAACC
Organism: uncultured Desulfofustis sp.; assembly: GCA_964433645.1. Classification (GTDB taxonomy): domain Bacteria; phylum Desulfobacterota; class Desulfobulbia; order Desulfobulbales; family Desulfocapsaceae; genus Desulfofustis. The sequence goes on from CAYSSK010000040.1 coordinate 3,830, forward strand.
GAGGATAAAAATCTTGAAAAAGATGGATGAACGAGGTAGAAGGATTGTTTTGACTTTTCACGTTGGCGGATGGCACAATAGCGTCGCGCCGTCAGACCGTCACCCGGCCTGCCGGTGACGACAGGAGATATCAGGAGAGCGATCATGGCTAAAGTATGCGAAATTTGCGGTAAAGGACCGGTTACCGGAAACAATGTTTCCCACGCCAACAACAAGACCCGGCGGCGCTGGTTGCCGAACCTGAAACGAGTGCGCATGGTGACCGATACCGGGGGTGTCCGTCGAACCCGCGTCTGCACCCGCTGCATTCGTTCCGGCGTAGTTGTCAAGCCCGCCGTGTGACTGGTCGTTGGTTGCTTTGCCGGCCCGCTTCGGAAGGTCCGGTAAGGGGCCGGCGGTAACGGTTGTTTTTACGAGTCAGCGAGGAAATCGATGTCTGAAGATGCCATGGAATTTCTTTCCTACGACGAGGCCTTGAAGATCGTCGCCGCCATTCAGGAAGAGGAAGACATCCACCACGAGAACCGCCGGGTTTTGACGGTCTACAATTATGAAGACCGGGAAATCTGTTGGTTCGATTTCGACGAAGTGATGGCGGCGGTCGGCGAGGTGGAGGCCGGCGAGAGAAAACAATCCGTTCAGGATTACATCCTGAAACGTATTCCTACCTGGGCCCTGGACAGCTGATCTGATCCCGCCCCTCTCCGGCGCCGGGGGTTGCCCGGCATCTGTCCGGTACACTGCCGCTCCCCCGTTACACCTGCTCTTGTTCGTCCTTCTTCTCGACTGCCGTCCTGTTGCCTTCGCCCATCGCCGTGGTGGACGGCAGCGCCGGTGGCCCTGGCGTGGTGTGCCATGGCCAGGAAAACAGTGATTTAATCAGGACGATTAACAGCCAGAGCGTGGCCAGCGGGATAACGATCACCTGCAGAATGAAGAGCGACACGTATGAGGTGGTCAGCACCAGGAGCGCGTTGACGATGTCGTCGCCGCTTTCGGCGATGCGTCGGTACAGGGTACGGGCGCCTTCCATCTTTTCCCGGGCCGATGTGGTAAATGAAGAGATGATGCCGCTGCCCTCCGGGCTGTCGAAACCACCGATGACCCGTTGCTCGGCGGAAAGTGCGGAGAGCTGCGTCTTGGCGGCGATCATGTCGTCTTTGAGCAGGGATTGGTAGAAGGTGTCGTTAATCAGAGAGGACAGCGGCAGCAGCAGGCGCAGCACGATCAACACGGCCCCGAATTTCATGAGCAGTCCAGCCAGGGGCAGGCGCCGGCCGCCTCTCAGCCAGAGCGGAATGATAAGCAGCAGAGCGACAAGCGCCAGCAGGACCGGCGGCGCCTGTTGACCGATTTCCATGATCAATTTTTGCAGACCGAGGGAAACGAGTGCGGTGACCAGGACCAGCGACAGACGCTCGGTCAGATCGTCGATCGGGTCGAAAATCTGACCGGCCGCGATACTCAGTCCGACGCCGGCGGGAGAGACCTCCAACGCGGATTCCTTGAGGACCGAGATAACCCCATTGACCCCCCGCACCGTCGCATAGGCCAGCGCCGCGTCGGTGGTGGTGTCCCGGAAATAGCGGTCGGCTCGTTCGTCAAGGTAGGGAATGGTGCGGTCGACCGCCCCGGTGAGCAGCAGGGCGGCCAGACAGAGCAAGCCGGTGAGCAGTAGTTTCCTGGCCATAACGGTCCGCGGTGGAAGGTGAACGTGTCGAGATCATACAACACCACCGGGGAGATGGCAACGACGGGACGCCAAGGGTGCTCCCGTCCTGCCGCCGGTCGGGGCAGAACGGGAGCGGGGGCTGAAGGAAAGGTCTTCAGGGCGACGGCGACCGCCTAGAATCGTCGTCCGCCGACCCAGTGCTGGTTGCTGCGGTCTTTACCGCGGTCGCCGCGCATCCTCACCTGGCCGGTCGGCTCTGAAACCAGTTCCCAGCCATGTTCGGTGCGGCAGACCGTGCCGTAGATTTTTTTTGCCCTGCCGTTCACGGTCCCGAGAATTTCCGCTTCGCGGCACGGCGGTCCCTGCGTATAACGTTCCTCGACGACCGGGTAGTAGTGATGATGCTCGGTGACGTATTTGTTTTTGTGGACCACCCGCCGCGGCGGCGGATAATGCTTGACGACCCGCTGCTGCCGGTGAATGACCGGCCGCGGTGAGTGGTAGACGACCTGGCGGTGATAGCCGCCGCTTTTGTCGATCTCATTGCCGATCACATAGCCGAGCAGGCTGCCGACGGCCGTACCGATCAGCGTCGCCTCGGTATTTCTGCCAATGGCCTGGCCGGCGATGGCGCCGCCGCCGGCACCGAAGATCAGGCCGTTGATGCCATTGGTGTGATCCGCCCGGGCGCTCAATGGTCCGGCAAGGGATACCATCAGGATGGTTGCTCCGAGAATAAGTTTTTTCATGACCGTCCTCCGTTGTTTGTTTTTCGTGGTTGGTGCTGCTGTTGTCTTTTATGTAAGCTGTTTTCGGAGGCAAGAATAGCGGACATGGGGCGATGTCGGGTCCGACATCGCCCGGCATCGGACATTTTAGGCGGCCGGTACGGTTTTTCGGGTCTTGGGGGAGACGGGCAACAGCATCATGAAACGCTTGCTCGGTGTACTGCTGGCCGCGCTGTCGATTCAGTTCATTGCCGACGGGGTGCAGGGACTGCTCACAGCTGCGCTGTGATTTCGATCAGGGTGCCGGAACCGGGCTGGCGATAGCGAACCAGCGCCGTGCATTCCGACAGCCGCACCGGCCGGTTGGCGACCAGGCGCAATTGCACGGTCCCCGGTCCGGTATCCTTGAGCAGCCACCTGACACTTCCTTTCTTCCGCTCGATTTTGGCGGGTTTCGGCTGTCCGGCGGTGACCGTCAAGCCGCGCGGCAGGAAGACCTCGACGATCAGGTTGGCCGGGGCCGGCCGGGACAGCGAGATTTCGACAATGGCGGTATTGGGTTGATCCTGGAAAAGCCGCGCCGTGACACCATCGGCGTGCCCGGTGCTGGTCAGCAGGAAAACCAGGGTAAAAAGAAAGCCGCAGAAAGTTGTATACACTCGTCGTCTGGATGTCTTCATAACAAGGCTCGGTGGTTGATGTGGTGACTGGGCAGCGAGTGATCACTCCCGAACGGCGAAGCGCTGGTCCTGTGCCTGCCAGACATAGCCGTCACCCAGCCAGATATCCTCGATCAGTTCCATGTCGATGCCGATCGATTGATCGCTGCCGACCAGATCGTAAACGGCCAGGATTTCCTCGTCGCTGATGCGGTTGTCCCGGTCGCTGTCCGCCCAGTGATGAACTCCGGAAGCACTCTGCCGGTCGCCGCTGACGGTGATTTCCGCGGTGGCGCTGTCCGAACCCTTGACAAAGCCGTCCAGGTGCACCGTTCCCAGGTAGGAAAGATCACTGCGCAGCGTGTAGGCAAAGGTTGTCGGACCGCTCACCTTGGTCAGCCATTTGATCGAGTTGTCTTTCTTGTCTTGTCCGGAAATCGGGGGCAGGGCGGTGACAACGTGGAGACCCGGAGGGATGGTTTCCTTCAGGATGATGGAGCGTGGCTCGTCCGTCACCGCATGGATTTTCAGAAAGACCGGAAACGGCTGTCCCGCGACGAAATGAGCCGGGGCGATGCGCCGGGCACTGATTTCCAGTGGCGGGACCTGACCTCGTTTCACGATAAAGAGCGTCAATGCCGCACCAAACAGAGTCAGCGCGGCGATAATCAGTACCGTTTTGAGCACGCCGCCGGGGCGGCGGGCGGGGGGGGCCGCGGGCGGTGTCGCCGCCTGCTCGGCCCCGGTG
>CAYSSK010000040.1:7736-31718 GCA_964433645.1 uncultured Desulfofustis sp.
TCCAGGGCGTCCGCCAGTTTCAGCGCGTTTTCTTTTTTGATCGTCGGATACCGTTTGTTCTCCCAACGGGAGACGGTATCGGTGGTCACGTCGACCGCGGTGGCGATGTAGAGTTGGGTGAGGCCCTTTTGCTCACGCAGGGCACGGACCCGGCTCCCGTCGATCTTGACCATTTCCGGGCCGCCTGGATAGCTTATGTCGTTCACTGGTTGTCGCTGACCGGTTGATGTTTCTGTGCATCATAGCAGATGTCGCGCGGTTTGCCATCCGTGCCGGTGCGGGAAACCACCCGATGTCGACATCTTTTGAGTCGACGTCGGCCGATGTCGCCTGTCCCCCGTTCCGGGAAGCGGTTATCGTTCCGGGAAAGGGCGGACATCGAGTCCGACCGCAGAGACGATGGAGGATGAAATGAAACGAGTAATCGTAATGATGGCCATGGTAATGATGGTGATTGGCGGTGCAACGGCGGTTTCAGCGGCGAGCGCCCGCTGTGTCGTGGTCGAGGCGGAAGGGCAGGAACTGGTGCTCGAGTGCGAAGGCGGCACCGATGATTTCCAACCGGGCCAGACGGTCAAGCTCAGGGTGGAACGGTCCCGGACGGCGATGGAGGGGTGCTGATCACCAGTCGAAGCGAAAACTGTTGTCCAGCGGGTCGACCTTGACCGGCCTGACCATGACCCGGTTGCCCGGCTCCGGCAGCGGCGTCCGGGTGGGGGGGAGATCGATGTCCATCAGGATGTCGGTGAGCAGGAGGTTGACCCGCTTTGGCCCCGTTTCGATGACCAGCGCTTCCATATAGGTGTCGATACGATCCTCCAGGTATCTCAGGAGCCAGTAGCGATGCCGCTGGTGCTTGACATTGTTGGCGGCGGCCAGGGTCCGGGAGATCACCGACGTGAAGTCCTTGCACATTTCTTCGGTGAAACAGACGCTGCGCCGCCGGATCAGGTGGTTGATCTGATGCTGCATGACCAGGTCGAGCAGCCGCCTGATCGGTGAGGTGACCGTGGTATAGAAGCCGACGCCCAGGCCGCTGTGCGGCCTGGCTTCGGTGGTCAGCTCGCTGCGCGGCAGGTGCTTGCGCTGCAGTGTGTTGAGAAACAGATCGTCGTCGTCGCCCTGGACGAATCGCTTGGTGATCCGGCCTTGCGAACGGAACAGGCCGGGCGCCATGCGATCGGAGACGAAGCGGGCGGCCTCGGTGTTGGCCAGGATCATCATCTCGGAGATGATGGTGCGCGCCGGCGTGTCGGTCTTCCCCAATGATATGTGGGCGTTGCCCTGGTTGTCGATATGGATGTTGACGTCGGGAAAGGGCAGCAGCAGGGCCCCCGCGGCAAAGCGACGCTGGCGCAATTTCTGGCGCAGAACGTTGAAGATGCGCAATTCCGGATCGGAGTCGATCATCGTGTCGGCGTCTTCGTAGGTCAAGCGCCGGGCGACCCGGATAATGGAGGGCACGATCTGCACCTTGAGCACTTCCGCTTCCGGCGAGAGCAGGATCAGGTGGGAAAAGGCGGCCCGTGTTTCATTCTGGATCAGACTGCAGACCCCCTGCGACAGGTGACGCGGCAGCATCGGGACCTGGCCTTCCGGAAAATAGAGGGAGGTGCCGCGGTTCAGGGCCTCCTGGAAGAGCGGGTCGCCGGGCCTGACGTAATGGGCGACATCGGAGATATGGATGCCGACCAGGTAATTGCCGTCCTGTTGCTGGATGCTGAGCGCATCGTCAAAATCAAGGGTGGTGGCGCCGTCGATGGTGAAGGTGGCCAGGTCGGTCAGGTCGAGGCGGGCCGGATCGTTGAACAGCGACTCGCTGCCGTATTGGAGGATGGCCTCGGCCCGCTGCCGAACCTCGGTGCTGAACGAGGTGGAGAGATTGGCGCGGAGCAGGGGCAGGTTGACATTGCGGCTCCAGATGCCGGCCTTGACCAGCAGGTGGAACGAATCATGGGCTTTGTTGAAGCCGGCTTCCTTGAGAATGGCCCGGACCAGGTCGGCCTGGTCGGCTTCGGAGCCGTGCAGATAATAGTCCTGCAGCAGGGTCAGGATCTCGTCCTGCTGCTCCGTGAACGGGGCGGCTGCGTGTTCCAGCCGGTCGATCCGGCGGAGCAGCTCGGCGCCGTCGACGATGATGGCTTTTTTCCGCGCCTCTTTTTCCAGCTGGCTGCGCAGCTGCTCTACTTTTTCCGGGCTGTGCACCTGGATCTTGCCTTCCCGGTATTTAAAGAACAGCTTGTCCTTGAACACCGAACGGAGAAAGGCGGAGACGCTGTCGTCGTCGGCGACGCGGCCAAACATCAACTCGGCGAGAAAATGCGGATCGAAGGAGTCCGTCGCCTCCGTGCAGGCCAACTCCCAGAGCATTTCCAGATCGATATCCTGCATCAGCAGGTGCCGCTTCTCGGTTGTATCCTGCAGCAGCCGGATCAATGATTCCCGATCGGCGCCGATTGGCGGCGAGGTCTGCGAGCAGTGGACGATGCGTGAGACCGGCAGGTTCAGCTCCCGGCCGTTCTGGTTGAGCAGACGAACGCGTTTGGACTGACTTTCGGTGACATAGCCACAGATAAACCTGCCGTTGTCGAGATATTCGATGAGCTTGCCGGAACTGATATGTGTAAAAGACATGTACGCCTTGGTTGTCTGTTGCCGGATGGTGGTGCGATTTTCCGGGGGACCTGTCGCCGGGATACGGGCCATGTCATGGCTGAAGCAGGACCGATTTTTAGATTCGAACAGAGAAATATAGTGTATTTTTGTCATTTCTCCACGGTATAATCTCAGCAATCCGATAAATTCCACCCTCCAGGGTACACTATATGGACGCTTTTCCCACAGAAACGGTGAGTTCCGGGATGGTAGCGCTGGTCGGCCCGCCCAATGCCGGCAAATCGACCCTGCTCAACACCATGCTCGGCCAGAAGATTTCCATCGTCACGCCGAAGCCGCAGACCACGAGGAACCGTATTGTCGGGGTGCTCAACGGGCCGGACTACCAGATCGTTTTTCTCGACACCCCGGGTCTGCACCGGAGTTCCGGCCCTTTGAACCGGGAGATGGTCAAGATTGCGACGGACAGCCTGAAGGGGATGGACGCAGTACTTTTTATGGTCGATGCGTCCCGGTCGCCGTCGGCGGCGGAGGCATCCGAGAAGCGCCGGCAGTATCTCGATTATTTCAACGAGATCGATTGTCCGGCCCTGCTGTTGTTCAACAAGATCGATCTGATCGATCGCCGTCACCTGCTGCCGTTGATCGACAGTTATGCAGCGCTCTATCCGTTCCGGGCGATCATGCCGATTTCAGCGCTGCGCGGCGAGGGTGTGCCCGAGGTGATCGATCAATTGCTCACGGTGTTGCCGCGCGGTGTCCGCTATTTCCCGGAGGACAGCCTGACCGATGCCAGCGAGCGCTTCCTCGCCGCGGAGATTATCCGGGAAAAGGTATTCCTGCTGACCGGTCAGGAAATTCCCTACTCGTCGGCGGTGGTGATCGATTCCTTCAAGGAGGACGGCGAGCGGGGCGGCGTTACCATCCATGCCACCATCTATGTGGAGCGCCCATCACAGAAGCCGATCGTCATCGGTACGGGAGGGGCGAAGCTCAAGCAGATCGGCATCGCCGCCCGAAAAGACATCGAAGAACTCATCGACAGGCACGTGATGCTCAAGCTGTGGGTCAAAATCAAGAAACACTGGACCAGAGACGAGCGGTTCCTAAAAGAGCTCGGACTGTGACGGCGGGCTAAAACTTCTCGACAATTCTGCGATAATAGTCGTCGTGGTGATCGATCCTGGTCGGCCGGTCTCGGCAGCGATCGATTTTCATCAGCAGCACGTTGAGCTTTTTCATCTGTACCAGCCGTTGATGAGCGTCCTCGGTGCCGGCGATCAGATCCTCGAGACGGTGCGCTTCTTTGCGCAGCTCCACTTCCGGCGGCAGGTAGCCGCTGTTTTTCAGAATCTTGTAGGCCATTTTCAGATCTTCCGGGACGAAGGAATCCGTTTCCATGGGCAGCGGCCGGCCATGCCAGCCCTCTGTCCGCAGGGTTCCCTCTTCGATGGCCTGACTGATCCGCTGTTCGGCTATACGGGCAATGGCGCTGTACATGTCGGCTCTCTTTATTTCTCAGCCTGCCGTCCGTTGAACGAGGCATAGAGAATCAGGCTCTTCAGGATATGGTAGGCCTCGCGCAACTGGTTATCGCTGGCCGTTCGCTTGCGCATCTCTTCGGAAAATTCGGGGTTCTCATCGTCCGGGGCATCGTCTGGATTGAAGAAATGGCCGTCCAGATCCTCCTCCCGCACCGACGGTGGCGATGATTCGTCTTGGCCCTCCGTGGTGCCGTTCTCCAGTTCGATAACGATGTCGGGCAAGATGCCGGTGGCCTGGATGGAGCGACCGCTGGGTGTATAGTAGCGGGCGGTGGTCATGCGCAAACCGGCGCCGTCGGCCAGGGGGACGATGGTCTGCACCGAGCCCTTGCCAAAGGTTTTGCTGCCGACGATGACGCCGCGCTGATGGTCCTGGATCGCTCCGGCGACGATTTCCGACGCACTGGCCGAGCCTTCGTTGACTAGAACCACCAGCGGGTAGAACGACTCGTTGTCTTTGTCGCGATGCGCCTCATAGGTGAGATCGAGTTCTCTGTTCCGCCCCCGGGTATAGACGATCAGCCCTTCGCCAAGAAAGAGATCGGCGACATTGACCGCCTGGTCGAGCAACCCGCCGGGGTTGTTGCGCAGATCGAGAATCAGACCGCGCAGCGGCTCGGGTTGTCTCAGTTCGGCGAGGTGGGTGCGAACCTCGGTGGTGGTGTTGCGCTGGAAATTGGTGATGCGCAGATAGCCAAGGCCCGGATTGATCGTAAAAGAGCGGACCGATCGCAGCGGAATGACATCTCTGCTCAGCGTAAAATCATGCAGTTCCTGCCACCCTTCGCGGAAGATGGAGATGGTCACTTCGCTGCCTTTCGGGCCGCGCAGCAGCTTGACCGCATCGAAGGGAGATTTGCCCTTGGTGAATTCACCGTTGATTTTGATGATTTTGTCGTTGGCCTTGATGCCCGCCCTGGCGGCCGGGGTGTCCTCGATCGGGGCGATAACGGTGATAACGCCGTCTTTGAGCGTGATTTCGATGCCGATACCGGTGAAGGCGCCGCTGGTTGCTTCCTGGAATTCCCGGTAGTGCTCCGGTTTCAGATAGGAGGAATGGGGATCGAGGGAGAGCAGCAGGCCGCTGATGGCCCCCTCGATAACCTCCTTGGTGTCGATCTCCTCGACATAATGCTCCTGCAGGATGCTCAGGATGGCGGCAAAGGTTTCCAGGTGGCGATAGGTGTCCTGTTGCTGCTTTTCGCTGATTTCCGCGATAGCCACGGATGGTGCCGCGACGGCGAGCAGCAGGGCCAGCACGAGTGGTCGGTAACTGGTGATGGAGCGGTGTAAAAACATTATCTATCGTCCGTCGGCAGTGGGCGCTGAACCGGCCGCTGTGGTTGAACGGAAAACAGCTCGGCAGCTAAGGTTTTTTTGCTATTCGGGCCGGGTCGAGCCAGTCGGCCGGGTCGAGCGTCTTCGAGCCGTGCCTGATTTCAAAATAGAGCCCTTTATTTATCAGCGTCGCGGTTTCGCCCATGATGGCGATCTCCGTTCGTTCATCGACCCGGCGACCTTTTTCGACGAGGATTCTTTCGACTCGTGAGGTGATAGAATAATACTGATGGCCGTGATTCACAATAACGGTGTTGCCATAACCGCGGAGATAGCCGGCAAACATGACTTCTCCTTCGTGGATGGCGCGAACCATGGTGCCCGATGGCGCCTCGATGGCGATGCCGTTGCTCTGGGTGGTTATGCCGAGCCGGTTGGTGCTGTGCTCTTGGAAGCGGGTGATGAGAGTGCCGTCGACGGGCGGCGGCAGCTTGCCCTTGTTGCGAAGAAAGCTCTGGTCGAGCAGATCTTCTTTTTTTTCGAGGACCTGCAGTGATGAGGAGAGAGACTCACTGGCCTGCCGCATTTCCTCGATAGCCTGCTGGTGCAGTTTCTGCTGGGTCCGGATGCGGGCCAGCAGGACTTCCTTTTCCTGCCTGATATCGTCAAGTTTTGCCCGTTCGTTAACGTTTTGGGCAATGAATTCCTCGAGCAGGGCCTCTTCGAGTTCCAGCGTTTCGATGACTGCTTCCAACTCGGTGATGGTGTGGCGAAAGGTGGCGATCACATCGCGGTCGTATCTGATCAGGGTCTGGAAGGAATCGTGAAAGCGCATCAACTCGGGCAGGGTCTGGGTGGAGAAGGTGACGTTGATAAAGCCGATGCTGCCCATTTTGTAATAGGCCTGAATCCGTTTCATCAGGTGGTCCTGCACCGCCTGTTTCTCGCCGCGGGTGCGCTGCAGTTCGCGCTGCTTGACGACCAGCAGTTCGCGCTGGGCCTTCATCCTGGCCTCGAGTACATCGAGCTTTTCCAATTGTTCGCCGAGGCGTAGATCGATATTCTGCAGCTCGGCGAGCAGATCGCGTTCCTGTCGGCGGGTCCGGCTGATCTGCTGCTGCTGCTGTTTGATCCCTTCCTGGAGACGCCTGATGTTGATCCGGTAGGTCTTGATGCCTTTGGCCACGTCTTGTCTCTGTTGCCGCCGCACTTCGGGCGATTCGGCACCGTGAGCGATGCCGGGGCCGGCGGCCGGGACGAAGGCGGCGGCCAGCAGGACGATGCCCGCGGTACCAAAGAGTTTACGCGCGATGACAGCAAGACGTTTTCTGGCCATGGTGGTTCCGGCTCAGATGCGCAGGAATTTCTGCATCGAAAGATAACTGCCGACGGTGCACAGCAAAACGGATACGAAAATGATGGTCGTAACGGTCGGGCCCTGGAAAAAGGAGAATTCGAAAATGGTGAGGATTCCCGGACCGGAGAACCTGAGTTTGATCCAGTGAAACAGCGTGTAGAGAGAGATGATCCCGACCGATGAGCCGAGGATGCCCTGCAGGACCCCTTCGATCAGAAACGGGGTGCGGATATAGTTGTTGGTGGCGCCGACCAGTCTGAGCAGCTCGAGTTCCGCCTGCCGGCCGAGGATGGTCAGGCGGATCGTATAGGAGACCATAAAGACCGTGGTCATGATCAGCAGGCCGCCGCTGAGCAGGACGACGATGGACAGGAGCCGGGTAAAATAGTAGAAGCGCTCGATCCAGTCCTGGCCGTACTGGACTTTCAGGGTGCCCGGCAGCCGGGCCAGGTAGTCGGAGAACAGTTTGACCTGACTGAGGCTGCGCAGGTTCTTCAGCGGTACCACTTCGATGGAGGCCGGCAGGAAATCGGGCGGCATGTCGTCGAGAACATCGCGGTCGTCGCCGAGTTGCTCGGAAAAGCGCTGATACGCTTCGGCCCTGGAAATAAAACGGATATCCTCGACCTCGTCGAAAGCGAGAATCTTGCGCCGGAGCTGCTCCTGCATCTCCGGTCCCGGTTCTTCTTCCAGGTAGACGATGAGTCGCAGATCGTCGCCGAGTTTGTCGCCGACCCCGAGCATATTCATATAGACCAGGGAGAAAAAGGCGAAGATCAGCACCGACAGAGAGACGGTGAGCAGCGTCATGAACTGCGAAGGCCAGGTTTGCCTGAGGTTCCGGGCGACCTGGCGAAAGACGGCAAACCAGAAACTCATTGCGGTGCGCCCTCCCGGATCAGCTGCAGTTTGCCGCTGCGCAATTCCATGATGCGATGCCGGCTGTCGCGGTAGATCGAATCGTCATGGGTGGCGATGATCACGGTGGCCCCGGAGTGGTTGCACTTGGTCAGCAGTTCCATGACCCGTCTGGTGGTTGTTGCGTCCAGGTTGCCGGTCGGTTCGTCCACCAGGATCAGGGTCGGCGAGTTGGCCACCGCCCGGGCCAGCGCGACGCGCTGTTGTTCGCCGCGGGACAACTCGCCGGTGATTGCGTCGTGCTTGTCGGCCAGGGCCAGCCGGTCGAGCAGGTCTCTGACCCGTTTTTTGATGTGCTGCGGTTTCTTGTAGGAGACTTCCATGGAGATGGCGACATTCTCGGCCACGGTCCGATCGGTCAGGAGTTTGAAGTCCTGGTAGGCGACGCCGATCTTCTGGCGCATCTTGGCCAGCGTCTTGCCGCGCAGTTTGTGGATGTCACGACCGGCGATCTCGATCAGGCCGTTGGTCGGGGTCTCCATATTGCAGAGCAGTTTGAGAAAGGTGGTTTTACCGGCACCGCTCATGCCGATGAGAAAGAACATTTCTCCCTGCGCGATCGATACGGATACGTCGTAAAGTGCCCTGATATCGGGCTGATATATTTTGCTCACCTTGATCATTTCGATCATGGCGCCGTTGGTTTCGGTCATGGATCACGCATGGGGAGAAGGGACAATCATCCGTGGAATCAAATTTCCTTAATAATCTCTTACTTTTTAATAGGATTGACGAGTCGTGTCAATTTTAAAGCGACGCAGCGTCGGGAAAGAGGAATCGGGTCGCTGAGGTCGTCGGGAGGGGGCGGGGGGCAAGACTTTCTTCTTGCAACTTGCCCTGTTGGTGTTATTGTACTTGGTTTCGAACGAATCCGGCCGCTATTCCGGTGGCTGTCTACCCGAATGCCGGGTCTTCCGCGAGCGAGGAAAAGGAGAGAATCATGGACTACAGGGCGACGCTGAATCTGCCCGAAACTTCATTCAAGATGAAGGCCAACCTGACCCAGAATGAACCGCTGATACTGAAGCGCTGGGATGCGGAAAACCTCTATCAGCGGCTCCAGGAACGAAGTTCCGGACGGCCGCTGTTCGTCCTGCATGACGGCCCCCCTTACGCCAACGGCCATATCCATCTCGGCACCGCGTTCAACAAGATTCTCAAGGACATCATCCTGCGTTCCAAGCGGATGGCCGGTTTCAATGCACCCTACGTTCCCGGCTGGGACTGTCACGGCCTGCCGATCGAGCATAACGTCGACAAGGAATTGGGTGACAAGAAAAAGACCATTCCCACCCTGTCCAAGCGGCGTGCCTGCCGGAGTTACGCGGAAAAGTGGATCAAGATCCAGAAAAACGAGTTTAAGCGCCTCGGGGTGCTCGGCGACTGGGAACGGCCGTATCTGACCATGAGTTACGACTACGAGGCCACCATCGCCCGGGAATTCAACAAATTTCTGCTCTCCGGAGCGGTGGTCAGAAGCAAGAAGCCGGTCTACTGGTGCTCGACCTGTGTCACCGCGCTGGCCGAGGCCGAGGTCGAATACCATGAACATACCTCGCCGTCGATCTACGTGAAATTCCCTCTCAACGGCGATCTCACCGATATCGATGCCAAACTGGCCGGGGTGCCGGCTGCCGTCGTCATCTGGACCACGACACCGTGGACCTTACCGGCCAACCTGGCCGTGGCCCTGCACCCCGACCTTACATATAGTGGCGTGCGCGTCGGCGACGAACTGTTGATCATGGCCAAGGATCTGGTGGCCCGGGTCATGGCCGAGTGGGATGTCGACGATTGGACGATCGAATGCACCTTTGCTGCCGCCTTGCTGGAGAAGCACACCTGCCGACACCCTTTCATGGAGCGCGACTCGCTGCTGGTGCTGGCCGACTACGTGACGCTCGAGGCCGGTACCGGCTGCGTGCATACCGCTCCCGGGCACGGTGCCGATGACTATCAGACCGGCCTGCGCTACGGGCTGGATATTCTCTCACCGCTCGACGATGACGGCTTTTACACTGCCGAGGCCGGCGTTTATGAAGGGCTGCGCGTCCCCGAGGTGAACGATCGGATCAACGCTGACCTGGCCGAATCCGGCCACCTGCTCCACCAGGCATCGATCACGCACAGCTACCCGCATTGCTGGCGCTGCAAGCAGCCGGTCATCTACCGGGCGACGCCGCAATGGTTCATCTCCATGGAGCACGACCAGCTGCGCGCAAAATCGCTGGAGCAGATCCGCCGGGTGGTCTGGACGCCGGGGTGGGGCATGCAGCGCATCTACTCGATGATCGAAAACCGTCCCGACTGGTGTCTGTCGCGGCAGCGTGCCTGGGGCGTACCGATCACGGTGATCAGTTGCCGCGAGTGCGGGAAGGTGATCAACGACGAGACGATTGGCGACAGGATCGATGAATTGTTTCTCCAGGAAGGGGCCGATGCCTGGTTCAGCCACGGTGTTGATGATTTCCTGCCGCCCGACACAACGTGCGTCTCCTGCGGGTCCGTGGAATTTCGGCAGGAGACCGATATCCTCGATGTCTGGTTCGATTCCGGGGTCAGCCATGCCGCGGTCTGTGAGCGCCACGAACAGTTGAGCTCGCCGGCCGACCTCTACCTGGAGGGCAGCGATCAGCATCGCGGCTGGTTCCACAGTGCCCTGCTGACCTCGGTGGGCACCAGGGGGCGGGCTCCGTATAAAGGGGTGTTGACCCACGGCTACGTGGTCGACGGCCAGGGCAAGAAAATGTCCAAATCGGTGGGCAACGTCGTTGCCCCGCAGGAAGTGATCGAACAGTACGGTGCCGAGATCCTGCGACTGTGGGTCGCCAGCGAAGACTATCGCGACGATGTCAAGGTGTCCGACGGTATCCTGCGGCAGGTGACCGAATCGTATCGTAAGATCCGCAACACCATTCGCTACATGCTCGGCAATCTCGCCGATTTCCAGCCGGATCACCACGCGGTCCCGCTGGAGCGGCTCGACGAGTTGGATCGCTGGGCCCTGGCCCGGTTCGAGGAAGTCAAGGAGAAGATCGTCGCCGCTTACCAACGCTACGAGTTCCACGCCGTCTACCATGCGCTCAACTACTTTTGCGGCATGACCATGAGCGCCTTTTACCTCGACATCATCAAGGACCGCCTGTACGCGTCCGGCACCGATTCACCGTTGCGGCGCGGCGCCCAGACCGTGCTCCGGGAGATCGTCGAGGGGGTGCTGCAGTTGATGGCGCCGATCCTCTGTTTTACCGCCGCCGAGGCCTGGGATGCGTTGCACGGCCGCGACAGGCAGGACGATCTGGCCGGTGGCATCTTCTTTACCGATTTCCCGGCGGCCGACCGGCGCAATCACTTGGACGAAGCGGCCGAGCAGCGCTGGAAGCGGTTGGCCCGGATCCGTGGTGATATTACCCGGGTGCTGGAAAAGGCGCGGGCCGGCAAGACTATCGGTCATTCACTGGAGGCCGAGGTGCTCGTGGCCGGCGAAGGCGATCTCGCCGCATTTCTTGCCGACCATTGGCAGACCTTGAAAGAGATCACCATCGTTTCTTCCTTGCGGCTTGTCGAGCCCCGGGAGTTGGCGGGTCATGAGGTATCGACCGGCGAAGAGGCCGAGGGCCTGCGGGTGGCCGTCGGGCCGGCGCCGGGAGAAAAATGTGAGCGCTGCTGGATCAGGTCGACCAGTGTTGGGGAGGCCGCCGCCCATCCGACCATCTGCGACCGGTGTCTTGGCGTGATCAGCGTAATGAACCTGCATGAGCAGTCCTGACGGTGCGCCTTTATTTCCTGATTTTCGTCGTCATCCTCGTCGGTGACCAGCTGAGCAAGTTGGTTATTGTCGCCCATCTGCCTCTCTATGATGTACGTGAGGTGATTCCCGGCCTGTTCAACCTGGTCCATGTGACCAACAAGGGGGCGGCTTTTTCGCTGTTCGCCTCGGTCGAATCGCCGGTGCGGCACTATTTCTTCGTTGTCGTCAACAGCCTGGCCGTGCTCGGTTTGACCGGTGCCGCCTGGAAAATCGGCGGTGACCTGAGGCGCCTCTACCGCATCTCGTTTGCCTTGATCGCCGCCGGGGCGCTCGGCAATCTGATCGATCGGCTGCGTCACGGCGCCGTTACCGATTTTCTTGATTTTTATGTTGGCAGTTATCACTGGCCGGCCTTTAACGTGGCGGATTCTTCGATCTGCGTCGGGGTCGGGGTGATGGTTCTTGCCAATGTCCTCGATATTCGCAACGAGAAAAGGAGAAGGAAATGAAGCTTGGGGTTCTCTTCCCCGGCCAGGGATCGCAATTCGTCGGAATGGGCCGGGAGTTCATCGACAGCCTGCCCGAGTGCGAGGCGATCATGGCCACCGCCGAAGCGGTCTGCGATTTTCCGCTGCGCCGCCTCTGTCTCGACGGCCCGCTGGAGGAGCTGACCCGGGCGGCGGTGCTGCAGCCGGCCATCACCGTGACCAACCTGATGTGCCTGCAGGCGCTGCGCCTTCGCCTGCCGCAGGACCTGCCGGTCTCCTGCTGGGCCGGCCACAGCCTCGGTGAGTTTTCCGCCCTCTGCGCGGCCGGTGTGATCTCGGTTGAAGATACGATCCGGCTCGTGGAACGGCGCGGCTTTTTCATGGAGCGGGAAGGCCGCATGCACCCCGGCGGCATGCGCGCCGTGCTCGGTTGCGCCATCGACGAGGTAGAAGCGGCGGTGGCCGGGTATCGGGGCGGCGGCACCGTGACGGTGGCCAATTACAATACCCCGCGACAGATCGTCGTCGCCGGCAGCGAGGGGGCCCTGGACGAGGTCTGCGCAGTGCTGGCCGAGCAGGGCGCTCGCGTGATCGCGCTCAATGTCAGCGTCGCCAATCACTCGCCGCTGGTGGCCGGCGCAGTGCCGGATTTTGCCGCTTTTCTCGAGACGGTTACCTTCAATCGCCCGCAGCTGCCGGTCTATTGCAACGTCACCGCGCGACCGCTCGAAGAGCCGGCGGCCATCAAAGAGATCATGGCCCGACAGATTATTTCCCGGGTACGCTGGCACGAGAGTATCATCGCTATGATCGACGATGGTGTCGACACCTTTATCGAGGTCGGACCGAAAAATGTCCTCAAGGGGATGATGCGCAAGATTATTCCCAAAGGACGGCAGATTACCGCTCTGCAGTTCGACAGCCCGGAGGGGTTGGCCGAGTGTCTGCGCACAATCACCAGTGATGACTGACCGGAGTACTCATCCCGGGTTTGGATCGGTGCGCGATGCCGACGTGCAGGAGTGGCTGGCGCGGATTATCGGCGGCGAACAGCCGGCCTTGGAGGATGCTCTTCAGCTGGCCGACACCGCCGCCCCGCAGGAACTCTGGGCGGCCGCCGACGAAGTGCGGCGCAGGGTGCACGGCGATCGCTTCGATTATTGCTCGATCATCAACGCCCGCTCCGGCAAATGCTCGGAGAACTGCCGGTTCTGTGCCCAGTCGTCGCGCTACCCAACGGACATCGAGACCTATGACCGGGTCGACTACCGGGAGGTGCGTCGGCAGGCCCTGGAAAACGAGGGGTTCGGTGTGGGGCGCTTTTCCCTGGTCACCGCCGGCCGCGACGTGTCTTCGGCCGATCTCGCTGTCTTTGCCGCAATGTACGAGCGGCTCCGCGAGGAAACCGGACTGTCGCTCTGCGCTTCGATGGGCTTTCTCACCCCGGAAAAGGCCCGGCGGCTTGCCGTCGCCGGGGTCAGGCGGTATCATTGTAATCTGGAGACCTGCCGCAGCTTCTTTGCCGAGGTCTGTACGACCCATAGCTGGCAGGAGAAGGTGGACACCATTGAGATCGCCCGGCAGGCCGGCATGGACATCTGCTCCGGCGGCATCATCGGGCTGGGTGAGAGCTTTCGGCAACGCGTGGAGTTGGCGGTCGAGCTGCGGGATCTCGGCGTTTTATCGATCCCGATCAATATCCTCACCCCGATACCCGGTACGCCGCTGGCCGAGCGACCCGAATTGACGATAGAAGAGGTGCTCACCGCCATTGCCCTGTTCCGCCTGATCAATCCCGGTGCGGTGATCAGGCTGGCCGGCGGGCGGGCGCGGTTCGGCGAGCTCCAGTATCGTTTTTTTCTGGCCGGCGCCAACGGGGCCATCGTCGGCAATTATCTGACCACCACCGGCAACAGCATCGCCGAGGATATCGCTATGATCGAGTCCCTCGGCTATCGGCCGGTGGCGGGCAACGAGGAGTGAGAAGTGGAGTCGAAAGCGGAAATACGCAGCCTGTTGGATTTTGACCGGGACCATCTCTGGCACCCCTACACCTCGATCAGCGAGCCGCTGCCGGTCTTGCCGGTGGCCGAGGCCGGCGGTGTCCGGCTGCGGCTGATGGACGGCCGCGAATTGATCGACGGTATGGCGTCCTGGTGGTCGGCGATTCACGGTTACGGCCATCCCCGCCTGGTGGCGGCCCTGCAGGAGCAGGCGACCAGCCTCAGCCACGTGATGTTCGGCGGTCTGACCCACCGGCCGGCCGTCGAACTCGGCCGGCGGCTCGTGGCCCTGGCCCCGGACGGGCTGGAGCGGGTCTTTCTCTGCGATTCCGGATCGGTCGCCGTCGAGGTCGCGATGAAAATGGCTCTGCAGTACCACTATGCGCGCGGTCGGTCCGATAAGTGCCGCTTCGCCACCATTCGGTCCGGCTATCACGGCGATACCTTTCACGCGATGTCGGTCTGCGACCCGGTGACCGGCATGCACCATATCTTTGGTGGGGTGCTGCCGAAATACCATTTCGCGCCGCCGCCCCAATGCTCGTTTCACGAGGAATGGGACCCGGAGGACAGTGAGGCCCTGGAGGAGTTGATCGCCGGGAACCACGAGGAGTTGTGCGCCCTGATCCTCGAGCCGATCGTCCAGGGTGCCGGCGGCATGCGCTTTTATCATCCAAACTACCTGAAAGAGGCCCGCCGCCTCTGCGATGCATACGATCTGCTGCTCATCGCCGATGAAATCGCCACCGGCTTCGGTCGCAGCGGCGAGCTGTTCGCCTGCAACCACGCCGAGATCACGCCGGATATCATGTGTCTCGGCAAGGCCTTGACCGGCGGTTTCATGACCTTGGCGGCGGTGCTCGCCACCGATCGCGTCGGTAGTACCATCTCCGGGGCGACGCCCGGCGTGTTCATGCACGGCCCGACCTTTATGGGAAATCCACTGGCCTGCCGGGTGGCGGTCGAATCGATCGATCTGTTGCTCGCCTCCGACTGGCGGGAGAACGTGGCCCGGATCGAACGGGGCCTCACCGACGGGTTGGCGCCGTGCCGGGTTCTGCCGCGGGTTGCCGATGTGCGGGTGCTCGGGGCGATCGGGGTGGTCGAGTTGCAACGACCGGTTGATGCGGCCGCCATCCAGCGACGCTTCGTGGTCAGGGGGGTCTGGGTGCGGCCGTTCGGCAGGCTCGTCTATCTGATGCCGCCCTATTGTATCGGAGACGACGACCTGCAGACATTGTGCGGCGCCGTCGCCGCCACCGTGGCCGAGGAGGAGGCGGGGCGGTGAAGTCGTATCGGCAGACGCTGGCCGAGCTCGGTGATGCCGGGATGCTGCGCCGTCTTCGGCCCTATGGCCGGCGCGGCGGTTCAACAATCGAGGATGGTGGCCGGGCGCTGCTCAACCTCAGCTCCAACGACTACCTCGGGCTGGCCGGCGATAGCGACCTGCTGGCCGGTTTCTACGAGACGATGGCCGCCGGCGGGCCGGCGCTGCTGGAGCGTTTTGCGCTTGGTACCGCGTCGTCGCGGCTGCTCACCGGCGACACCGCGGTGGCCCACCTGCTCGAAGCCCGACTGGCCGAACTCTACGGCCGTTCCGCGCTGCTGTTCAACTCCGGCTACCATGCCAATATCGGCATTTTACCGGCCCTGCTCGGTAAAAAAGACCTGATCGTCTCAGACAAGCTCAATCACGCCTCTCTGCATGACGGTCTGCGCATCGGCCGCGCCTCCTGCAAGCGTTTCAACCACCGTGACTACGAGCATCTGCGCCGGCTGCTCGAACGTGAGCGGCAGCGGTATGACCGGGTGGTCATTGTCAGCGAGTCGATCTTCAGCATGGACGGCGATTGTGCCGATCTGGCCCGGTTGGTCGAGCTCAAACGTGAATTCGACTGCCTGCTCTATGTCGATGAGGCCCATGGCATCGGTGTCCGAGGCGAGCGCGGGCTCGGTCTGGCCGAAGAAAGCGGGCTGCCGGCCGAGATCGATCTGCTCGTCGGCACCTTCGGCAAAGCGTGCGGCTCGGTTGGCGCGTTTCTGATCTGCAGCGAGGATATCCGTGACTATCTGATCAATCACAGCCGCTCGCTGATCTTCACCACGGCGCTGCCGCCGGTGGTGCTCTCCTGGAATCTGTTTATCCTGGAGCGCATTCCAGCGATGGTCGAGCAGCGCCGGCAGCTGAAAATACTGAGCGATCGTTTCCGCACCGCCCTGCTGGAGCGCCGGTTGCCGACCGCCGGCTCTTCCAGCATCGTGCCGGTGATCGTCGGCAGCGCCGAGCGCACCGTGGCCGGCGCCGCGTATCTGCGGGAGCAGGGATTTCTCGTCCTGCCGGTACGGCCGCCCACCGTGCCGCAGGGAACTTCTCGTTTTCGCTTGTCATTGACCGCGGCGCTGGGCTGGGAGCAGATCGACAGCGTGCCCGGATTGATCGGAGATTGGCTGGCCGGCGGCAGGATGTCATGATCATCGATTGGTGTGCCCGCGGTGGTGGCCGCGATTTGATCGTTTTCTGCAATGGCTGGGGAATGGACCGGTGGCCGCTGAGCGGGCTGGCCACGGATTCTTTTGATGTGGTGGTGCTGTCCGACTATCATCGGCTTGACGGGTTCGAGTCGGTGCGGGCGGAACTGCCGGGCTATCAGCGCTGCTATTTGATCTGCTGGTCGATGGGGGTCTGGGCCGGACAGCGATTGTTCGGCCGGGATAAAGATCTGTTCGCCCGGCGGATCGCAATCAACGGCACCCTGCGGCCCATTGACGATCGCTTCGGGATCCCGGTGGAGATTTTTTCGACCACGCTGCAGGAGTTTTCACCGTCGGTCCTGGAGCGGTTCTACCGCCGGATGTGCAAGGAGCCCGGCGTCTTTGCCTTTTTCCACGAGCATCGGCCGCGGCGCAGCCCGGCAAGTCAGCGTCAAGAACTGGTTGCCCTGCAGTCCGGGGCGGCAGACGAGACGTTGACGCCGACCCTCTATGATGACGTGATCATCTCCCGCAACGACCTGATTATCCCGACCGGCAATCAGCAGGCCTTCTGGCGGGACCGGCGCGTTATTGACATAGACGGCTGTCATTATCCGTTCCCCCGCTGGCGAAGTTGGTCCGATATCCTTGAGCTGGTGCGTGGCGATGGGCGGTAAAGGCGGCGTTGTCAAGGAGCGGGTTGCCCGGGCCTTTCTGCGCGGCCGGCGGACTTACGACCGTGAGGCGGTGATTCAGCGAGCCGTCAACGAGCGGCTGCTGCGCCTGCTCGAGCGGGGGCCGGGCAGGATGCGGCGCGTTCTCGAGGTGGGCTGTTGCACCGGCATGCTCACCGAGGAGATCGTTCGCCGGTACACCCCGGAGATGCTCTTCGTCAACGACCTGGTGGAGCAGTTCTTCGACACGGTCAGCGCCCGGCTGCCGGATGGAGAACGGGTGCGGCTGCGACCTTGTTTCGGCGATATCGAACGGTGCGAGCTGCCCGGCGATATTGACCTGGTCGTCTCCAGCTCGACGCTGCAATGGCTCGATGACCTCGAACCGTTTTTTGCCAGGATGGCTGCCGCGCTGGTGCCTGGTGGCCGGCTGCTCTTCTCCATGTTCGGCCGGGAAACGCTCGCCGAGGTTACCGAGCTGACCGGCGCCGGCCTGCACTATCCGTCTTTTCGGCAGGTGCGGGACGGCCTTGACCGGCGCTTCCGGATCGACTCGAGCGAGGTGATCCGCGACCGGTTGTCCTTTCCTGACCCCCGGGCGGTCCTGCGCCATATCCAGGCCACCGGGGTCGGCGGGGTTGGCGGTTATACCTGGACGCCGCGACGATTGGAGCATTTCTGCCAGGAGTACCGGCGCCGCTTTGGTGATAGGCAGTCCGTCTCCCTGAGCTATGTCAGTTATCTCTTTGCTGCTGAAAAAAGACCATGAACAACCACCAGTCTGCCGCACCCGCTCCCATTATCATGATCTCCGGCATCGATACCGGCATCGGCAAGACCGTGGCCACCGGCCTGCTGGCACGCTGGCTGCAGGACACCGGCCGCCGCGTGATCACGATGAAGATGGTCCAGACCGGCTGCGCCAATCTCAGTGAAGATATCGTCGCGCACCGGCAACTGGCCGGCCTGCCGCTGCAGGAGGAAGATGCCGTCGGGTTGACCTGCCCGTATGTCTTTCCGGTGCCTTGTTCACCGCACTTGGCGGCGCGACTCGACGGGCGCCGGATTGAACCGCAGGTCATCGCGGAGCATGCCCGCCAATTGGCCGACAGCTCTGAGTATGAGTATGTGCTCGCCGAAGGGGCCGGCGGACTGTTCGTGCCTCTCAACGAAGCGGCGCTGCTGATCGACCTGCCCGCAGAACAGCGGTGGCCGGTGATCCTCGTCACCAGTCCGCGGCTCGGTTCGATCAACCACACCCTGGCGGCGCTCGAGGCGATCGAGCACCGCGGTATCAGATTGCAGGGGTTGATCTACAACCTGGCCGATGCCCCGGGTACCGATCCGCGCATCGTCGACGATTCCCGTCAGCTGTTTGCCCGGCGGCTGCGGGAGATGGGGGGTGCCGAGCGGCTCTGCGACCTGCCGGCGGTGTCCTGCACGCCGTCTTATTGTGTTGATTTTTCGCCGCTCTTCGATTGAAGGGCGGCCGCTTTCGATACCGATTCAGCCAGGAGCATAAAGAGATGCCAAAGATCTGCCTCAGTTGTGTCTTCTTCCGCCTTGAGGACCGTTATTCCGGGCGCTGCCGGGTCGATCGCGGCAGCGTCGACCCGCAGGCCTACCCGATGAAGCTTCACCAGGATCAATGCGATCGCTGGCGGGATGCCGGCCAGCGCTACTTCATCCGCACCGGCTGGCTCAAGAAACAGGAGGAGTGTTAGCAGTCAGCCCGATCTCTCCCTGTATATACCCCTTGACCCGGCAGCTGTGCCGGGTGTCTAAAAGTGAACCAGATTACCACTGTGTGCCATCGGAAAACTGTCTAAAAATAAGGCAGTCGCTCAATCGATCGGTCTTGGGCGGAGATTTTTATGAAATATATATTACATAAATATAATAACATGTGAGCTTCTCTAAGTTTTTTGCTCGTGGTGGCACGGTCCCTGCAAATAGAGAATACGACACCGTGGCGCATGATCAAGAGCCGGGCCATGGACGGCCCCTACGATCAGCGCACTATCGGCCTGCAGGAGGCCAACACGAAAAAAATGAAAAGGAGACAAGGCATGAAAAAAATCATTATCACAGCGATTCTTGTCGTCGGACTAGCCGCAGGTTATGCAGTTGCCCACAACAGCGATTGGGGAATGAGAGGAAACGGCGGCCACATGATGGGGGGCGGCCAGTATGGCATGATGCACCACGGCATGATGAGAGGCGGCCAGTCAATGATGGGGCCGGGCATGATGGGTGGCGCCGGTGGGTATATGGATTGTCCGGGAGCACGTTCGTTTGGTAACGGTCGGTGGACCGGTGAGCCACAGCAACAATTTCTCGACGATACCGTGGAGTTGCGAAAAGAGCTTCATGACAAGTATTTCGCCTATCAGGAGGCGCGGAGAAATCCGGGCACCACCCAAGATCAATTGGTCTCGATCGAGAAAGAAATAGTCGATCTGCGCAGCCAGTTGCAGGAACGAGCTCAGCGATAAAACAATAGTAAGAAAAACCTATCGGGCCGGCGTTTCGCCGGCCTTTTTTTTACGCAAACCCTATTGTTTAACCGGTTTTCGGGCCGATCGGCACATCATCGCCTGACCGGTGCAGTCTGCTGCTTGATTGATGCATGGAATCCTGCTGCGAAACACCGGGATGCGGTAACCCTTAACAGCACGGACGATAGTGCCTATTATTTAGGCAGTATCTACTTTATAAACGGGGAGTTGCCGCGCGGTTTTTGCCGGACGACCAGCTCCCCTTCGAAATAATGGAGATTTCCACAATGTATGGACACAGAGCAGGTGCTTCTGATTGGTTGTGCGGGTTCGGAACCATGTTCCCCCATCCCTTCGGCATGATCGCCACGATCCTTTTTTGGCTTGTTGTCATCGTCTTGGCCGTGAAATTATTTTACTATCTGTTCTCTGCTACGTCCGGTCGTAACGGATCGAGTTCCTTGAAAATAGCCAAGGATCGTTATGCCGCCGGCGAGATCAGCAAAGAGGAATTTCACCAGTTGAAGAAAGATCTCACATGAATGCGGCCGGTGCACGCAACGAAGATCTTTCAGAGCGAAGGGACCGGTGACATGGCCGGCGACGGTTCCCCGAAAAGCAGCTTCTTCCGCAGCAACTTATTGTTCCAGCCCTCCAAGGCCGCTGTCGGTGTCTTGGTCGCCACGATCGTTCTAGCCGTTGTGCTCGCACTGTCGACGCTGCAGAATATCAATCGAGAGCAGCAGCTTATGGAGCGCTTCATGCTCCAGAAGGCGGAGACCGTCATCAGATCGGTGCGAGCTGCTCTGAGAGCCTCAATGATGTACCGGATGATGGGCCAGGGAGACGCGCTGCAGACATTGCTGACCGAGAGTGGCAGGGAGAAGGACATCGCCTTCATCGTGGTGGCCGATCAGGATGCACGGGTCATAGCACAGACGGAAAATGTACCGGATGTGCGGACGATGGTTGCCGGCGCCAACGCGCAGGGCGCCGGCGATCGATTGCGCTCTTCTTTAGATGAGCAGGCCGGACTATTTGTTGTCAGCGCACGGCTCACCGGTTGGGGGACGGATACCCGTAGATCGATGATGCCGATGCATCGGCTGCACGGGCACGGCGAGACTGCGCGCCTCGATGGCGCGATTATCGCCGTCGGCTTGTACACTGAGGCATTCGACGAGGCGAGACGGCAGGATGTGCGGCATGCCATTTTTATGGGTGCGCTCCTGTTTTTGGTCGGTAGTGCCGGTCTCTATGCCTTGTTTCTCTATCAGGGGATGCGGGTAGCGAAAATGACGCTGGCCAACATGAAACTGTACACCGCCAATGTGGTGGACAGTATCCCTCTGGGCATCGTTACTCTGGATAAGGCGCAGCGGGTCGCCTCCTGCAACCGCATCGGAGAAGAGATAATCGGCCGGTCGGTTGATGCGCTTCGCGGCCTGCCGTTGCCGGAGATTCTCCCTGGTTGCGGCGGTGATGCCGCGTCTGTCGGTATGGTGGATCTGGATCGCCGGATAGACTGTGAAATGGCCGATGGCCGGCGGCTGCCGCTGCAGATCGGCGAGGCGCCGCTGCACAATACCGCCGGTCAGGCGATCGGCACCGTGCTGGTGATTCGGGATATGACGCTGATCCGGGACATGGAGCAGCAGCTCGAACGATCGAGAAGAATGGCCGCCTTGGGCAAGATGGCGGCTGGAATTGCCCACGAGATCCGCAATCCGCTCGGCACGCTGCGCGGATTTGCCCACCTGTTCCGCACCCAGGAAAAGGTGATCGAAGACAACAAGAAATATGCCGAATTGATGATCGGCGAAGTGGACCGGTTAAATCGCATCGTTTCCGGTCTGCTGCAGTTTGCCAGGCCGCGGGAGCCGAGTGTTGAGCTCGTCGATCTCGACGAACTGTTTAGGCGAACCTTCGCCCTGCTGGCAAACGATTTCGCCGAGCACCGACTGACGGCCCATCGCCAGCAGGGGGTCGGCATCAAGGTGGAGGCCGACCCGGACTTGTTGCTGCAGGTCTTGATGAACCTGCTGAAAAACAGCGTTAACGCCACACCCGCCGGCGGCGAGGTGTCGCTGCGCGCTGCGGCGGACGACCGGCAGGTGAGTATAGTTGTCGCCGATACCGGCAGCGGCATCAGGGACGAGGATAAAGAGCGGATGTTCGACCCGTTTTTTACCACCAGAAAGAACGGCGTCGGCCTCGGCCTGGCGGTCAGTCACCAGATTATCGAGCAGCATCATGGCAGCATCGAGGTCCGAACCGTTCCGGGGGAGGGGACCGAGGTAGAGATCATGCTACCCAAAAAGAGGTGAAACGATGAAGCACAACCGCCACGATCCTCCCATTATCCTGCTTGTCGACGACGACCAGGCGCATCGGTTGATGCTCAGCGCCAACCTGAGCGCTCACGGTTATCGCGTGGAGCAGCTGGCCGACGGTGACGAGGTCCTGCCCTATCTCGCTCAGCATCCTGCCGACTTGATTGTGCTGGATATGAAGATGGAGCGGCTCGGCGGCCTGGCCACCCTGTCGCTGTTGCTCCAGGCGGGGCACGACATCCCGGTGATCATGCTGACCGCTTTTTCATCCGTCGAAAGCGCTGTCGAGGCAATGAAGAAGGGGGCTTTTGATTATATCGCCAAACCGGTTGATATCGACGAACTGCAGGTACTGATCGACCGGGCGCTCAGCTTCACGGCTATCAGCGAAGAGAACCGGAACCTGAAAACGAGGCTGGGTGAGCGCTTTTCCTTCACCAATATCATCGGTAACAGTCCGGCCATGCAGGAGATGTTTGCCACCCTGGCCATGGTCGCCCCATCCGATGCCACCGTGTTGATCACCGGTGAGTCGGGGACCGGCAAGGAATTGGTGGCCAACGCCCTGCACCAGAACAGTCCCCGGCGAGATGCTTCGTTTATCACGTTGAACTGCGCAGCACTCAACGAAAACCTGCTGGAGAGCGAGTTGTTCGGCCATGAAGCCGGTGCCTTCACCGGTGCTTCCGGTCGACGCCGCGGGCGTTTCGAACGGGCCCACGGCGGCACCCTGTTTCTCGATGAAATCGGCGATATGAGTCTGCCGATTCAGGCCAAGATCCTCAGGGTGCTCCAGGAAGGTGAATTCGAGCGTCTCGGCGGCACCGAGACGATCAAGGTGGATGTTCGTCTGCTTGCGGCGACCCACAAGGATTTGCAGACCATGATCGAAGCGGGCGCCTTTCGCCAGGACCTCTATTTTCGCCTGTCGGTGGTCCCGGTCCACCTGCCGCCTCTGCGTGAGCGCAGTCTCGATATCCCGGAGTTGGCGAATCTCTTCCTGCGTCGCTATGCCCGGAAGAACCGGAAGGACATCAAAGGATTTCACCCCGAGGTGATCAATCTGTTGGTCCACTACGAATGGCCCGGCAATATCCGGGAATTGGAAAACACCATCGAGCGGGCGGTCATCCTCTGCCTTGGCGAACAGATAACCCCTCACGATCTGCCCTCTCACTTATTGTCCAAACAGATTCGCGCGGTTGGCAGCGACACGAACGACACGGCCTTCACCCTGCGCGACATGGAGCGGGAAATGATTCGCTCAACCCTTGAGAAGACCGGCCATAATAAAAGCCGAACGGCGAAATTTCTCGGCGTTGCCAGGCAGACGCTCCTCAATAAGATCAAGGAATACGGGCTCTGAACGTTTCCGACATCAGAAAATGGGTCTCGACAACGGAAGAAAAGAATGGTTGGCTCTACCTTGCATATCAAGTGAAAATCGTATGGCTCGTCCGACATCAATCATTTTCGGGAGGGCAGGGAAGTGATGAGTGGTCCGATTTTTTCCTTGGCGATCGTCTGCAAATGGTCACAATTGACAGCGCAATCCCGGGGCATACCATCAGTTTTTGCAAGAACACCCCGGTCTCATTCATTCCCCCAGGCGTGTTCTGTCTCCCACCCAGAAAACTCGTCTGCGGCGACAGGGCGCCGCTCATAGCCTTCCCGGTGCCTTGGCTTCCTCCTGTTGCTCCAAATGATAGCGGGACAGTGTGCCTCACGAAGCGCTTTTCGCGTGAACGCCGGCTTGTGCGAAGCTTTTTGGAAACGCGGTCGACCGCCGCTATTGTTCGCGCCGACAAGATACTGGATGTACTGGATGGCTGGATGGCGGCTGGATGGTAACGGCTGGATGTGCTGGATGGGGTCGGGCCACGTTAACTAGCTGAACATATGTTATTGTTGTCCAAGAAATGAGTTTTTTCGGTATCTATATCGTCCTTTTCGCCTTCAAAACTGACGCTATAGAATCTACCCTGCAGAGCACTATTCTCGTTTTTGACCACCAAATGAGTAATATAGACAGCAAAATGGCCGCTTTTTA
>CAYSSK010000041.1:0-31612 GCA_964433645.1 uncultured Desulfofustis sp.
AAGCACGTCGAAATCGAGATCGCCGATACCGGTGCGGGAATTGCTCCGGAACTGCTCGACAAGATGACATCGCACGTCAGGGAATCACCGAGGATACCGAAGTGTCGAGAATGAATATGCCGGAGTTACGAACACGCGCCATACTGCTGGTCATGTGCTGCTTCGTCCTGTTCACCGCAACCATCCTCGATGCTGCCGAGACCCCGGATCCTGGCAAACCTGTCATCCGTTCCGGTTCGGAAATAGACTATCCTCCGTTCTGCCTCCTCGATCGGGAAGGATACCCGGACGGCTTTTCGGTCGAACTGCTGCGCAGCGCACTGGCCGTCATGGGTCGAGAGATCACCTTCCGTACCGGCCCCTGGCATGAGGTCCGCGGCTGGCTGGAGACCGGTGAAGTGGACGCACTGCCGCTGGTCGGCCGCACCCCGGAACGGGAAGCGCTTTTTGATTTCACCTTTCCCTACATGACGCTGCACGGTGCCATCGTCGTGCGCCAGGGGACGGATGGTATCGACGACCTCGATGACCTGCGGGGCAAACAAGTGGCCGTGATGCGCGGCGATAACGCCGAGGAGTTCCTCCGCCGGGAAAATCGCGGTTTTATCATCGTGACCGCACCGACCTTTGAGCAGGCGCTTCAGGAATTGTCCTCGGGGCTTCATGACGCAGTCGTTATCCAGCGGCTGGTGGCACTGCGGCTCATCCAGGAGCATGGCCTGACCAACCTGAAGATCATCAATCGGCCGGTTGAAGAGTTCCGCCAGGACTTCTGCTTCGCCGTTCGCGAGGGTGATCGGGACACACTGGCGCTGCTCAACGAAGGATTGGCCCTGGTCATGGCCGACGGCACGTACCACCACCTCCATGCCAAGTGGTTCGCGCGCTACCAACTGCCGCAGCGTACCATTATCATCGGCGGCGATCATAATTACCCGCCCTACGAATTCCTCGACGAGCAAGGCCGACCGGCCGGCTATAACGTCGATCTGTCACGGGCCGTCGCCGAGGCACTCGGCCTTGACATCACCATCCGCCTCGGCTCCTGGACCGAAGTCAGAGAGGCCTTGGAACGCGGTGAGATCGATGCCATGCAGGGCATGTTCTATTCGCCGGAACGCGACCTCAAAGTCGATTTCACCCCGGCCCACGCGGTCAATCATAGTGTTGCCGTGACGAGGATCAACGCGCATCAGCCGCCGGCAACCATCGAACAGCTCAGAGGTCTGACAATCGGGGTGCAGGACGGCGACATCATGCATGAATTTGCGCTCCAGCAGGGCCTTGCCGAGCAGCTTTACCCCTTCGACAGCCAGGAAGATGCACTACGCCGGGTACTCGACTCTACCGTCGACGTCGCTCTCGTGTCCCGGATGACCGCGCTCTACTACAGAGATCGATATGATTGGCACGATCTGGCCATCGGCCGCGAACCGTTTTTATCACCGGATTACTGCTATGCCGTCGCCCCGACCAACGGGGCACTGCTGGCCCACCTCGGGGAAGGGCTGCGCCTGATCAAGGACAGCGGCGAGTACCAGCGGATCAGAGAAAAGTGGATGGGGATCTATGAACGACCCACACCGATCCTCGTGCTCAGGTATCTTGCCGTGGCTGCCCTACCGCTGCTCCTTATTATCGGCATCATCTCCCTGTGGATCTGGTCACTGCGCCGCCAGGTCGCCCAACGGACCAGGGAACTGCTGAGCAGCACCGAGTACCAGCGCGCCATGGTCGCCTGCTCGCCGGTCGCCCTTTACAGCATCGATCGGGCCGGCACGGTGTTGACCTGGAACAGCTCGGCTGAGCGACTCTTCGGCTGGAGCGAGGAAGACGTCATCGGCAAACCACTGCCGATCGTGCCGGAAGACAAAGCAGACGAATTCAGGACCTTCTGCGGAAGCGTCGAGAATGGACGAATCTTCTCCGGCCTCGAGGTGATTCGCCGGAAAAAAGACGGCTCCCTCTTCTCCGGCAGCCTGTCGCTGGCACCGATCCATGATGACAAAGGCGCCATGATCGGCATCATGGCAGCCATGGAAGATATCACCGATCTGCTCCAGGCCCGGCAAAATGTCATTCATCTCAACCATGTTCTGCGCGCCGTCCGCGATATCAATCAACTCATCGTCCGGGAGCAGGACCCGGTACGATTGATCGAGAAAAGCTGCGCCGTGCTGACCGGCAGTCGCGGCTATCGTTCGGCGCTGTTGGTGTTGCTCGCCGAGGACGGCACGCTGAGCGGTTGGGCACATGCGGGCAATCCGGAATGTACGGAAGAGTTGAACAGAAGACTGCAGCGGGGAGATATCCCGCCCTGCTGCCGGATCACCGACTCGGCCACTACCACCACCTGCTTTCTGCCCGGCCCGCCGCTGTGCAGCCACTGTTTCCTGCCGCCGGACGCCGCCGACTGCCGGCAGGGCCATGTGCTGTGCGCCCACCTGCACCACGGAGGTCTGCTGCTCGGTCACCTGGTCGCCACCCAGGATCCGGCCGGTGACGTCGACCGGGAAGAAAAGCTCTTATTTGCCGAACTGGCCCGGGACTTGGCCTACGCCTTGCACGCGCTGCGCAAACAACAGGAATTCAGCGCTTCTGAGCGGGAACGAAAATCACTGGAACAGCAACTCATCCAGGCCCAGAAGATGGAATCGGTCGGCCGGCTGGCCGGCGGTGTGGCCCACGATTACAACAACATGCTCGGGGTCATCATCGGCAACGCCGAACTGCTGTTGGATACCATTTCCCCGGGCGCAGCCGGCCATGAAGAAATTGTGGAGATCATGAGCGCCGCCCAGCGCTCCGCCGACATCACCCGGCAGCTCCTCGCCTTTGCCCGCCGGCAGACCATCTCCCCCACCCTGGTCGACATCAACGAAACCGTCGAAAATTCGCTGAAAATGCTGCGGCGACTGATCGGTGAACAGATCGAGCTGACCTGGCACCCGGGCCGTCTGCATCGAAAAATCAAAATCGACCCGACCCAGGTCGACCAGATTCTGGCCAATCTATGCGTCAACGCTCGAGATGCCATCGTCGATACGGGAACGATCACGATCGAAACGGCCGTCCGCACCTTTGATGAAGCCTATTGCGCCGACCATGCCGGCTTTGTGCCCGGCGATTTCGCGCTGCTCGCCGTCTCCGACAGCGGTATCGGCATGACCGGGGAGCAGCAAAGCTCCATCTTCGAGCCGTTTTTCACGACCAAGCCGCTCGGCGAAGGGACCGGACTCGGGCTCGCCACCGTTTACGGCATCGTCAAGCAGAACAACGGCTTTATCAACGTTTACAGCGAACCGGAAGCAGGCACGACCTTCAAGCTCTATTTCCCGCTCCAGGAATCCGGCGCCGGCCCGGATCAGCAGCTCTTCCCGGATCGTTCATCGTTGCCGGCAACCGGGGAGACGATCCTGGTGGTTGAAGACGACCCGGCCATTTTGAAGCTGACGGGCAAATTGCTGCATGAATTGGGTTATAGCCCCCTGCTCGCCGACTCCGCCCAGGCGGCTCTGGAACAGGCGAAGCAGGTGGAAGGACTGGAACTGCTGCTGACCGACGTGATCATGCCGCAGATGAACGGCGCCGAACTGGCGGCCAAGATTCGCGCCATCAGGCCCGGTATCGGCGTGGTATTCATGTCCGGATACACCGCCAATGTCATCGCCCATAAGGGGATCTTGAACGACTCCGTCACCTATATGCAAAAACCGTTCTCCCGAGCCGAACTGGCAGCCACCCTCAAAGAAGCGCTGACCAGACGATAGCGACGCGGACCCCTTGCTTCCTCCGGCACGCTTCGGCAGCCTGGCCCGCTCACCGGCCCAGCAGCAGGTCTTTGGCGGCGTTGATTTTGGCGGCCAGAAAGGCCGAACCACCGCTGTCGGGATGCACTTTTTTCATCATCCGCCGCCAGGCCCGATGGATTTCCTCGCTGCCGGCTCCGGGCTGCAGACCGAGGATCCGGTAGGCCTCTTCCCGGCTCATCCGCTCAGACCCGTCGCCACCGCTTTCTCCATGCCCGCTCCCGGCGCCGGCATCCCCGCGCCAATCGGGAAAGCGGCGGTCGAGATAGGCCTCGAGCACGGCCCGGCTTTCCGCATCGGCGGACAACTCGGCATAGAGGGCAAGCACATCGTCCCGATCGAGCAGCGACAACCGCGACCCGGCAAACCGCCCGCCGGTCACCCAGCCATCCATCGCGCCGGTGTCGTGATCCAGCTCCATTTCCAGACCATTGGTCCGCACCCGCGACCGCTGCCCGCCCCCGCCCCCGGCGGCACGGTGCACCGATCGTTTGCGCTGCCACCAGGACAGTCCGATAAGCGTCAACGGCACGCCGATCACGCCGCGGCCGAGCAGGGTCAGCAGCACACCGAAAACCGCCACCGACAACGGCAACAGCGACACGATCACGGCGGCACTTTTTTCCGGCGGCAGGGAGAGAATGAACCAGCCGACCAGAAAGAGCAGCAGGACCAGGAGCAGGGGAATATACACGATCATAGGACAATCAACCTGCCTGAACCGCGGATCAGCCGCCAAGCTGCGTCAGCAACCGGCGCGCTTCCCGCCTGCTGCTGTCGGCCAATGCCGGCAGGCCTCCTTGTGCGTAGATGGCGACCGCCGCGAGCAATTCGGCAAGTTCCCGGGCGGAATCGGGGCCGAGTCGAAAATAAGCGCCGCGGGTCAAACGGGCCATTTCCCGAAACACCCGCTCCACGACGGTATCGCGACCCTCCTGAAAAAAAAAGCAGCGCACCCCGAGCAGACCGAGTTCACCGGCTTTCCGGCAGAGCCGGTCGGCGTCTTCTTCCAGGGCGTCACCGATAAACACCAGCGCGGCGACCCGCGTCTCCTGCGTTTCGCGCTGGACATGGCCGAGGACTTTGAGAAGCTGGGTGTGGCCGCCACGACAGTCGATACCGGTCATCAGATTGCGCAATGCGGCGGCGTTGACCACCCACTTCGAGGCCCGGCATTCGCCAAAACCGCGAAAATAGACGAGCTGCACCGCCAGACCGCCGGCCTTGCCCACCGCATCGAACATCGAGGTCTGAATGGTCATGGCCCGGTCCCAGGTCGGTTGCCGGCTCATCGTGGCATCCAGCGCGAAAACCAGCCGGCCGCTGCGAGCCGGATCTATGTCGCCGGCAGTCTTTAAAAAAGAAGCGATCTCTTTTCTCGAGGATCGTTTCGCAACCTCCGCTGTGCGGGTCTGTGCCGGATAGTCCTTGTTCTGTGCCATGCTCACGCCTTTCAGG
Source organism: uncultured Desulfofustis sp. (assembly GCA_964433645.1). Lineage (GTDB taxonomy): Bacteria > Desulfobacterota > Desulfobulbia > Desulfobulbales > Desulfocapsaceae > Desulfofustis. The sequence goes on from CAYSSK010000041.1 coordinate 5,268, forward strand.
AACCTGTTTGCCGGGAAGGAAGGCCGTTACGCCGTCCTGCCGACAGAGAGCGGCATAGCGCGGTTATCGGACGGTACCGGATGCTGCCGCCTCCCCGTTGAACACTATAATTATATTCATCCCTGAAGAAAGCTCGCCGGCATCGAATCACCGGATCCAGGCTCCGTTTGCCTAACCGACAACCGCCAGGGCCGAGGCTGACATAACCTGGTTGGCCTTTCCGATAACGTACCGAGCCGCATCAGAACCGATATCCGACGGAGAGATAGGCCGAGGTCTGGGTGCTTTCCGCTTCCTGGTAAAGAGTGCCGATCGGGATGCCGATGCCGTATTGCTGGTATTGATCGCCGTCAACCTCGATCTGCAGATACTGAAAACCCGCCGCGACCGACAGGGCCGAAGTGAGGTGATACCTGCCGGACAGATCAACCAGCCAGGCCGTTCCTTCCATGTCGCCGGTGGAGGTTTTGCCGCCGAACTCACGCAGCAGGTGGCGATCGGTATCCTCCGCCTGAACGATCGGCGAGTAGGCGAGGCGGGCCGCCAGCTCAAGCTCCGGAAGCGGCTGCAGATCGGCGCCGACGGCCAGGTACGGCATGGAATAGGTCATCTCGTAGGTGATGCCGACCCGTCCATCGCCGGTGAAATCGAAGCCTTCAAGCCCCGACGGGCTGTATTGGTAGATCAGCTTTGATTCATAATCGAAGTTCTGATAGACGATACCGGCCCCGACAAACAGGGAGACCGCCTGCCGTCGCAAAAAGAGCCACTCGATATCGGCATCGACGATCAGCGCATCAAAACTGCTGATTGAAAACTCCGAGTAGACATCAAGCAGGGCCGGATTAGTCGGTGTCAGCCAATCGGAATCGATCATTTCATCGTCCGGGGTACTGATATTTTTCTTGATGCTGATTTTCCCCCGCCACTGATCACTGAAGACAGCGGCCCCGTCGACCCTGGCCAGCCAGACATCGAGCGGCCACTCCAGTTCACTCAAAGGGAAATACCCATCGTAGCGCACGCCCCTCGTGTCGACCGCCGGATAACCGATCCGGTAGAGCGTCTCCCCGGCCATCAATTCGGTGCCGGCGGACAGTGAGAAGGCGGGCGCAGCTGAACCTGCCGACAGCTCCGCGGCGTTGCCGGCGGCTGCGGCAACTGATCCGGACACCAGTGCCACACCGAGACCAAGGCCAAACCAGCTCTTTTTCCAGTCTTTCATGTGCGATTCCTCACCATCTGAATGAATCTATGGGCCGCGATCAGCAGCGGTTGCTCGCCTGGGCCTGCCCCTTAACCACTTAACCACTATAGGATGCCAGAAAAACTTTGAACCGAACCGCCCGGCCCGGTATGATGGAGACGGCCTCGCGCTTTGTGCGGCCGGAGAGGACAGCCGGGCCGACCGCTCGCCGCAGACACCTCCCCGAGCATTACAAACCTTCTATTATTGTTCATATAATTCATCTTTCTGCAACCATTATCTGCAAAGATCGGGTCACGCCAGTCAACAAACAGAGAAAACCGCCTGCCGCATCGCGTATGACACCGATCAACCAGAGCCTGCCCAGCCCTCTCTATATCGCCCATCGGGGCTTGAGCAGCCGTTATCCGGAGAACACCCTGACCGCTTTTCTGGCCGCCGCCGACGCCGGTGCCGGGATGATCGAACTCGATGTCACCCTGACCCGGGATCGGCGGCTGGCCGTCATCCACGACAGCACGGTGGACCGGACCACCGACGGCACCGGACGCGTCAACGCCCTGACCATGGCGCAGCTGCGCCGACTTGACGCCGGCAGCTGGTTCGCCGACCGCTTTGCCGGTGAACCGGTTCCCTCACTGGAGCAGGTGCTCGATGCGGTCAAAGGGATGCTGCTGGTCAATATTGAAATCAAACCGGAAGCATTCGAGCCGCGGGCGCCGCACGATGCGGTGGAGCGGCAGATCGTCGAGATGGTGACCGAGCGGCAGATGGCAACGGAGGTGCTTATCTCCAGTTTTGCCTGGCGGGTACTGGGCCGGGTCCGCGCGCTGTCTTCGAAGATCGCCGTCGGTCTGCTTTCCGGGTTGCCCGCCGACGAGCGGCTGCTCTACTGGTTTCGCCGGCTCGATGCCTTTTCCTGGCACCCCGACCACCGGGTCGTCAGTCGCTCCCAGGTAGAATCCCTGCAGAGACTCGGCGCCAGAGTCTATCCCTACGCGGTGAAGGGACGGATCGACACCGCCTCGCTGCTGGCCATGGGAGTGGACGGATTGATCGTTGACGACCCCCGTCAGATGTCGGTGTAACCGGCTTGTGCCGCTCACGGCGCACCGCTGTCCTGTCGCCGATCAGCAACACCAACATCCTCTTGCTCTTTTGTATAAATAGTTATATTTCAATACGTTGAAGGCACTTGCTTTCGCGTTATTTTTTGTTATCCTGGAAGCAGGTTCGGTTGTTTCTTGCTGCTCCTCCCGTACCGAAATGCACGCGCCTTATTATCAACGGTTCCGCTTGAATCCCCGTGGTGAACCGGGCCGGCGCCAACCTTAAAAACACGAGCGTTGATGATTCCCTCAGACTCCCCATCAGTCCGGCTCTTTTTCCGGCAAACCGTGCCGCTGCTCTTCGTTGCCGCTTTTGTCCTCGGTGGCTGCGGCGTTAAAGACTTCGGCAGGACCATCGGACAAACGGTCAAAGGTGACTATTTTCTGCAGACGAACAGGTACGAACAGGGAGTTGCAAGCTTTCGCCAGGAAGTGGCGCGCTTCCCGGATAACGCCGTAGCTCGCTACTACTATGGAAGATTCCTGCTCCTCGCCGGTGACCACCAAGAAGGGCTCGTGCACCTGCGTGAAGCCGTCAAACGTGACCCGCAACAGGCCGATTATCACTTCTGGGCCGGCCTCGCCGCCGGCGAGGTCGGCGATGCCGACGAGGAGGAACAGCACTACCGGGCGGCATTGGCACGAGACCCCGAACACCTGCAGTCATTGCTCTACCTCGGCCACAATCGACTGGCGGCCGAAGATTACCCAAAGGCCCTGGAGCTTTATGCCCGTGCTCTGCATATTCAACCGGCACATCCCGCGGCCCTTTATAACCGGGCCCTGATTCTCAATAAACTCGGCCGATCCGCGGAAGAGAAAAAAGCCTGGCAGTACTACCTCGCCCTTTATCCGGCCGGATCAAACGCCCGCCAGGCAACGTCATACCTCAACGCTCTGGGCGATTTTTCCTACCGCAACCATCGCCTGGGCGCCCGCACCGTCACCATGGAAAAAATCCACTTCGTCCCCTTTACCGCGCGCCTGCACCCCGCCAGCCACGACTCGCTCCACCTGATCGGGACGATCACCGAGAATCGGCGCAACGAATCGCTTCAGATCCTCGCCTACCAGCTCAACAACAAAGATCTGGCGCATCGCCGTGCCGTTGCGGTGAAAAACTTTCTGCTCGGGGAGTTTCCGGCAATCGAGCCCGAACGGATCGGCATCAGTTGGTTCGATGTCCCCCGGGAAGTGAAGATCAAACAGAAGAAAATCGCTATCGAAGAATCCATCGACTTCTTCATGGTCCCCATCAAGCGGTGACTTTTGGAGTACTACTGCATCAATTCTCTTTTTTTTTTTGCACCTCTCCCTGTGACGACTCGCCCCGCTGGACGTTTATCATTATAAACGGACAACACCATGGATCTCTCCGACAACCAGCTCGTCAAGCTGATACGTGCCGGCGACAGCGAAGCATTCGCCGAGTTGGTCGATCGATACCAGGTGCAGATCTTCAACATGATGTACCGTTTCAGCGGATCGGCCGATGATGCCGCCGACCTGACCCAGGACGTATTTTGCCGGGCCTATGAACGGCTGGGACAATATCGGCAGCACCATCGTTTTTTTTCCTGGCTCTACACCATGGCGCTCAACCACGCCAGGGACTGGAGTCGGAAACGGCGCGCCCACCGTCAGGCCGATCACGGATATCGGCCTGACGACGCGGCTCCGGAGACCCTTCCGGAGCGGGTTTTGGAAACAAAACAGCAAATCGACGGGCTGGCTGCGGCGCTGCAGGTATTGCCGGCTGATCGACGGGAGCTGCTGATCCTTCGATACCGGCACGATTGTTCTATCCGGGACTTGGCGGAAATATTCGACCTATCGGAAAGCGCGGTCAAGATGAGAGTGCAGCGCTCGCTCACGGAGCTGGGAAAACTAATGGAGCAGCACAATCGTGAATACAGACAAAACACCGGATAATCGCCAAAGCGCCCAGCTGGCCGCTCAACTGCGCCGGCTGCCACTGCAGGCACCGCCTGCCGGCCTGAGCGAGGCGGTACTGGCGAGGATCGCCACCCGCCGCCCCGGCCTGTTCCGGCGGCTCGGTCTTTTCTTTACCGCCCCGATTCACCTGACCTTCCGGCCGTTATCCGCGGCCTGCCTGATCATCCTGGTCTGCAGCGTTTCGCTGTTCATCTGGCCACCGGACCGGCCGACGCCACGGAACCACGCCCCGATCGCCGGAGACGCGCTCTCTTCGTCGCTGCTTTTGGCCGATGCAAAGGCAGCTTATCTGATCGGCCGGGGGATGCTCGAGCTTCACCGTCACGAAGAGAGCCTGGCCCTGCTGCAACGGGCCGCCGCCCTCGCCCCGAACAACCCCGACTATGCCCTCTGGGAAGGAATTGCCCATTGGAAAAACGGCAATCTCGACCAGGAACGGGAAAGCTACCTGCGCGGACTCAAGCAGGCACCCGAATCGTCGACCCTGCTCGTCAATCTCGGCCACCACTACCTCAGCAACGGCAGGCTCGAAGAAGCACTCGACACCTATCGAACCGTGCAGTCCCTCGCTCCCGACACAGCCATCGCCTGGTACAACAGCGGCCTGATCTATCGGGAAATGAATCTGGTTGCCAAGGAGATGGCTTCCTGGAAACACTACCTGCAGACCCAGCGTTTCGGCAGTCAGGCCTTTCGCGCGGTGGAACGGCTCAACGCATACGGCGACTTTTCCTACCGCTCGTATCAGATCGGGCCCCGCACCCTGATCATCAGACAGGAAGCCCTGCTTTCCCCAGACGCCACGATCGATGATAAGCGACAGGAGGTGGCCGTGCTCGCCGATTTTCTCGAGAAAAACGAGCGATTGACACTCGAGGTGGCAACGTTTTACGCCGGCGATCTCGAGCGCGCCCGCCGTCAGGCCCTGGCAATCAAGAAACTCATCGCCGCCCATTCCGACACCCCGCTCACCGGCAGAATCAAGGTCAGCTGGTTCGACGTTCCGGAACTATTCGCCATAACGGGACCCGGCGGCACGGAGCTTGCCGAGAGCCTGCTTCTCTTTGGCACTATGACAGCCACTCAAAACAAACAGGAGGTATCGATATGATAACCAAAAAACAGTTACTCACCGGACTGCTGATCGCCGTTTTCGTCGGTGGCCTGTCGTCAATTGCCCTGGCAATCGACGATGCGGACCAGGCAACGGACTCTGACGAGCAACCCGCCTACAGCAACCCGGCCCAGGCCATGCACGCCGCACAACTCGCCGAGGCCGCCGCGTTGCAGCCGAATGAAGAAACCCAGGCGGCGGCCGACGACCTTGCGACGGCACGGGAAGCCTTCGACGAGGCCAACGACGCCTATCAAGCCGCTGTTGATGATCCGGATGCCAATATCGAGGCTCTGGAGAGTGCTCTCGATGTCGCCACCCAGACCCTTGCCGAAGCAAGAAGTGCCTATGCCGAACAGGTCGGCGCGCTTGCCGGCATTCTTGGCGAAGAGATTCAAGCCATGCGGCAAAGCGGCATGGGATGGGGGCAGATCGCCCACGAACTCGGGGTACACCCGGGAGTTCTCGGGCTCGGCCCCGGAAAACAAGCAGACCTTGACCCGGCCGACTCATCCGACGACGAAGCCGTTTCGTCAACCGAAAGGGCCGGTCCGGCCGCGGAAATCGCCAGGGCAACGAAAAGAAGCGCCGCTGCGGCCGCCGCCCCGGGGCTCGGAGTGGCCGCCAGGGGGAAAAATTCACCGGAGAAAGGTATCGGCCTGGCCCGGGCGAGCGAAGTTTCCGCCGCCGGAGCGTTGGGCGGTATCTCGCAGCCGGGCACGGGAGTCGCCGGCGGACGGACGGAAAGCCCTGGCAATTCCGCCGTCGGCCGCAGTGCGGCAAGCGGCAGCCAGGGAATCGGCGTGGGACCCGGTGGAGCCGGTCCCGGTACGAGCGGTATTGGCTCTGCCGGCCGAGGCAACTCCGGCAGCGAAAGCGCCGGACCGGGTAATTCCGGCAGGGGTAGCGACGGACCGGGCAACTCCGGCAGGGGGGGCGACGGACCGGGCAACTCCGGCAGCGGAAGTGCCGGCCTCGGCAACTCCGGCAGCGAAAGCGCCGGACCGGGCAACTCCGGCAGGGGCGGCGACGGACCGGGCAACTCCGGCAGGGGGGGCGACGGGCCGGGCAACTCCGGCAGGGGCAATTCCGGCGGTGGTATCGGCAGAAGATAATCACAACCGAACGCCGTCAATCAATACCGCGCAACGAGGCGGACATCAAGGATCGATGCCTGCCTCGTTGCGCCTTCAATGCATCTCCACCTGAGCAGCTCGCGCATCCTCCCCTTCACTATCTGCCCCACTCATCTCCCCTCGGCAACGGACTCAGCGACATCTCATGGAAATCACGCGGACCGACTCGGTCCAACCGGCAACCACCGCGAGAAATCTGTTGCCTTGCAGTGGGCCGGTCGGCTAGGCTGATGTGACCCGACCACAGACAAGCGCCAACGGTGAAACGTTTCATGGACCGAGCCCATTTTGCAGACCTGACCGAAACCGTTTTCGAGGCCTTGCCGAAACTCCTGCTCGACAAGGTCGACAATGTGGTGTTCGTGATCGAAGATTGGCCCGACGACGAGACCATGGCGGCCATGGCCCTGGAGTCCAGGTTCGATCTGCTCGGTCTTTATCGCGGGCTCCCGCTGGATGAACGCAGCATCGACATGAGCGGCAGCCTGCCCGACGAAATCCTGCTCTACCAGGGGCCGATAGAATTCTGGGCAAAGGAGGACAAAATGAGTGTCTTTGATGTTGTCTACGACACGCTCCTCCATGAAATCGGCCACCATTTCGGCCTGGACGAGGACCAGCTGGCCGCGCTGGAGGAGGGCGATCCCGACTCATCCTAGATCCATGACGGGAAGTCACAACGATCAATGAAATCGGCGTCGTGGCCGGCGGCAGGGAGGGCAGCGACTGGGTCAAATGGCTCGGTTCGATTATCGTCGAGTAAGTCGCAGGGAGGGCGTCCCCTTCAAGGAGTTTCGCTGGAATTGCCCGCCGTAACGACTTTGATCCTTTTCTGGCCGATCATTCTGGTGGCACAAGCCAGTTGAAAATTGGCTTCCTCGCTCAGATCAGCAACGAATGTTTCCCCGGAAAAAGCCTCGGGCGGCTGGGCCAGGATATCCGCCACTTTCAGTTTCCTGAATTTTTTTTGCGATTCAGCAGGCAGATTCTTCATCCATTCCCGAAGAAACCAGGACAAGGCCACCATCGGGCCAGTGCCCGGATTGACGAATTGTCTCGTAATGTCAACCGACTCTTCAAAAAGGACCCGGAGCCCGAGATTCGTCATGTTGAAATAATGGTGCGGATACCCATGTATCGGCTGGAGAAAGGCCGCGCCCGCAGCCAGAATTCCACCCGGCTTGAGAACTCGGCACAGTTCATCGGCAGCAATAAACGGGTATTTGACATGTTCCAGCACGGCAAACGAAAAAACAGCGTCAAAACTCTCATCGGCAAAAGGCAGATCTTCGGCAAAACCGAGAACGTCGGTCGTCTGGTAGGGAACGATCTCGTAATTAACGACATTTTCATAATACTCCGGACGATAACCGGCGCCGCAATCCAGGATCAAGCCGTGCGGAAACTGGCGGATTACGCCAAGAGGGAGTTCGTCATAGGCATTGGAGGAAATGTTTGCGGTTTCAGAAAAGCCAAATGTTTCTTTGCGATCTCCCCCGCGATAATCATAGATGCCATCAGGCGTCATCGCGATATCGATATCCTCCCTGAGGATGGTTGCGATGCGTTGGAGCTTTCTCTCCCGCATCACGCGCAAGGATCTCAGGTAGTCATCACAATACTGTTTGCGCCTCTCCTTCCGGCCATGTTTCTTGAAATGCTGCCAGCCATCGACAAAGCTCCCTGTTTCGATCGCCGTTCGAACATCTTTGTTGGCGGAAACATATCGCTGCTCGTCAAAGTTTTCTGGTGAGGCAACTTCAAAAATACTAACAACATGTGGTTGATCATTCATTGTTATCTGCATGCTGCGCGAAAGGTGAAGACCGTCATCGAACCAACTAACGACGATCAGGGGAAAAAACAAGGATGCCGACACTGCGGCCCGACTGGACGTTTGGGATAATCATCATGCGCCGGGTATACTCGCTATTCTGGATGCGGTTACCTGTGATGGTCACCCCCCTGCAGCAATGGCATGCGCCCCGGCCGCCTGTCCCATCACACCGCCATTCCATGAAGACGAATCCCGGTCAGCCGGGAAAAGCCCTCGAATTTTTAACCGATTACCAGCAGGCAGGCAACTGTTTCCAAACTGCTTCTCCTTCAGGAAAATCGGCCGGCCCTCCGAGCTGACAAAACTTTTCCAACGTCCATGGATCCCGGCAAGCTGATATGTTTCGAGATCGTCGAACAAGGCACAAGCAGGACTTTTGTGGTTCACAGCGATGCGACCTTTATTATCGGCCTACCGGTATTATTGTCCATTGAAGCACGATGAGCTCCGGACAGATCGCTCACTCAGACATTAGCCGCGTACCTCCACAGAGTTGAAAACTGCCCGGCGCAGGTCGAGTCGGTCTTGCACGGTCGGCAAACGATACCTGGACAGGAAGATGACGGATTCTCGAAACAGCCGGACGACACCCACCGCCCACGATCAGCGCCTCACCAGGCTGACCCTTTTCGCCCTGCTGCTTGGCGCGGCCGGAACGGGCATCGCCCTGCCGTTCGCCTACGAATCGACAACGATGTGGTACAAGATCGGCCTGGACAAGACGCTGCTCCGGGCCGGCAAAATCTGCGGTCTGCTGGCGGTGACCCTGATCTGTGCCCAGTCGATCGTCGGCCTCAGGCCGAAACTGCTCGAGCAGGCCTTCGGCGCAGCGTCGCTGCTGCGCTGGCACCGACGAGGCGCCGCGTTGATCGTGCTGCTCGCCGGAGCCCATGTTCTGCTGATTCTCGTGCCCGAAGGGCTGAAAAACCTGCCGATCGGCTACAAGTTCTGGCCGGAAATGATCGGCGGCGGCCTGCTGACGATCCTCTTTATCCAGGCCGGTTATTCCTGGATCAGGGAACGGTGGCGGCTGGCCTACCAGCGCTGGCGCACCATACACCGGTATCTTGCCTGGTGCATCCTGCTGCTGGCACCGGTGCACCTGCTCTTTGTCAGTGAAACATTCGACCAGACCGTTCCCCGCCTCTGGGTTGCCGGCGTGGTCGGCACCACCCTGGCGATCCAACTGGCCGTCCGCCTCAGCCGTCGTCTCGCTACGCGTCGGCGCAGATAGGATCGCGCACCGGCTTGTCATTCGGCAATCGCACCTTATCGTCTGCCTAACGGCAGCAGCCTGGTGCGCTGCCGGAGGAGAAGGTCTTACCCCGCACCCTCAACGTGAGGATATCATCATGAAAATATACAGGATTTGGACACTGATCGCCGTTATCTTCGCGCTTGGCGCCACCAGCACGGCCGCAGCAGCCGCCCGGCAATGGGAGATCGACAAGCCGCACGCCAATTTCTATTTCAGCGTCGATCACATTTACTCGAAGGTTCGAGGACACTTCGACGAATTTTCGGGGCAAATTCATTTTGATCCGGCACACCTTGCCGACAGCAGTTTTGTCTTCGACATCCACGTCGATTCGATCAACACCGCCGTCGCCAAACGCGACAAGCACCTGCAATCGGACGATTTTTTCGATGCCGGCAGCTATCCGCTGATGAGTTTTCGCTCGACATCGATCACCGATGCCGGCAACGGCGTCTACCAAATCACCGGTACCTTCACCGTTAAGGGCTCCGATCACGAATTGAGCTTTCCGTTGACCCTGGCCGGGATCAAGGATCACCCGACCGCAAAGGGTAAGCAAGTCGCCGGGTTCAATGGCAGCCTCACCATTGACCGGCTGCAATACGGCGTCGGCAGCGGTAAGTTTTACGATCTCGGCGTCGTCGGCAAAGATGTCGAGATCTTTATCAGCCTGGAGGTATTGGCCGACAAGTAACCATCCTGCCGCCTACTGCCGCCGCATCGAGTCCGCGCCCGAAGCGGCGGCACAGCGCAGGTCGGCGGATTGTGCGGCTCTTCCTGTCTGCCCGCCGGTCGCATCAGGTCCTGCTCCAGCGGGCTCCGCCCTCGCAACAGAGGTTCCGCTCCGGCCGCCGAGCCCGCAAGAATGGCGGGAGCACCGTTGTTCAGGGGGCAGCCGGCTGCAGTTTCTGCTGCTTGCGGTAGACCAACCCGTTAAACCGGGCGATCGCCCGGTCCCACTCGTCGGTGACCAGCACGTCATAGGCGCCGATCCGGTTCGGATCACAGACTTCGGTTGCCGTTGCAGACAACGTCCCGGAAGACACCGCGGCGAGAAAGGAGATATTGACGTTGATCGCCAGGGCCAGTTGACCGTGGCTGTTGGAGGCCACGGCAAAGGCGAGATCGGCAAGGGTGAAGATCGCCCCGCCCTGAACGACTCCCGCCGCATTGAGGTGTTTGTCTCCGATGATCATGCGGGCCGTGCAGTGACCCGGGCCGCTTTCGACGATCTCGATGCCTGCCAGCGCGGCAAACCGATCCCTGGCAAAGAAGGTTCTCGCCTGTTGTGTCTCCATTTTAGATCCAATTACCAAAAACTCGTCTCATTGTCCCTTCCGCAGCGGCCTGTCCCGCCGCTCTATCGGCCGAGGCGCAGCAGGTGGAAGGAGAGCCGACCAGCACTGACGGTTGCGCTGGAGATTTTCACTGTTCGTTGTGGCACCCGGTCAGGGTGGTTATAGAAGATCGGGCCGCTTCCACCGGTACGGCGGTTCCTTGATGCTCCCCGGTTCGGTCATCGTCCCGAGTGCCTCCAGACCATCCATGATGATCCGTCGTTGCCGCTCCTTATTCCCCGGTTCGCCGAGATACTTCCCCGCGCGAATTTGACAAGCAGCGCCCGAAGCGGTTTGATGAGCGACATACGATCGATCGGGCAGGCAACATCCTGTGCGACTTCCGCCCTGCCGGGTGTTTACTCGCTTTGCTGCATCGATTTTTCGGCGGTGCGGCCTGAAGGCCGCCGCCCTCTTTTTCCTTTATTGATTACCAGCCAATTAAACACTACTTTGTCGGTGGAAGCTCACGCAAAAAGCCGGTGGTGGAGAATCATGACGAAACCAAGCTACCAGGAATTAGAACAGTCCGTCCGGCGCCTGGAGGAGCAGAGTGCCGTCGTGGACCATTCATGCCGGATCCTCAGGCAAGAGATCGGCACACTCGGTGAGACAATCGCCTTTCAGAAGAGTCTGCTCGACCTGTTACCGCAGATCGTCTGCTACATCGACAAAAATAACACCTATCGGCTGGCGAATAAAACCTACGAACGCTATTTCCAGGTGGATGCAGCCGCCATCATCGGCCGTCATCCCCTCGAAGTCATGGGAGAGCAGGCCTACCGGGCCGTTGCCGACCGCCACCAGGCCGCTCTTGCAGGTGAGACACAGGATTACGAAACCACTCTGGTCTTGCCGGATGGCGACCGTCGCCGGTTTCGGGCCAACTATCACCCGTATATCGTTAACGGGAAGGTAGCCGGATTTCTGGCTGTTGTCACCGATATAACCGAACAAGCGGCGGCGGAGGAACAGCTGCGGGAAAGGGAGCTGCAGTATCGAAATCTCGTCGACAATCTGCCGGGTACCGCCTATCAATTCAGACTGGCACCGCACGGCGAATTCAGCTTTACCTACATTAACGCCAACAGCGACCGGATCCTCGGCCTGCCGGCAGCAGACATTATCGCCGATGCCTCGTGCCTGTTTGACCGCATTCCCGAACCGGACAGAACCCAGGCATATGCCGCGATCCATCATTCGGCGGCAACCCTGACGACGTACGAGTTGGAACACCGGCTGCTCAAGCCGGGCGGTGAGACCGTCTGGATCGCCGCTACCGCATCACCTCGGCAAACCGTTGACGGATCCGTCGTCTGGGACGGTATCGGCCTTGATGTCACGGCCCGCCATCAAGCGGAATTGGCCGTGAAACGGTCCTATGAATACCTGAAATGCCAGAAAGAAATCGCTCAATTGTTTCTGGCTTCAAAAGACGAAGCGTTGTTCAATGACATTCTGTCCCTGCTGCGCCGTGTCTTCTCCGCCGAATTCGGCTTTATCGGTCATCTCGACGAACAGGGAGATCTCCAGTGCCCGTCCATGATCCAGGAGATATGGCAGCGATGCAGTATCCCCGAAAAAAGCATCACCTTTCCCAAAGAAACCTGGGGCGGGAGTTGGGGAGATGCGCTGCGGCAACGCCGCACCATCCGAAAAAACAGCGGCCTGATCCCTCCCGAAGGACACGTCGGACTGCGTAACGCCTTGCTGGTCCCCCTGCTGGTCGCCGGCGAGTTGGTGGGGATGATTGCCCTGGCCAACAAAGAGGACGGTTTTACCGATGAAGACCAAGACCGTCTTGAATCACTGGCACAATTCATCGCCCCGGTCATGCAGATCCGTCTGGATAAGGAGGACGCCTACCACAAACTGCGAGCGACAGTGACCAAACTGGAACACACCAATATCGCCCTCAATGTCATGATCGAAAACCGGGATGCGGAAAAGGACAAGGTCTTCAAGCAGGTCCAGGAGAATTTCAACAAACTGGTCTTCCCTTATTATGAAAAAATCAAGCAGTACCAAGGAAGAACCGATTTTCTCACCATCCTTGAGATCATCAAAGAGAATACCCGTGAAAGCCTGCTTCCTTTCGAGCGTTCCGCCGCCTCCACCTATCACCTCTTGTCACCCCGGGAAGTGGAAGTAGCAGATCTTGTCAAGGCCGGAAAAACCAGCAAACAGATCGCCGGGATTCTCGGGCTCAGCCCGCGCTCGGTCTTTTTTCATCGCGATAATATGAGAAAAAAGCTGAACCTGCATGGTTCACATATCAATCTGCAAACCTTTCTGAGAAACGCCCGTTCCTGATCAGAACCGTCTATTACCAGGTGATAGCTGGCAAAATACCGGCAATCTTTTGGCAACACGAAGCTATCACATTGTGTTATGGTTCTACTTGCTTGATACGGGTTAGAAATCTCAGCATCCCCGGCGGTCCAGAGCCAATGAACAAAAGCGACATCGTGATGTCACCCACCCACGACGTGCCGCGTACCCCTCACCGGCATCAGCCGTTAGCCGACGCTTTCCTGAACCTGCTTGATCTCCTGGATATTACCATCTGGGAGCTTGATCTGGAGTACCGTATCGTTGCGTGCAACCAAAAAGCCCGCTCGGTCTATGGTGATGATTGTGTCGGCAAGCACTGCTACTCGCTTACCACGGGCGAACACCGGGTCTGTCATGAATGTCCGGTTCAGCAGGTCTATCGGACCCGCCAAACGACCCGTTCCGAACGGGAACATCTCGACAACACCGGCAGGACCATCATTGTCGATCATTTCGCAACGCCGATTATCGACCCGGACCATCACCTGACCGGCGTGATGGTCATGCTCGTCGACATAACCGAGCGGCGTCGGATGGATCAAGCGGTGCTCCATCAAAAGACCAGGGAAACGGAAACGGAACGGGAAAAACTCGTCGCCGCCGTCCAGCAAACCAAAGATGTCGTCGTCATCACCGACCGCCAGGGCACGATAGAGTTCGTCAATCCGGCCTTTACCGATGTTACCGGCTATTCCAGCAACGAAGCAATCGGCCGGAATCCGCGTCTGCTGAAAAGCGGTGAACACGACGATTCCTTTTACCGAGAACTGTGGCAGACCATTGCCCGCGGCCGGACATTTCAGGGGCGGATGATCAACAAAAAGAAAGACGGAACCCTGTACACCGAAGAAGCGACCATTTCGCCCATTTTCTCCCCCGAGGGTGAAATCGTCAACTATGTCGGTGTCAAGCGAGATATCAGCGAGCAATTATTGCTGGAAAGGCAGCTGCAACAGGCACAGAAAATGGAAGCCGTCGGCCGCCTGACCGGCGGCGTCGCCCACGACTTCAACAACATCCTCGGCGTCATCATCGGTTACACCGATATGGCGTTGGCCCAGGTCTCCCCTTCCGAGCCGCTGCACAAGGAATTGAGCACCGTGCTGGATGCGGCGGAGAAATCGGCGACGATCGTGCGGCAGTTGCTTGCCTTCGCCCGCCAACAGACCATCGCGCCGGTGCTGCTCGATCTCAACGAAACCGTGGACGGCATGCTGAAAATGCTGCAGCGGCTGATCGGAGAGAACATCGATCTCTGCTGGGTCCCCGCCGCCGACCTGCCGCCGATCATGCTGGATCCGATACAGATCGACCAGATCCTGGCCAACCTGTGCCTCAACGCCAAAGATGCACTCATCGACCATGGTAAAATTACCATCGAGACTTCAATCATCGACTTTGATGGAGACTATTGTGCCAGGCATGCCGGGTTTCATCCGGGAACATTTGTCATGCTGGCCGTCAGCGATGACGGCTGCGGCATCCCCGGTGAGCACCTGGAAAAAATATTCGAGCCGTTTTTTACCACCAAAGGACAGGGACACGGAACGGGTCTCGGATTGTCCACCGTGTACGGCATCGTCAAACAGAATAACGGTTTTATCAATGTCTACAGCGAACCCGGCGAAGGCACGACATTCAAATTATACTTCCCCGCCCGGCCGTTAGATACATCGTCACCACCGGAACAAAGACAAAACCTGCCGAGCATCACCGGAAACGAGACCATCTTGCTGGTGGAGGACGATAAAGGAGTCAGGGACATGACCACCATGATGCTGACCAGGCTGGGCTATCAGGTTGTGCCGGTAGCAACGCCTGCCGAGGTCATCCCCTTCGTGGAGCACAACGAACAATCCATCGACCTGCTGCTCACCGACGTGGTCATGCCGGGGATGAACGGCAAAGAACTGGCACATCTGC
Source organism: uncultured Desulfofustis sp. (assembly GCA_964433645.1). Classification (GTDB taxonomy): domain Bacteria; phylum Desulfobacterota; class Desulfobulbia; order Desulfobulbales; family Desulfocapsaceae; genus Desulfofustis. Next base: position 20,479 of record CAYSSK010000041.1, read on the forward strand.
TGGCTCAGCGCCTGCCAGGCCTGAAGATTCTCTTCATGTCGGGCTATACCCCCAACGTCATCGCTCATAAAGGAGTTTTAAGCGATGATATCAACTTTATCCAGAAACCGTTCTCGCGGACCGGTATGGGGCTCAAGATTCGCCAAGTACTCGACAATTGATGCCTGACTCTGGTATCTATGAGAGTGACTTTGGATGACCCTCGGAGCTGCCATGAAAAAACGCCCCCCCCCTTCCCCCCGTCGATCCGACAGCAACGCTTGCCCCAAGCCACCGCCGGCAGCCGCCTGTCTCCGAGCCATGAAGACCCTGCTCATTCTCGACAGCGACGCCGCACGCTACAAAACGCTCGTCCAACAACAATGCCTCGCAGATCTCGACATCATTACCGCCGGCGACCGCTCTTCTGCCTTAGCAGCCGCAGCGGCTGCCGACATCATCCTCGGACGACCCGATCTGGTTGCCGCCGTGCTTCCCCGGGCCGAACGGCTTCAGTGGGTTCAATCGACCTTCGCCGGGGTCGATGCCCTGCTGGCCCCCGGGCTGCGGACCGATTACCTGCTGACCGGTGTGAAAAACGTTCACGGCCCGCTGCTCAGCGAATATGTCATGGCCTATATCCTCGCCCGTGAACGCCATCTATTCACCATCTTTCAGCAACAGCTGAACCACCAGTGGCACCCCGTTGCCTATCGGGGCCTGAACGGTTTGATCATCGGCATCGTCGGTCTCGGTTCTATCGGCCGCTCCATTGCCAAGACCGCTCAATCGTTCGGTATGCGTGTCCTCGGTATGAAACGGAGCAGGGGCGAGGTCGACCATGTCGAGCGCGTTTTTCTCCCCGCCGAGCGCGCCGAATTCCTGCCCCTTCTCGACTATCTCGTACTGGTTCTGCCGGCAACGCCGGCAACCAGGCATTTCATCGGCAAAACCGAGTTGGACATGATGAAGCGCGACAGTGTACTGCTCAATGTCGGCCGCGGCTCCGCCGTCCAGCCGGACGATCTGTGCGCTGCCCTGCACAGCGGCAGTATCGGCGGGGCAATTCTCGATGTGTTCGAACAGGAACCGCTCCCCGAGGACAGCCCCCTGTGGGACGCGCCGCGGACAATCATCACCCCTCACATAGCCGCTTTCTCTTTTCCCGACCAGATCGCGGTAATCTTCTGCGACAACTATCGGCGCTATCTGGCTGGCCGGCCGCTTGAGCACCGGATCGATTTTACCCGGGGGTATTGACACCGGCCGCGGGCACACTGCATTACCACCACAAGAGCGTCAAAAAATAATTGAACCTTTCTGTTACTGGTCTGCACTGATTACTGCAGGAAGGGCACAGAGAGACAAAAGTCTTTGTTATCCCCACGTCCCTAGGTCACAACGGAGTATGAAACGTGTAGTTTCCTTATTAACCGGGAGGGAGAGATGCTATGAAAAATCTGTTTTTATGGTCCGCTGCCGTACTTGTAACACTGTTATTTCCACTTTCATCACTCTGTCTGGCAGCCAAAGCACCGGGTGAAGCGGCAACACATCGCCAAGAGTCCAACCGCTCCCTTCTGCGGCAACCTGCCGCGACGGTAAAAATGCCGGACCATCGACTGACGGTGAGGGTACAGGGAGACAACGGACTTGGCGGAAGAAAAGTCACCATCGCCATCAGAAACGGTCGGTTGAACCGGTCACAGACCGTCTCGCTAAATGCTGCGGGCGATGCAGCTGTTACCTTTCCGCTTGGCTCGGTACCGGCAATGGCCCATGGCGATTACACCATAAACGTCACCAAGGGACCCGCTGACCCATCACATTACGCAAGCACAGCAAACTATTGTTTCGACGGGACCAGCCCGGCGGTCGGCAGTGCTCACATTGATTCTGCACATCGTCAGGTAACTGTGGGCTTCACCCTGCGGGCTTCCATCGCCTGGAACAGGCAGGGATACTGCTGGTAATGAGTTTGCTTTCTGCACATCGACCGGAGCGCAGCCTGTGTTGCAGCGGCACTGCCAATCAGGAAAAACGATTCGTCTTTTCGACAACACTCAAAATATGAGAGACTGACGATGAAATTACAAAACCATGTAAGTCAGACAACTTTCTGTATCGTGTTTATCACGTTACCCTGACGCACAGCCATTAGTAGAGGTCTAAACGTTCTTTTTGCAGGCCTTGCGTGCGCCTTACCGGGACAGCTGTTTTCGCACCTCGAACAGGAGTTTGTTCAGACGATATGGTTTGGAGAGGAAGCTGAGCGCACCGAATTGTTCGGGAGTTTTGGCTATCTTGTGCCCGGCGTAGCCGCTGGCGACAATTACCTTGATGTCTGGCGATAGGTCCTTGAGTTTTTGCAGGCACTGTTCCCCTCCCATACCGGGCATTCCCAAATCCATGAGCACCAAGTCTATTTCCTCGCCTCTTTCACCGACTATCCGCAGGGCCTGCTCGCCGCTATCGGCCTTGACGACGGTATAACCGTAACGCCCGAGAATCTCGTCACCGATTTCCAGGATAAGCTTCTCATCATCCACCAGAAGAATCGTCTCATTGCCTTCCAGGGAAAAATCCATGGCTTCCCGAGCCTCTTCGTCATCAATGGCCAGCGCTGGTGAAACCGGAAAATAGATGTCAAAGGTCGTTCCGACATCCACCTCGGAATAACAGGTGATATGCCCCTGGTGTCCTTTGACGATGCCATACACCGTTGCCAGGCCGAGTCCGGTACCTTTACCCACCTCCTTGGTGGTGAAAAACGGCTCAAAAATTCTCTCTCGCGTCTTGTTGTCCATCCCTGTACCGTTGTCGGATACACTGAGGCGAATATAGTCTCCCGAGTGCAACTCCAGATGTTTTTTACGCAGGTTACTATCGGCATGAAAATTTTGCGTACGAATGATCACCTTTCCCCGGCCTTCCATGGCATCCGCCGCATTGGTGACCAAGTTGATTATTACCTGTTCGATCTGGACCGGATCGGCGGTGAGTGGCCGAAGACCACCTGCCAACTGCAGCTCGATTTCGATCATCTTGGGAATGGTCCTTGTCAACATCCGGCAAATATCTTCTATCGTCTGGTTCAAATCGAGTCTGACGGGGTGAACCTTCATTTTTCGGCTGAAGGTCAGCAACCGTCGTATCAGATCCGATGCCCGGAGCGAAGCCTTGTCCACTTCGGCCAGGTATTTGAAATCGGGATCATCGCTTGTCTTGCGCAACAGCAGCAACTGTACGTAGCCGGAAATGGCCTGGAGGAGATTGTTGAAATCGTGTGCTATTCCTCCCGCCAGATTGCCCAACGCCTCCATTTTCTGGGACTGACGCAATTGTTCCTCGAGTTTGAGTTTTTCCTCTTCGGCTTTTTTTTGGGCCGTGATGTCGACGCAATAGCCATCGACATGTTGAACCTTGCCCGAATCGTCCCTCGTCGATCTGGCGGAGAGGCTGATCCAGGCGATGCTGCCGTCTTTGCGCTTCACCTGACATTCAAAACCGGTGATCACATCCTGCAAGGCAACCAACTCAAAAAATTTTTCCCGGTCCTCAGCGAACACGTAGACCTGCTCACCGATATTGTTGATCGTATGTACGAGTTCCCCAGGTGAGTCATACCCCAGGATGGCGGCAAAGGAGTTGTTGACGCTCAGGTAATGCCCCGGATAGTCGCTTTGAAAAATTCCCTCCACGGCATTGTCGAAAATCAAGCGGTACTTCAACTCGCTCTCAGCCAATTTCTCCTGGATACGGACTCGCTCGCCGATCTCATTTTTCAACTGGACGTTGCGCTCCTCAAGGTCTGTGATCAATGTCCGCAATTTCGCCGTAGTGGCGTTGAACGCTCCCGCCAGCACTCCGATTTCGTCGGATGTGGTTATGGGTATATGGGTTTCCAGCTGACCGGACCGGATCTTCTCCGTCCCTCTCATCAACGCCGAGATCGGACCGGTGAGCCATCTTGCGAGAATGAGAAGGGGGAGGGAAGCGGCGACAAGGCTCAACAGCACGAGCGCGAGTACCGTTTGACCGAGGGTGGTAATGGGCCCCGCAAGATCCGTTTCCTGACCGTTGCAGACCACATACCAATTCCATGGCTTGAAGTATGAATAGACCCCCCAGTGATTTTCGCCCCCGAGAATAAACTCGATCTTGTGTAACCGTGTCTGATCCATGGTGACAAACCAGTTGCGCTCACCTACCCTTATCCCTTTGATATTCTCGTCCCGGTGCCCCACAATCCGGCCATTGCCGTCGACGACAAAGATATTTCCGGTCCGGTTGAAGTCGATCGATTCAAGATAAGAGATAGCCTGCCTGCGGGCCTCTTGTTGATTCATGCCAGCATTCGCCTCAGCCTGGCTGAGGATCGACATGGCCCGAACCAGACGCATGGCGAGGGAATCCTCAACGACATCACGGATTGCCGAGCGGGCGATAATATGAGCGATGATTCCGGTGAGGAGGACGGAGAACACGATGATCGGCAGGGTGATCAACAAAATTTTCGGATATATCTTCATCGACTATCCTCTCGGCAAACCACCTGCCGCCGTCTCTTTGACAACAAAGAAAAGGGCGGAAACATCGCAAGCTCCTGTTGATATTCTATCGAAATAAGAACCGGTGAGCAAGGCGCCTCTTAATCAGATGTCTCTCCAACAGCCGCCAACTTCTTTGCCGGCGCGACGGGGGACACAGCGGCAAGGAGATCCTTTGCCAAATACAACTTGTTCATGGTTCTGCAAAGGTGATATTGTTGTAATGAGGAAAGACAGGCTTGCCGATTCTGCCCCATAATCGGCACCGAGTACTTTGAGGTTTTATGGACCAGGCACCAGGCCAGCAAAATCTCCCCCGCAATTGTCCGAACGAAGGGCGGGTCTTTTCAACCTTTGACGGCTTCGCCTACGGCGTCTACGCCAACTCCATCATCATCGCCGCCGCCCTGACTTACTCCCTTCTCTGGCCCTGGCCAAAGGCCAACATTCCGTTGGGCATCATCATGGTCTGCCTGGCTTTTCTCCCCACCTTCACCGTCTACGCGATGCTGACCAGCCTGATGCCAAGAATTGGCGGTGACTATATCTGGCAGACCAGAACCCTCGGCATGACCTGGGGCTTCGTTTTGATCTTCACGCCGTTGCTGATCGGACCTTGGTTTTATATGGCATCCAATGTCGCACCAGGTTCGGCCATGGTGATCGCGCCTCTGCTCATCAGCCTTGGTGAAGCCTTCGGAATGCCACGGTTGACGGATATCGCCATTCTCGTCTCCACCCGGATCGGAACCTGGTGGTTTTATGTCGCCTATGTCAGCTTTGCCGCCTTGGTGATGCTTCTGGGGATGAGTTTTTATGCGCGTTTACAGCGTATCAGCTTTTTTATCGGTCTGACCGCCCTCGCCTCCTGGATGGTCATGCTCTTTTTTACCAGCGCCGCCGAATTCCAGAACGGATTCAACCAGTTCATGGGAACCGTGTTGCAGTGGGGTGATAACGACGCTTATCACAAGATTCTGGAACGAGCGGCGGAACTGGGATATTCGGCGGAGCCACTGTCCGAGACCAGTGTCGGTTCAAGTTTTCTCATTGGTCCGGCCCTGGCCTACACCTTCATGTACATTGCCTGGACCGGCACCCTTGCAGGCGAGATCCGCGGCGTTCACAAGCTGAAAAACTCGGCGGCGATTTTTCTCGGAGGCAACCTCTTTTCGCTGATTGTCTGCGCCGGTTTTATGTGGCTTCTGCTCTCGCGTATTTCCAACGAATTTTTCACCTCTGCCAACTTCCTCTGGGCCAGCGGCCAAGGACAGCATATCCCCGTTCCACCGCATACCGGCTTATTTCTGATGGCCCTCGGATCAAGCCCCTGGTACTGGCTGTGGATAGCCGTTGGCTTCAATGCCTGGTTCTGGATCTGGCCCACCAACAACATGGTAATGTCGACCCGGGTCATGCTGGCCATGTCCCAAGACAGGCTTCTTCCTTCTTTTGTGACCAACCTCTTCGGAAGCAGGAGAACGCCGGTGATTGCCATAGGCATATGTTATGCCGGCTCCCTGCTCATGGGGTGGCTCTATTTTTTTACAGACTTTTCCCGGCTCACTCTCAACATGCCTTTTATGACGTCTATCGCCTTTGCCGCCAGCACGCTTGCCGGTACGCTTTTTCCCTACCTGCCGAAAACCAAGGGCCTTTACCAACAATCACCGCTCTCTTCCTACACGCTTCTCGGCGTACCCATGATCACGGTCTGCGGGGTGCCGGGACTTCTCTATTTCGCGGTAATATTCGTTTTGTATATCAGCGATGACCGATATGGCACCAATGATCCGCTTTCGGCCTGGTTTATTCTCGGTTCTCTGGTCCTCAGCACCATAGGACTATTGCTTTATCGACGTTATCGCCGGGCAAGAGGCACCGATCTAAACAATCTTTTGCGTATAATCCCGTCGGACTAAGCGTCATCTGCCGGCACGGTAATCAGCGGCGAAACGCGTCTTTTCAACTTCAACTGTGTTTCCGAAAAAATGCGATAACGAGTTGCATGTATACCATTTTTTTTACAGCATCTATTCAAGGATCGGAACAGTGCTGGCGAAAGCTTCTCAATGCAGCGCACCTGTTCGACATTGACACGCTCATCGTCAGCGGCAATCTGCTCGGCTCCAACCTGCAGCCGATTGTCGAAGACAAAGGCAATACGTTCCACCTCGAATTCGACAACACGGTCATCCGGTTGAAGGGACGTCAACAGGTTATTCAATACGAGGAAAATTTGCGACTGATGGGGCGCTATCCCTGTCGGCTCAGCCCGGAAGAAGCCCGCAAACTTGGACATTCCCCGGCACTCAGGCAGAAACGGCTGGAAACAGAGGCGAAACGATCTTTGCAGCGCTGGCTGGAAATGGCAGACCGGCGGCTGGCGGGAAAAAGACGAAACCTCATTTTGGTGCCAGGCAGAAACGACCCACCCTTTGTCGAGGCAATCATCAGAGCATCATCAACGGCGGTGTGGTCCCCGGAAGACATCACCCCGCTCACCCCACATCATAATATGATCAGTGACAGCCAAACGCCGGTGTGTTCTTCAGCGGAGGGACTGCTTCACTATCTCCAGAACCTGGTACACGGATTGGAGGACATCCACAATGCCGTCTTTAATTTCCACATGCCTCCCACAGACTCCGGCCTCCCTTCCGCCTGCCGCATAACTCGCAGTTCGGCAGCGGACAGGGAAAACCACCCGGACCTTTCCTCGGGCAGCGTGGTAAGGCGACTTATCGAGACTTATCAGCCCTTACTGAGCCTGCACGGATCCCCCTGCAGAGCCAATACATTCACAAATATCGGGCGCACTCTTTGCTGCACTCCTGGAAACGCCTGCTCTGAAGGCCTTCTGTCCGGATTCATGATTACCTTGGACAAATCTCAAATCATCGACTTTCAACCCATTCAGGGATAAGCTAACTCAACTCAGAAAGAAAGCTCCCCAAAACCAACGGAACTACCTTCTATTACCTTTTATGCCTCAATAAAAAACTCAGTTCATGATTGACCATTTACGTACATTTTCAAAAAAAGTTGTTTGGTTAAAACCATTGTTTTTCGTTGCTGCTGCCGCTGCATTCATTGTGTTTGGTTACGTGGTGCTCTTTGAGAAAGGCGCGGATAAAGATGTGTATATCATTCCAAGTGTGGTTGTTGTGCTGTGGTCACTTGTCTGTTCACTTTTGATATCCATTTTTCCCTACGTCCCACCGAAGCCTGACAAGCATCAACGTTTATTCGAGCGTCAAAAGGCCCGACTGGCCAGGAGCGGTTATCACATAGCCTCATGGCTTTTTTGCCTGTTGAGTGTAGCAGCTGCGTGGCTTACAATCAGACTGTTAAATGTTTGGCGTGCAGATTTTTAAATACGGCAGGAAGGTAAAATCTGGAGAGACAACAGCGCAGCAGAACTGAGAAATGGCACTATTATGGAACCGCCCCTGAACACATGTCCGCCCCTCCGTTGATGCGTTTGGACTCCTGGAAAAAGATCTCCTTCAGGTGCGGCTTTGAATGGAAAACACAAGGAGAGAAAGATGCGCAAACGAATTGTAAGTCATGGTGATTATGGTGTCCGACAGCCTGGCCAGCAGTGGATGAACATAGCCCGCCTGGCACAGGTTGAAATCACATCTGAAGATCCCGAACACCCTATTGAATCGGCATTTACATCAGGAGATACCACGCGCTGGAGGGCGGCACAACCTGGCAAACAGACGATCCGCATTATTTTTGATGAACCTCAGAGGCTTCATCGTATCCATCTCCAATTTGATGAAGACGCTCAACCCCGCACCCATGAGTTTGTAATTTTCTGGTCAGCATTTGGCGAACCCTCGTATCACGAAATATTGCGCCAGCAGTTCACCTTCAGTCCCCCAGACACAACACGTGAGGTTGAAGACTATGATGTTAGCCTCACGGGAGTGAAGCTACTTGAGTTACAGATTGTACCGGATATAAGTAACGGCAACGTATTGGCTTCATTAACCAATCTCCAAATCGCATAATCTGAGACTTCCTGACATTGTAACCTGTTGACGCCGGAGGTCTATTGGCGCAATCGACGGATTGATTATTGGAGTTGTCACTGCCGTTGTCGCCTGGGTATGGCATGGAACCCCCTACCTCGGTCTTGTAATTGGATTGGGAATGTTAGTACCTTGCTCCTGAAAGCCTGTCATAAAAAACAAGAAAAAATTTTTGCCGTCTTGCAAACCAAGACCAGCAAAGACTTTGCCGCAAATCTGATTACTAATGAATAATCTGGGTTGCGGGCGTTAAGCCCGCCTTAGTAGATTACGGTCGCTTATGTTGCTTTTATGGCACGGTAGACAGACAGGGTATCTTCCCTCCTTGACTTGGGCGCTGTAAAAATATCATGACCGGATGCATATATTTGCAAGGCACCCTCAGCTTACCGTCACAGAGTGGCTGTGCTAAAAGAGCAATTCGGACACGTTCGTTGAGGTGAGTGCCGGGATCTTCGAAATTGACGGCAAGCGCCACAGCTTAACCACTGTCACCGCTCGTCCAGGAAATGTCATGAGCCAAAGAGAACGAAACAAGGGGAAAGCACCCCTCCCGAACAGCCCTGCATCGGTCGACCATCACCCACAGGTTGTTGAGTCTTGCGACGTTACCCCTGATTCCCCACCGCCCAGGGATTTTCCGATAGTCGGCATCGGCGCTTCGGCCGGGGGCCTGGCGGCCTTTGAGGCCTTCTTTTCCGGCATGCCGGCAGACGTTGATCCGGGTATGGCGTTTGTGCTGGTGCAGCACCTGGCCCCGGATCACAAGAGCCTCCTCACCGACCTGATCCGGCGATATACCCGCATGCAGGTCTTTGAGGTCGAGGACGGCATGGTGGTTCAGATCAACTGTGCCTATATCATCCCTCCCAATCGTGACATGGCCTTTTTGCACGGTACGTTGCACCTGCTCGAACCTGCGGCCCCGCGCGGTCAACGCCTGCCCATTGATTTCTTTTTCCGGTCTCTGGCCCTGGACCAGCACGAGCGGGCCATCGGCGTGGTGCTCTCGGGCACCGGCAGCGACGGCACTCTGGGGGTACGATCTATCAAAGGCGAGGGCGGCATGGTGATGGCCCAGAACCCGGAGTCCACCGAATACGATGGTATGCCGTGCAGCGCCATCGCCACGGGGCTTGTGGACTATGAGCTGCCGCCGGCCGAGATGCCCGCCCAACTCATCGCCTATACGGCTCATGCTTTCGGCAAGCCGCCCCTGCCCGCCACTGCGCCCCCCAAGATTGAGAGCGCGATCAGGAAGATCTTTGTCCTGCTGCGTGCCCAGACCGGCCACGACTTTTCCCAGTACAAGCCCACAACCAGCCAACGCCGCATCGAACGGCGCATGGCCGTGCACCAGATCCAAACCGTGGATGGCTACGTCAAGTTCATCCAGCAGACGCCCGAGGAAGCGGAGGCTTTGTTTCGCGACATGCTGATCGGTGTGACTAATTTTTTTCGCGAACCCGAAGCCTTCAAGATCCTGGAAGAGCAGATCATCCCCAAGCTCTTTGCCGGCAAGGGCGCGGATGCCACGATCCGGATCTGGGTGCCGGGCTGTTCCACTGGAGAGGAGGCCTATTCTCTTGCCATTTTATTGGCCGAGCGCCAGGAGGCACTGAAAAAGAGTTTCAAAATGCAGGTCTTTGCCACCGACATCGACAGCCATGCCATTGCCGCGGCCAGAGCCGGCATCTATCCGGCCTCCGTCGCCACCGACCTCACGCCGGAGCGGCTGGCACGCTTTTTCGTGGCTGATCCGGGTGAGAGTGCCTACCGCATCCATAAAGGCATCCGAGACATGCTGGTTTTTTCGGAACAGAACGTGATCAAAGATCCGCCCTTTTCCAGGCTGGACCTGATCAGTTGCCGCAACCTGCTGATCTACCTGAATGGTACTCTGCAAAAAAAGCTCATCCCGCTTTTCCACTACGCCTTGAATCCCGGCGGATATCTCTTTCTGGGGACGTCTGAAACCGTGGGCGAACTTGACAATCTCTTTGCAGCGCTGGACCGCAAGCAAAAGATCTACCAGCGCAAGGAAGACTTTCTCGGCGCCCAGCGCGCTGGCCTGGGCCGGTTCCTGCCGCCCATGACGGCGCCCGGCACAGATCATCTCCCTCCCGGCGGGAAGACGGTCCATCCCCGTAAATTGCCGTTGCGCGAGATGACTGAACAGGCCCTGCTGCAACAGCTTGTTCAGGCCGGGGCGCTGGTCAATGCCGGGGGGGATATACTCTATCTCCACGGCCGCACCGGCAAGTATCTGGAACCCGCCCCCGGGGAAAGCGGACCCAGCAACCTTTTGAAAATGGCCCGGGAAGGATTGCGGCGCGATCTGACCACGGCCCTGCGCAAAGCCAGGCAAACCAAGGAAACCGTAAGGTGCCCGGGAGTGCGGGTGAAGACCAACGGCGACTTCACCACCGTCAATGTGATTGCCCGTCCGGTGGCCGTTGCCCCGTCGGCTTCACCTGAGCCGCCCCTGTATTTGGTCATTCTGGAGCCGGCAGAGGCGCCCATGATCGGTGATCAGTTGTCATTGCCTGATGGGCCGGCCGG
>CAYSSK010000042.1:0-3131 GCA_964433645.1 uncultured Desulfofustis sp.
GGACATAGCGGCTGATTGTTTTCTGCACCTCCACCAGCAGAAATACCGCGCAACCGATCGCCGCGGCGAGCAGCCAGTGGCGGATCGCCAGGTCGGCCGAGCCGAACCAGAGCTGCATCAGCGGCGCATGGGTAAAAAGAGCCTGGAAAGCGAGCAGCAGGCCGACCGCCACCCAGACTGCCGGGTTGGCGAACCACAACGACAGCCGCAGACTCGACTGCTCGATAAACCGGGCGTTGAACAGGTAGAACACCTGGCCGAAGACCAGGGTGTTGACCGCCATGGTCCGCGCCTGCTCGATCGGCATCTGCCAGCTGCGGGCCGACAGGAAGACGGCGATGGTGGCGCTGCCGATCAGCAGCGAGACGACCCCGATGCGCCAGACCAATACGGGGCCGAGAATCGGTTCGTCGGCACGGCGCGGCGGCCGGGCCATCACGCCCGGCTCCGTCGGCTCGAAGGCCAGGGCCAGGGCCAGGGTCACCGCGGTCACCATATTGACCCAGAGGATCTGCACCGGAGTCAACGGCAGCACCAGGCCGAACAGGACCGCCGCCAGGATGACCAGCCCTTCGGCGCCGTTGGTCGGCAGCACGAAAAGGATCGCCTTGCGCAGGTTGTCATAGATGGTGCGGCCCTCTTCCACGGCCCGCTCGATGGAGAGGAAATTGTCGTCGGCCAGCACGATGTCGGCGGCCTCCTTGGTGGCCTCGGTGCCCTTGATGCCCATGGCCACTCCGACGTCGGCCCGCTTCAGCGCCGGGGCGTCGTTGACCCCGTCACCGGTCATCGCGACCACCTCGCCGTTGGCCTGCAGCGCCTTGACCAACCGCAGTTTATGTTCCGGACTGGTGCGGGCGAAGATGCCGTGCTCGGCGGCCAGAGTGCGCAGCGTCTCGTCGGACGCCTCTTCCAACTCGCTGCCCTCGACGGCCCGGCCGTCGCCCTCGAGCAGGCCCATTTCCCTGCCGATGGCCAGTGCGGTGCCGGCGTGGTCGCCGGTGATCATCTTGACCCTGATGCCGGCCTGCCGACAGATCCGGATCGCTTCGATCGCCTCGGGCCGTGGGGGGTCGATAATGCCGACCACCCCGTAGAACTCCAGATCCTGGTCGATGTCCGCCAGTGTCAGGCGATCACCCACTGAATCCGGCGCCGGACGCCCCGCCGCGGCCAGGACTCGTAGCCCCTGGTTGCTCAGATCCTCGATCCGCTCTTCCCAGAACGAACGGTCGAGCGTTTCCGGAGTACCGTCGGCGGATCGCTGCCGCCGGCAACGATCGAGCAGTCGGTCCGACGCACCTTTGACCAGGATCTGCAGCGAATCGTCGGGAAACCGGTTCAAGGTGGCCATGAACTTGTTCTCCGACTCGAACGGGATGACATCGACTCGCCGATAGCCGTCGAGCGAGAAACCGGCCTTGCCGGCAAGGGCGCTCAAGGCCCCTTCAGTCGGCTCGCCGAGCACCCGCCATCGTCCGCCTTCCTCGATCAATTCGCTATCGTTGCAAACGGCCATGGCCGTCACCAGCGGTTGCAGGTCGATACGTTCGGACAATGATATCGGCCCACCGTCCGCCTCGATCGCCCCCTCCGGGGCATAGCCGGTTCCTTCAACCATATAAGCGCTTGCCGCCGTCACCACCTCGCGGACGGTCATCTCATTTTTGGTCAGGGTACCGGTCTTATCGGAACAGATCACCGTGACTGCGCCGAGGGTCTCGATGGCGTTGAGTTTCCTGGTGATCGCCCGGCGCTTGGCCATGCGCTGCACACCGAGGGCCAGCGTGATCGTCAGAATGGCCGGCAACCCTTCGGGAATGGCGGCCACCGCAAAACCGATGGCGGCGAACAGCAGCTCGGTGAGGTCGAAACCGTGCAGCAGCCGACCGATCAGCATCAACAGCAGCGCCAGGACGACAATCGCCCCCGAAAGGACCGTGCCGAATCGATTCATCTGCCGGGTCAGCGGTGTGGCCAGCTTTTCCACGCCGGCAATCATCTCGGTAATCCGGCCGATCTCGGTGGCTCCGCCCGTGGCGGCCACCACGCCGACGCCTCGCCCGCCGGCCACCAAGGTGCCGGAGTAGGCCATGCAGGAGCGATCGCCGATACCGGCGTCGTCATCGACCGGATCGATCTGTTTTTCGCTCGGCTCCGACTCACCGGTCAAGGCCGATTCCTCGACGCGCAGATTGACCGTTTCAAACAAACGCAGATCGGCAGGCACCCGATCCCCGGAGCGAAGCCGGACGACATCGCCGGGCACCAGCTGGTCGGCCGCCATCTCCTGCCAGCTGCCGTCCCGTCGCACCCGGGCCTGCGGCGACAGCATTTTCCGGATGCCGGCCAGCGCCTGCTCGGCCTTGCCTTCCTGGATAAAGCCGATGATCGCATTGATCAGCACCACCCCGAGGATAACCCCGGTATCGATCCAGTGTTCCAGCAGCGCGGTGATGACCGCCGCTGCCAGCAACACATAGATCAGCATATCGTGAAAGTGTTTGAAAAACCGCTTCAGCAGCGGCTCCGGCGGTGGTTCCGGCAACCGGTTCGGGCCGGTATCGGCCAGGCGCTCGGCCGCCGTTTCCGAAGAGAGACCGTTCTTGTCGCTGCTCAGTCGCTCCAGCGCCTGATCTGCCGGCATCGTGTGAAACGCGTCGTGTCGTGCGGACGTGCCCGTGCTTTCTTCCATAACCCAGCTCTCTTCTTTCTGCGCCCCGAAACGGTGCAATGGCTGTCATATGGTTCGCCAGGCGCCCGGTTTTGATGGCCCTCATCGAGGGTTCTGCTCAGCCATGACCGGGCAGACCGATGAGCTTTCGGTCGTGCTTGGCAAACTATCGGCAGTTCCCAGTCACTGTAAGATCATCGTGGCACTTTTGCCAGTCTTCTCTGCCTCCCTGTGAGCGAAGCATAGACCGAGCAGTGAAGATCGCCGCCGCAGCCGGCAGGACGGGTCGGCTGGACCGGAGGATGAACAATGGCAAAACCCGGCAGGACGGAGGATCGGGCCGGGAGCGGTACGGTAGGGATGGTTGGTTGGCGAGGGCAGGTTAGGTTGCAGAGACAAGTTAGGTTGCGGAGGACAGGTTAGGTTGCGGAGCACAGGTTAGGTTGCGGAGGACAGG
>CAYSSK010000042.1:3231-30542 GCA_964433645.1 uncultured Desulfofustis sp.
AGGTTGCGGAGGACAGGTTAGGTTGCGGAGCACAGGTTAGGTTGCGGAGGACAGGATAGGTTGCGGAGGACAGGTTAGGTTGCGGAGGACAGGTTGAAAACCTGTCCCGCCGTTTATTGAGATGGCGCCGTTTATTGAGATGGCGCCGTTTATTGAGATGGCGCCGTTGATCGAGATGGCGCCGGTGGTTAGAGATTTAGCCGAGGGTGATGACCGAGTCGGCGAGTTGCATCGCGGTGACGATGTCGAGCATATTGGTGGTCTGGCCCACCTGTTTTTCAGCGGTCAGGTTGAAGTGTTCCAGACAGGTGCCGCAGGCGAGGATGAGCAGGCCGTTCTTTTCATAGACCTGCAGCTCGTCGAGTACCGGGGAACCGGTCACGGTCAGTTTAACGCCGCCGTTGATAAACACCAGCCGCCAGAGATCGGGCCCCATTTCCTTGAGGGTATTCAGATAACTGATCAACAGTTTTTCGCCGAGCACGTCATCACCGCGCCCCATTGCCGTGGCGGCGACGACCACCATGATTTTCCGGGCGCCGGCGGCCGGTGCCCGGCCCGGTGTCGGCTGCGGGGCCGGGGTGTTTGCGGCGCCGGCGGCGGCGGTGGCGGTAATAATCCAGTCGCTCCCTGCTGCTGCCGAATCGACACCAAAGCCGCGGGATTGCAGGAAGCGCGAGACGTTTTCCCGGGCCGCATCGTTGTCGACCTGGACCGTCAGCGACTGCGGCGGTATATCACTTTCCAGGGCATCCTTGACGAGCAGTACCGGAGATGGACAGGTCAGCCCCCGGGCGTCGAGATTTTTATCCATAACCATCCTTATTCTCAAGTGATAATGAGTTTTTCCCGACCGGCATCGATAACTTCGCCGATGGCTGCCGCCCGCTTGATGCCGGCCGATCGCAGCTGGTCGAGCGTACCCTCGAGGGTTTCGGCGGGACAACCGAACAGCAGGCCGCCGGAGGTCTGCGGATCGAAGAAAACGTCGAGCAGGATCGGATCGACGCCCGGCTGCAAATCGACCAGCTGCCCGCGGAAGGCCTTGTTGCGGTAGGCGCCGGCCGGCACGAGGCCGATGCGGGCGAACTCCAGGGCCTCGGCAAGCAGTGGTACCCGGGCACTGTCGATCCGTACGGCGGTGCCGGTACCGTCGATCATCTCGGCCAGGTGCCCGAGCAGGCCGAAACCGGAAATGTCGGTGCAGGCGGAAACGGCGCAGCCGGTCATGATCCCGGCCGCCGTGTCGTTCAGCGCGGCCATCTGCTCGGTGACCTCGGCCACCGTCTGCTCCGCGGCAAGCCCGCCTTTTATCGCGGTGTTGATGATGCCGGTGCCGAGCGGTTTGGTCAGAATCAGTCGATCGCCGGGACGCAGGCCCCGGTTGGCGAGAATTCGTTGGGGGTGGATGAACCCGGTAACCGAGAGACCGTATTTGAACTCGTCGTCCTCGATACTGTGACCGCCGATCAGGGCCACACCGGCCCGTTTCAGCGTCTCCATGCCGCCGGCCAGGGTCTGGCGCAATACCTCCATCGGCAGTTTCTGCACCGGAAAGGCGACGATGTTCATCGCCGTTTTCGGCCGGCCGCCCATCGCGTAGACATCGGACAGGGCGTTGGCCGCGGCGATCCGGCCGAAGGCAAAGGGATCATCGACGATCGGGGTGAAAAAATCGACGGTCTGGATCAGGGCCAGTTCCTCGGAAACCTGGTACACCCCCGCATCATCACCGGTACCGATACCGATCAGCACCCGCTCGTCGGTCGGTATCTCCAGTCCGCACAATGCCTGGTCCAGGTCCCCTGGCGCCAGCTTGGACGCTCAACCGGCGCCTTTGACGGTTCGAGTCAGCTTGATGTGTTCTTCGCTCATCGTTTCATTCCTGTGGGGTTTCTTCTTTGATAAAAGTACTAGCACATGTCGATCCGGCGCGCCAATAGATGTTGCCAATGGCTGGCGATAGACGGATCGGAATCGCCGATAGCACACCCGGCGGAAGACACCGGCAGGAAGCCCCGGTAATACGGGTTGTCGCAAAATATGATTTGCCTTGACCGGCACCGCTCCCTATGTTATGAGCGAACACGCATAATAAAAATTGCAACATCTTCATATCGGCAACAATTATGTCCTTCCTGCTGAAATCAATCATCCTTTCTTCTCAAATGAGCCGGCTGTTCGGCCATTTGGCCTTTGCCCCGATCCCGCTGCGCTCAGCCCGCCATGCACCTTGACCACGGCACTGTTCCCGACGCCTACCAGGACTATATCGGCAGAAAAATCAGCCTGATCCTGGTTCTTGCGGTCGCGCTGCTGCTGGCACTGCTGGTCGCCATCTCCCTGGGGGCGGCTCGGCTGCCCATCGCCGATGTGGCCCGCGCCCTGGTCGGGGCGGAAACATCGCGGCAAGTCGAGGCGATCGTGTGGAACATCAGACTGCCGCAGGCATCGGCGGCGATGGCCAGCGGCGCCGGCCTGGCCGTCGCCGGAGCGGTAATGCAGTCGATCCTGCGCAACCCGCTCGGCTCCCCGTTCACGCTTGGCATTTCCCACGCGGCCGCATTCGGCGCCGCCCTGTCGGTCATGCTGCTCGGCAGCGGCACCATGACGTCGACCAGCGTCGGCGCCGTCTCGATCACCAATCCCTATCTGACCACCGGTTCCGCGTTTGTCTTCAGCCTACTGGCAGCCGCGCTGATCATCGCCATCGCCCGGCTGCGCGGCGCCACCCCCGAGATCATGGTCCTGACCGGCGTTGCCCTCGGCGCGCTGTTCACCGCCGGCACCATGTTCCTGCAGTTCTTTGCCGACGATGTGCAACTGGCCGCCATGGTCTTCTGGACCTTTGGCGATACCGCCCGGGCCAGCTGGCCGGAACTTGTGTTCATCGCCATTGTTTTGGCCGGCTGCACTGTGTATTTTCTGCTCAATTGCTGGAACTACAATGCCATCGACACCGGAGACGAAACCGCCAAGGGACTTGGCGTCCGCGTCGATCGCTTGCGCCTGCTCGGGATGCTGCTCGCCTCCCTGCTCACCGCGGTCATTATCGCTTTTCTCGGGATCATCGGCTTTATCGGGCTGATCGTCCCGCACCTGGTCCGGCGGTTCATCGGTTCCGACCACCGTTTTCTGCTGCCCGCCTCTCTGCTGGTCGGGGCGCTGCTGCTGCTGCTCTCCGACACGATGGCCCGGCTGATCCTGATGCCCCATGTGCTGCCGGTTTCGGTGCTCACCGCCTTTCTCGGTGCCCCGGCCTTTTTCTGGCTCATTATTCGCAGGAGTGCCCACCGATGAGTCTTACCATCAAAAAGCTGGCCTTTGCCTACAACGGTTCCCCTGTCCTCCGACAGATCGATCTAACGGTGGCGCCGGGCGAGCTGCTCGCCATCCTCGGTCCCAACGGGGTGGGCAAAACCACGCTGCTCAAGTGCCTCAACACCATCCACCGCCCATCCGCCGGCGCGATTTTCGTCGAGAACCGGGATATCTTGAAGATGAAGACCGAACAGGTCGGGCGGCACATCGGCTATGTCGCCCAGCGCACCGAAACGGCCCGGCTCACCGTCTTCGATACCGTGCTGATGGGGCGCAAACCGCACCTGGGATGGCGGGTCGCCAAGCATGATCTGAAAATCGTCGACGGCGCAGTGTCGCTGCTGGACATGGAACACCTGGCGCTGCGCTATATCGACGAGTTGAGCGGCGGAGAGTTGCAGAAGGTCGCCATCGCCCGGGCCCTCGTTCAGGAGCCTCGACTGCTGCTGCTCGACGAGCCGACCGCCTCGCTCGATCTGAAAAACCAGGTGACCATCCTGTCGATCATCCGCCGGATCGTCACCGAACACCGCATCGCCGCGGTGATGACCATGCACGATCTGAACACCGCCCTGCGCTACGGCGATCGCTTCTGTTTTCTGAAAGACGGCCGGATCCACAGTATCGGCTGCAGCGCCGAGCTGACCGAAGAAATCATCGAGGATGTCTACGGCGTGCCGGTGACCATCCACCGCCTTGACCAACAGACGGTGATCCTTCCGCAGCATAGCGATTATTGATTATCTCCAGGAGGCATCCATGAAGTGCAGCTATTCCGCTTCGACCATCGACCGGGTCGTTCATTTCCACGGTCATCGCTGCCCCGGCCTGGCCATCGGCATCCGCGCCGCCGAACTGGCCGCCCGGGAGTTCCCCGACACCCCGGCCGCCTCGCTGGTCTGCATCACCGAAACCGACATGTGCGGCGTCGACGCCATTCAGTTTCTGACCGGCTGCACCTTCGGCAAGGGCAATCTGATTCATCGCGATTACGGCAAAATGGCCTTTTCCTTTTTCGATCGCACCACCGATCGCGGCACCCGCCTGGTCCTGAAGGATTACCAGACGGACGGCGAGCTGCAGGAAATGACCCGGCTGATGGCCGACGGCATGACCGGCGAATTATCCGACGCCGGCCGACAACGACTCAGCGAGTTACGGCAGCGCTGCGAAGAGCAGATCATGAGTCTTTCGCTCGACGAGCTCTTTGCCGCTGAGCGGCTCGATCAGGGGCCACCAAGGCCGGCACGGATTCTGCAAAGCCTGAGCTGCGCCGCCTGTTCGGAGAAAACCATGGAATCCCGGACCCGTCGGCTCGGTGGGCAGACCCTGTGCATTCCCTGCTTTCGGAAAATCGAGCAGAAAGAGTAAAGCGCCCTGCCCGCCTCAGCACGCCGCTTGCCGGTGCCCCTCCCCCCGACGCTGCCGCTGCCGGTGAAACACTGAACCGTCGGCGCCACTCATCGGGCAGACTCACAATCGTCGGCAGCGCCGGAAAACTGATAAAGCTGACAACTTTATCTTGACGAAGCCCTCCTATTGTTTCAACATGAACCTGATAACCCGTTGACTTAGCATCATAATAGACTATGGTTCCGGATGATCAGGGACCACGGGAGCAGGGCATGAACAAAGCCGGCAGAACCTTTCGTGATGCGATCTTCATCGTCACCGAGGAACGCTCGTGCCCCGTCTATAACGCGGGTGAGGAGTTCAAGGTCGAACAATTCTGCCTGTCGCTCCCTTCTTTCAAGCCGGGTTGCCTCTACCTGGCCCAGGAAATCGCCCGCATTATTTCGTCCCGAAATTCCTTCGGCGGGTTACCAGGCAGGGGTGGGCAGAAATCACAATTTACCTGCGGCGGCTGCGGCGGGGTGATCAGCTTCGAATTCAAAAAAGAACGTGATTTCGCCACGCTTCAAATGAAATTGCTCAATGAAACGGAAGAGCGGCGGCGGCGCCAGCATCTCGATCAGTTCTTCGGCGTGCTGCGAAATCTTGATATCTTCGAGCCACTCGACGACGACGCGCTGAGCGATCTGACCCTGCTGCTGGAACTCCGGACCATCCCGCTCGGCAAGGTGATCATCCGCAAAGACGATCCCGGCAGTTCTCTCTACATCGTACTGCAGGGCCAGGTAGCGGTCATCGCCGACGACGGCTCGCGAATCGCCGAGATGGGCGAGGGCAAGATATTCGGCGAGATGAGCCTGCTTTCCGGGGAACCGGCGAGCAACTCGGTGTATACCCTGGCCGCTACCCGGGTGGCAATGCTCAGTGCCAAGAATTTCAAGCATGTGCTGAAAAAATATCCGGTCCTGCAATTGTTTCTCTTCAAACTGCTGGTGGACCGGGCTCAATCAAAGAGCCTGCGAGCGGGACATATCGCTTCCGGCATGACCGGGGAGTTGGCGGACATTTCGGTTATCGACCTGTTCCGGCTGATCAACTCCTCCCGCAAAACCGGGACCGTGGTACTCGGACTCGAGCAGGGAAAAGCAGCCGTTTATTTTCAAGAGGGCGAGATTGTCCACGCCCGCTTCCGCGACGCCCGGAACAAGGAAGCCGTTTACGCCCTGCTTGATACGACAAATGGCCACTTCAGTTATACGAAAGGGATTCCGGAAGAGCTGGCGTCCCGCCCACCGCTCGGCATAGAGTTGCGATCAAAAAATCAGTAGGTGACGTCGCGCCCGAAGGGAATCTGCAATTTGCGCATCCGCTTGCGCAGCGTCGAGGGGTTGATGCCCAGCAGGGCGGCGGCGCCGCGGGGGCCTGCCACCTTGCCGCCGGTCGCCCGCAGCGCCCGCCTGATATGATCGGCAACCAGACGATCCAGGTGGAACGACTCGGCTGATTGGTCCTGCTGCGTTTCCTTCTCATCGCCGATGGGCAGCCGCAGCACGTCACCCGTCGTCAGCAGCAGCGCTCTCTGGACAACGACGCGCAACTCCCCGACATTGCCCGGCCAGTGATAGTCGAGACTGCGCTGCAGCGAAATCCGGTCGATGACCGGCAGCTGACGGTCGGCACTGCGGCAGGCCCGCTCCAGGAAATAGTGGAGCAGCCGCGGGATATCCTCCCGCCGCTCGCGCAGCGGCGGGACCTCCAGGATCACGGCCGGGGGCGCAGCGAGCAGCCCCGGTAGACGCTCCGATCGTTCGTCACGGCGGTCATCAAGGATCAGACAGCGCACCGTGTGCTGGGCCCGGGAAGCAGCGCCGCCTTCGATAATACCGCGCAGCTGCTGCCGATGGGGGGCCGCCAAGGACTCGACGCCGCGCAGCGCCACCGTTCCCCCGACGGCCCGGGCAAACAGGCCGGAACCCGTGTCCGGCACCTGGCCAATCACTGCCCCCGGACCGCCGAAGAGCGCCGCTTCACGCTGGCCTTCCGGGAGCAAGCGGCACTGGCATTCCAGAAACGGCCGACGCTGACGTGCCGACAAAAAGTGAATGGTCCTGGCCAAAAAACCTTTGCCGACTCCCGGTTCACCTCGGATCAGCAGCGGATAATCACCACTGGCCGCCCGCCGGACCTCATTCATCACCGGGCGCAAGCCCATATCCGCGCCGATCACTTCTCCACCGTTGTCTTCGAAACGAGAGCGGCACAGGTAATCGAGATCGGCCTCGAGGCGGCGATATCGGTCGCGCAGTCGATCGTGCTTCAGGCTGTGGCCCAAGCTGATCGCCAGCGGCAGTCGCAACGGTTTGCAGGCCCCGCCATGCTCGGCAGTAAACTCTTTTCCCGGTTCGGCCGCAACAAACACGAGAGAGAACATCGATTC
The DNA here is from genome assembly GCA_964433645.1 of uncultured Desulfofustis sp. Classification (GTDB taxonomy): domain Bacteria; phylum Desulfobacterota; class Desulfobulbia; order Desulfobulbales; family Desulfocapsaceae; genus Desulfofustis. The sequence continues at coordinate 10,343 of CAYSSK010000042.1, forward strand.
ATCGATAATCAACCGGATGACGATCAGCGACGCATCACCGGCGATCAGCCCGTGTTGCACGAGCGGTTTGGCCGCAGCCGACAGCGAGGCTCGTCGGACCAGCTGAATCGGCGTCCCGATGGTTTGCACCGCTTTGACGATGTCCTGTGTGTCACCCAGTTCACGCTCGTCACGTCGACCACCATTGCGATCGGCCAGGCCGCTCAAACGTACCACCGCGCTTTCGGGATGCACGCAGTACAAAGCTATCAGCGCAACCGGACACGATGCGCTGAGCAGACCGCGGGTGCGCTGGAGCACTCCCTGAACCGTCGTCGCGCCGGCTAGCGTGGCCAAAGCCTTGCTGGAAAACGGATCGGAACCGGTAGCCATAGCCCTCCAAAACCAAAACTGTGCTTACGTGCACATGAGTACGATATTTCGGACCCGGGAACAAACCTAGCACAACAGCCGCCGGCTCGGCAATCAATTATGACCACATTTCAGCAATCTCCGCCGAAACGAACAGCCCGGCCAACGGCCGCATCGGCCATCCGGATTGTCGGCGCCGACGCCTGCCGGACCCGGCGCGTTCGGACAGGCAATACATCGCGCTATCGCTACACACCTGTTTCCCTCCAGGCGGAAGTGATGTATATTTCACCTGCATCGCCCCTTCCCGGCAGACGCTGCGTCTGGCGATTCTTTCTTTCATACCGGAAACAACCATGGAAACACGCCATCTTCGGGTATTTGTCGCGGTCTACACCACGAGAAGCTTTACCAAGGCGGCGGAGCAGCTGTTTACCAGCCAGCCGACCGTCAGCGAACACATGCATAACCTCGAGGATCACCTCGGCTGCCGACTGTTCGATCGACTCGGCCGCTCCATCTCGCCAACCCCCGAGGCGCAGATCCTCTTCCCGAAAGCAATGACCATCCTCGGCGAGTTCGACAAGCTCAAGGAAACCCTGGCCGCAGCAACCAACCAGGTGGCCGGCGACCTGCTCATCGGCGCCAGCACGATCCCCGGCGCCTACCTGCTGCCGCGGCAAGCCGCCGCTTTCAAACAGGTGTATCCGGACGTATCGTTTGAGATCGTCGTCAACGATTCGGCCCACATCGTCAACGCGGTATCGGAGCAGCGCCTCTATCTCGGGGTCGTCGGCGCCAAAATCGCCAACGGCCGCCTCACCTACGCGGAGTTCGGCGGAGACGAGTTGGTCCTGGCGGCGCGAAAAGAACAGCGATTGCCCGCCGAGATCGATGCGCAGACCCTGACCGCCTATGATTTTCTGCTCCGGGAAGAGGGCTCGGGCACCGGCAGAAACGTCGATCACTTTCTCAGCCGGGCGGGGATTTCCCCGGCGCGGCTCAAGGTCAGGGCTCGACTTGGCTCATCCACCGCGATCAAGGAAGCCGTCAAGGCGGGTCTCGGGCTGGCGATCATCTCCCGAACGGCCATCCGCGACGAATTGCAGACCGGTGTTCTGACGGAGACGCGGATCGCCGGGCTGGAAATGCGCCGCTCTTTTTATATCGTCAACGCACCGAAGAGAACCATGCCCAACCACTACCAGGTTTTTCTCAACTACCTGAAAGAATCGGCAGCGGGTTGATCCGTGTTGTCTTATCCGGGCCCTTCCCGTATCCATCGAGACATCGTTCAGGAACCAATCCTTCCCTCCCGAAAAAGTTGCCGGATACACCCTCCCGGCCGCGACCGGCGGCGTGATCGACGCGGAAGCGGGACATTACGCTCCGGGGGCGGCAGTCGCGGCTGTTTTTTGCCGGCGGGCAACGGTGACAAAATCGCTCTTGACGGGTATGTTGCGATCTGCGGGGTTGCCTGTCGATCCCGAATAACCGTCATCTCTCTGCGAGGCCGGCCATGGACCAATACAGCGAAGCCCATCTCTATACCGCCGCAATCAGGGTCATGCAGCATCTCAAACACGGCGCCCCGTCCATCGAGGACATCTGCCGTCTGCTCGATGTCTCCGTCGAATCGGCGCTGGCCGTTTGCCGACGCCTGCAACGCCGGCAGATCGTCGAGTTGATCGACGATCCCTTTACCGTCAAAGTCGTCGTCGGCGATCACCTGGCCATCGAGTCCCTGCCCCGCAAGGCGAAAAATGAAGACGCTTTGACCAGGGAACTGGAGCAGTTCATGGCCAAGAAAAAAGAGATGAACAAGAAAGTCGAATCAATCCAGGCCGACATGGAAAAAAAGCGCCAGAGCCTGTTCAATGACATGGAGGAGCAGCTGAAGAAAAAGATGGCCGACATGAAAAAAGGCTGACTCCGGCCGCTCACTGGGCCTGGGCCACCCGGAACACCTCTTCGATGGTGGTCACCCCGGCCAACACTTTGGCGGCGCCGTCCTGGAGCAACGTCGTCATCCCGCCGGCCATGCAGGCGGCAATCCCGGATATCCGTTTCAGCGGCCACGTCTTTTCGCCGGTAGCGTCCCGACGCATGATCATGGCGAACCAGACAGTCGTCCGGGAACAGGACCTACTCTCTCCGGAGGTCAGGCTCGAGGAAATCACCGAAACCGGCGTGCTCCTCAGCCACCGGGGCACCCGGTTCCGCATCGAGTTACTGCCGCCGCTCTGACCGTCTTCTCCGATATTACCTCGTGCACCGGTAGCAATCGTCGCCTCCGGTACTGCTCGTAGACCAGAAAAAGTAAAGCCGGACTGACTCAGGCGTTGAAATTCATTTGCCTTCAGGTATTATTGCAGAACCGTTCTGTCCGAAAATCACCCATCAATCCGGTCTTATCGGACCTGCCTTGTCACATTATGGAGAGAAATGACGATCATGCAAAACAAAGCAACCGTTATCGCACCGGCATTGACCTGTCTTCTGCTGATCAGTGCACCACCTGTCAGTTCCGCCGGCGAAGCCCTCGGTGTCGCCGTGAAAGCCGGGACACTGGGCGTTGGTGCTGAAATCAGCTCTGCTCTTCTCCCCAACACCAGATTGCGCGGCGGCTTCAACTATCTGACGTACGAATTCGACTCAACCATTTCAGATATCGATTACGAATTCGAGCCAGAGTACAATTCGGTTTCGCTGGTGCTCGATGTTCATCCCTTCAATGGCGCATTTTTCATAAGCGGCGGGGCGTATTTCAACAACAATACCGTCGACGTCACCGGGTCCATTGATCGCGGCGTCGTTCCGGCAGATTACTCCCGGTATGCGTTTCTGGCTGATTTGGTGTCGATCAGCGGAGATGTCGAATTCAATCCCATCGCTCCTTATGCCGGCATCGGCTGGCGGAGCAACAGCGATTCCTCAGGCTGGGGTTTTGCCGTCGAGTTCGGCGTTTTATACCAGGGTGCGCCCGATGTCAAAAACCTCAGGGTAAATGCACCTATCGATGTCAGCGGCATCGACGATGTGCAACGATTCCTTGCCGAACAGGAAAAAGAAATCGAAGACGAACTGGACTGGTTTGAGTTCTACCCGGTCGCCTCGGCGATGCTTACCTATCACTTCTGATAGCGGTCGATCACGGTCCGTCGAAACACAAACCAACAACAAGATCGTCGGCCTCGACCAAGACTTCCCGGTCGAAGCCGACTCGCTTAATCCCAGGGATTTTTGACCGACACCCGCCGATACCACTCGCTCAGGACACAGACAATAATCAGCGAGACAACGGGAAAACCGCCGTTCAATCGATTGCATCAGGAGGAACAGATGATATCTCCTCCCGGCGAGGAGATTGCTGCAGCAACATATCAGGATAGTTCAGCAGGCACAACGACTGATCCGGCTCCCCGTCGCCGATCTTTGCACCGGGTCGGCTGAACCGGACGAGCCGCACAGGTAGAAAGCACGGCAAACGAAGCGATGGACCATCGAAGGTGAATAGTGTACATTGAGCGGATGCTTTTTGGCAGGAGATCGGCTGGATTGTTCGATAAATAACCGCGCGCAATGGCAGCGGCATCGGCAAAACCGGAGAGGTCAATGATCAGAGACAAAAAAGTTGTTGTGTTGCCGGCCTATAATGCCATGCCGGAGAAACTCTTGTCAGGACTTATCACGAAATTCCCTTTGACGTTGTCGACGATGTGCTTCTTGTCGATGACTGCAATTTCCAGGAAGCGAGTTCGATCAACTTTCAGCGCAGCGCCCGTTATGGACGGGGAGTCATCGCCATTTCCCTGATCCATGTCTGCGCTGGCACCGGACTGTATCGGTCCACTCTCTATCGTTGAGCAGGTGACTCTCCCGTGGCTGATTTCCGCAACGAAACCGATCCGGCCCCCCCGGCGACTCAGGAATCGAGCGAACCAGGGAAGCCGGGCCAGCGCCCTGAAAAGCCGGCGGCAGAGAGCTGCGCTCGGGAACCTGGCCGCCGCCTCCAGGCACGAAACCATCAACCGCTGGCACTGCGCAACGAACGACTGCTGCTGTTGCTGCTCGACACGGTGCCGCATTGTGTGTTCTGGAAGGATGAGCGGTTCGTCTTCCAGGGCTGTAACCGGCAATTCGCTGCCCACGTCGGTTTGGCCGAACCACAGGACATTGTCGGTCGAACCGACTACGACCTGCCGATCCCGAAAAAAGACGCCGATTTTTACCGGTTCTGCGACGAACGCATCATCGAATACGACCGGGCCGAGTACAATTTCGTTGAAACACTGCAACGACACGACGGCCAACGAATCTGGCTGCGAACCAACAAGATGCCGCTTCATGATGAAACCGGCGCAGTGATCGGAGTGCTCGGCATCGCCGAGAACATTACCGAGCAGATCGGCATCGAGGAGCGACTGCGCCATTACGAGGTAATGGCCTCCACCGTCGACGACCTGCTGGCAATCATCAGTCCCGAATACCGCTTTCTTGCCGTTAACGATGCCTATTGCGCCGCATATGCCCACTCCCGCGAGGAGTTGGTCGGCATGCATGTCCGCGAGCTGCTTGGCGACGAATTGTTCGAAACCACGATGAAGGCGCGGATCGACCAGGCACTGGCCGGCAATCTCTCCCATTTCGAGGGATGGCGAACGTTTCCCGGTTCCGGAGAACGCCATATCCACTATACCTACTACCCGGTATTCAACGACACGGAAAAAGTGGTCGGCCTGGTCACCAAGGTCCATGACAACACCCGGGCCAAACGGTTGGAAAATCAGTTGCAACAGTCTCAGAAAATGGAGGCGATCGGCCGACTGGCCGGTGGTATTGCCCATGATTTCAACAATATCCTCAGTATCATCAACGGCTATTCGGATATCTGCCTGTTCGAAATGTCCCCGGACAATCCCTACCGGGTCAAGATCGAACAAATCAATGAGGCGGGCAATCGAGCCGCCAGGTTGACCCAGCAATTGCTCGGTTTCAGCAGAAAACAGATCATCCAGCCACAGCTGCTCGATTGTGCCGCGGAGATCAAGGCGCTTGAGCGGATGCTCACCCGCTTGCTCGGGGAAGGAATCGAGCTGAAGACCACCATTGACGACCAGCTCTGGTTTGTCAAAATGGACCGCTCCCAATTCGAGCAGGTCATTCTCAACCTGACCGTCAACGCCCGCGATGCAATGGGAGAAAGCGGCACACTGACTATCCGGATCACCAATCACGTCATCACCGAGCACTACCGCGCCGGTCTCTACGACATTGCCGCCGGCGATTATGTGCAACTCGCCTGCTGCGACACCGGTTCGGGCATGAGTCCCGAGATTCAGGCCCGGATCTTCGAGCCCTTCTTCACGACCAAACCCAAAGGGGTCGGCACCGGTTTCGGACTGTCAACCGTCTACGGCATAGTCAAACAGAATAACGGCTTTATTTCGGTTGCCAGCGAAGAGGGCAACGGCGCGGTCTTCACGCTGCTCCTGCCACGCTGTCACGGTACGGAGGCAGAGGTTCGACCTCGTCCCGGCGAGGATTCGGCGGTATTGCCCCGGGGCGGCGAGACGATTCTGCTGGTGGAAGACGATCACGCCGTACGGGGCTTGTGCGTCACCATTCTTACCGATCTCGGTTATACCGTTCTTGAAGCGGGCAATGGCAAGGAGGCCGTCGAGGCGGCCAAACGCTTCCACGGTCGGATTAACCTGCTGCTGACCGATGTGGTCATGCCGGAGATGAACGGCCCTGAAGCGGCAGCCATCCTCGGCGCCATGCAGCCCGGCCTGCGGATCCTGTACATGTCCGGCTATACTGAAGATGCCATCGTTCGCCACGGCGTTCTCGGCAGCGACATCAATTTCCTGCAAAAACCGGTGGGCCCGAAACGGCTCGCCCACGCGGTCCGTCGCTGCCTCGACAATGAGCCGTCATAAGCCGCGGACCGATGGTGCACCGGCTGCTCATCAAGTCTTGGATCCGGTGACAGGATCGTCGACGACAAACAGGGAACAAAGTATTTTATAGGTGAACCCCCAGATATAATAGTCGTCGATCGGAAACACCGACCGCGCCATGCCCGGCATGACATCGGTGACGCGGTGGTTGGCCCGGTCTCGAAAATGTTGTGTCTCCAACCAGAGATACGACTCGATTTCCAAAACGGCGGGATGGACGGCCGGGCGAACGGCCACTTCAAAGAGATACGGCTGAACGAGGACCGGCGTCAGCGGTCCCCCGCCGGCAACAGTGGCCGGTAACCTCCTGACCAGCTGCTCGGCCGACAGCCTGATACCGGTCTCCTCGCCGACCTCCCGAACACAGGTGGCAAAAATCGAGGGATCCTGCTCTTCCCGCCTGCCGCCGGGAAAGGCGAAATGACCGGACCAGGGGTCCTTGCTGTTTCTCGCCCGGCGGACAAGCAGCACCCACTCTCCCCGATCGACACAGCGAATCACCGCAACAGCGGCCGAGGGCTCCGCCGGCCTGGAGCCAGGTCCGTCACCGCCGTTAGCTCCCCTGCGCATACCCGGCTCCTCTTGGCAAGCCATACCGTTTTTCGCTCTTCTCCTCCTCCCATGGCCGGAAGTTACAGTGAATAATGAAAATCATCGTCGCGATCGGCAGGGGCTGGCCGGTTGCGATGGAGATTTTCGTGGTTCGTTGTGACTCCCGATCATGGAGGTTATTTCAATAATTCGGAAAGCTCTTCCTGGGTCAGTAACGATTTGATGCAAATGGTCCGTTCGGGCTCGGTTCGACGACGATCGACTCCCGTGCGGCGATCAACACCGATGCGCGGGTTGGTCAGCGTACGGACCCAGGCTATCAACGAACGTTTCCGCCCGCAGCCACCGCCACGGGGGTCGGAGCGGCGTTCGCCCTGAACCCGGCGATCGGGGCGGACGCGGCGACAATCGGTTTGCTGATGAGGCGGGAGATCCTGCTCTCGATCGGTTCTATTTGGCATAAGACATGTACCTCAGAGACAAGATTGAGTCATCTTTTTTACCGCACTGTTTCCTGTTTTTCAATGTTTTTCTATGTATTTACAGCAAAAAAAATGCCAGTCGTCACCGTCGCGGACTATCTGCTGGTTTGCCGTCGATCCTTTCGCCTTCCCTGACCGGAATAAACATGGTACAAGGAGAGAAGAACAGATAGTGATACTCATTACTACTAGCATCAGGGGGCAGAACAATGGTGCCGGCAACAGCATACCGCGATTTCCGCCGTGCCATATCGCGGAGCATAGCAGAAGAAAACATCATCACCGACCCGCTGCGCACGGTGGCCATCGGGGTCGATGCCAGCTTCTATCGATTGATCCCGCAGATTATCGTCGATGTCGAATCTGAACGTGACGTGCTGGTCGTTCTGCGCGAAGCGCGGCGCAGACAGCTGCCGCTTACCTTTCGAGCCGCGGGCACCAGTCTTTCCGGGCAATCGATCACCGACAGTATCCTGGTACGGCTCGGCCGCGGCTGGGATCACTGCCACATCTCCCCCAACGCCGAGCGCATCCGTCTGCAACCGGGAATTATCGGCGGCTTGGCCAACCGCCAACTGGCGCCCTTCGACCGCAAGATCGGCCCGGACCCGGCCTCCATCGACACCGCCAAAATCGGCGGCATCCTAGCCAACAACGCCAGCGGCATGTGCTGCGGCGTTGAGCAGAACAGTTACCAGACGCTGGAGAGCATCCGGCTGATCCTGATCGACGGCACCATCGTCGATACCGGAGATGCGAAAACCATTGCCGATTTCCGGCTCAGCCATGCCAATCTGTTGGGGCAACTGACCGAACTGCGCAACGCCATCCTGGCCGACCCGCCGCTGGCCGAGAAGATTCGCCGAAAATTCAAGATCAAGAATACCACCGGCTACAGTCTCAACGCACTGGTCGATTACGAGGATCCCATCGACATCATGGCCCACCTGATGGTCGGCTCGGAGGGGACCCTGGCCTTTATTGCCGATGCGGTGTTCAAAACCGTCGTCGAGCACCGCCACAAGGCCACCGCGCTAATCCTCTTCCCCTCCATGGAAGATGCCTGCCGGGCCATTCCCATTCTCCGTGGCCAGCCGGTAGCGGCGGCGGAACTGATGGACCGGGCCAGCCTGGCCTCGGTCGAAGACCAGCCAGGCATGCCATCGTTTCTCAAGGAACTCGAACCGGCGGTCACCGCCCTGCTGGTCGAGACCAGGACCAATGAAAAGGACGAGTTGGCCGACCAGGTGACGCGGATCACGGAAAGCCTGGCACCATTCACAACGGTAATGCCGATCAGTTTCACCTCGATTCCGGCCGAATACCAGGCCCTGTGGAAAATCCGCAAAGGGCTGTTTCCGGCCGTCGGCGCGGTTCGTCAGACCGGGACCACGGTGATCATCGAGGACGTTGCTTTCCCGACCGAGCGACTGGCCGCAGCGGCACTCGAATTACAGGCATTGTTCACGAAATACCGCTACCACGAAGCCATCATTTTCGGTCACGCCTTCGAAGGCAACCTGCATTTCGTCTTCACCCAGGATTTCTCCAGTCCCGCCGAAGTCGCCCGCTATCGCGACTTCATGGCCGACGTCGTCGACATGGTGGTTACCACCTACGACGGCTCTCTGAAAGCGGAACACGGTACCGGTCGGAACATGGCGCCGTTTGTCGAGAAGGAATGGGGATCGACCGCCTTTGCGCTGATGAAACAGATCAAGGAACTCTTCGATCCTGACAATCTGCTCAATCCCGGCGTCATCCTCAACGACGACGCCGAGGCGCATATCCGCAACCTCAAACCGCTGCCCCCCACCCACGAGATTGCCGACACCTGCATTGAATGCGGCTTCTGCGAGCCGGTCTGTCCGTCTCGGGATCTCAGCTTTACCCCGCGCCAACGGATCGCCGGCCGCCGAGAAATCTCCAGGCGCCTGGCCGCCGGCGCCACCACGTCGGCCCTGAAACGGCTGGCCAGCCGGTATCAATACCCGGGCATCGATACCTGCGCTGCGGACGGGCTCTGCGCGACCCGATGCCCGGTAGGAATCGATACCGGCAGGATGGTCAAGGCCCTGCGCCAGGAAGCCCATGGCCCGCTGGCCAGCAGAATTGCCGCCGCGGTCGGCTCCCGGTTCGCCCCCGTATCCCGAACCATCAGCCATAGTCTGGACGCAGTCGATCTTGTCCATCGTTTCACCGGCACTGCATTTATGGAGCGTGTTTCAGAACTGGCCCGCACGGCCACGCTCAACCGGCTGCCGCTCTGGAATCGAGAGATGCCGACCGGAGCCCGGAAAATATCGCCTCCGCCCGGCGGAGCCGCCCAGTCGCTGCAGGTGGTCTATTTTCCCAGCTGTGCCGGCCGAGCCATGGGCGGGCCGTCCCGTTTGGAGAGCGAGCGCGAAACACTGCCCGAGAAAACCGCCTCATTGCTGCACAAGGCCGGCTACCAGGTCCTCTATCCCGATGAACTCGATCGCCTCTGCTGCGGGCAGGCTTTCGAGAGCAAGGGCTTTGCCGATGAAGCGGACCGTAAGGCTCGAGAATTGTCGACGGCCCTGCTGGCCGCCTCCGTCGACGGCGCTCTGCCCATCCTCTGCGATACCAGCCCCTGTCTGCAACGGATGCGCCTCACCCTGGACAGTCGACTGCAGCTGTATGAACCGATTGAATTCGTCCTGACGTTTCTGATGGATCGTTTGACCTTCAGGCAGAAAGAGGCGACGATCGCCATCCATCCAACCTGCAGTACGCGCAAGATGGGGCTGGAGCAGAAACTGCTCGAACTGGCCCGGGCCTGCGCAACCCGGGTCATCTGGCCGGAAGACATCCACTGCTGCGGTTTTGCGGGTGATCGCGGCTTCAGCTTTCCGGAGCTCAACAAATCGGCGCTGCATGGCCTGGCCGAACAGGTCTGCAGCTGCGAAGCCGGATATTCGACCAGTAAGACCTGCGAGATCGGCCTGTCTCTGCACGCCGGTATCCCCTATCGCTCGATCCTCTACCTGGTCGACGAGGTGTCGCAGCCGAAATGGGTTTGACGCGAACATTCAGCCGACACCCGGAATTCAGCTCTTCGCCCGCCGGTGGCTCGCAATCGCTTCAAGAAAAGCCGGACCGTAGCGCTGACACTTGGCCTCGCCGACGCCGCTGATCGACAGCAGTTGACTCTCGGTGAGCGGCTGCCGGCCGGCCATCTCCGCCAGCGTCCGGTCGTGAAAGATGACAAATGGCGGCACCCCGCTGCGCTCGGCCAACTCCTTCCGCAGTCGACGCAATCGGTCAAAGAGCTCATCGTCGGCAACGACACCGTCCGGGAGGCGCGGCGCTTTTTCCCTCTTGCCCGCCTGCTCCGCCCGGGTCCGGGGACGCGCCATGTCAAGCCGCTGCTCGCCGCGCAGCAGCGGCCAGGATGCCTCGGTCAGCCGCAGCACCGAATAATCGCCGACATCCTGGCTGAGATACCCCCGATGCACCAGATGCCGAATGATGCTGCCCCAATAGTCCTGGCCCAGGTTCGCGCCAATGCCGTAGGTCGACAATCGGTCATGGCCGAGCCGGACAATCCTCTCCCCGCTTGAACCGCGCAAAACCGCGATAACATGGCCGGCACCGAATCGCTGACCGACACGATAGACACAGGATAGCGCCTTGCGACTATCCTCGGTGATGTCGATCATCTCCGGGGGATTGAGGCAGATATCGCAATTGCCGCAGTCCCGCTCGGGCTGCTCGCCGAAATAGCCGAGCAGGACCCGCCGCCGGCAGCCCAGCGCCTCGGCGAAACCGATCATCGCGTTGAGCTTGTGCAGCTCTATCCGCCGATGCTCCGGATTCGTCGATTTGTCAATCAGGCCGCGAGCCACCTGGATATCCCCGTAACCAAAGAGCAGCAGCGCCTCGGCGGGCAGCCCGTCTCGTCCCGCACGTCCGGTCTCCTGATAAAAGCTTTCGATATTCTTGGGGATATCATAATGAACGACAAAGCGGATATTGGACTTGTCGATGCCCATGCCAAATGCCACCGTGGCGACGATAATGCGGACCTCATCGTAGAGAAAGCGCTCCTGCGCCTGCTTGCGACTCTGGTCGGAAAGACCGGCATGATACGGCGCCGCCGCACACCCGGCATCAACGAGCTGCTGGCTGAGCTTGTCGACGCGTTTTCGGCTCAGGCAATAGACGATACCGGCTTCATCCGGGCGCCCGTTGAGAAAGGTGCGAAGCTGGTTGAACGGCTTCTGTTTCTCCAGGACGGTATAACGGATATTGGGTCGGTCGTAACCGGTGATGAAAGACTGCGCCTCCTGCAGGTGCAGCCGCTCGATGATATCGCGGCGGGTATGCGGTTCGGCGGTCGCCGTCAGCGCAACAATAGGGACTTCTTGGAAAAACTGGCGCAGGTTGCCCAGCTTCCGATACTCGGGACGAAAGTCGTGCCCCCATTGGGAAATGCAGTGCGCCTCGTCGACCGCAATCAGGGCGACCGGGATATCGGCCAGGCGGGCGAGGAAATCCTCGCTCATCAAGCGTTCCGGGGCGACGTAGAGCAGATCGAGCCGGCCGGCATGGAGCAGCGCCAGCACCCGGCGGGCCTCCGTACCGCTCAGCGAGGAGTTGTAAAACGCCGCCTGCACGCCATTGGTGACCAGCGCGTCGACCTGGTCTTTCATCAGCGAGATCAGCGGCGAGACAACCAGGCCGACCCCTTCCCGATGCAGGGCCGGCAATTGATAACACAACGACTTGCCGCCGCCGGTCGGCATCAGCACGAAACAATCCCGCCCGGCTATCAGTCGCTCGATGATCTCCTGCTGCGCACTGCGGAACTCATCATAACCGAAGACGCTTTTCAGCGTTTGCTGAATGCTCTGTTCCATAAAGAGATTTCGGAGACGCTCTTGGCCGCGAGGGCCCCTGCAGATGACAAGCGAGACGGGCGCCACATGCCGCTAGTCCCGCCCCGTGGCCGAAAATCGATTCCGGCGCTGTTATTGCCCACTCTGTAGCGCCTGGATACGAGCCTCGAGAGGCGGGTGGCTGCGGAACAAGGCGGCCAGCCCCCCTTCCTTGGGCCTGATCCCGAAGGCCGCCATCTGATCGGGCAAATGCGATGGTTCATGGTGGGCCTGCAGCCGGCGCAGCGCATCGATCATCTTCTGGCGCCCGGCCAGTCGGACCGCGCCGCTGTCGGCACGGAACTCCCGCCGGCGCGAGAACCACATGGCGATGATCGAGGCAAACAGGCCGAGGACCAATTCCAGGACAATGGTCACCGCTATATAACCGAGGAAGCCGAGCCCGCCGCCTTCCTCGTCCTGACGCAGGAAGTTGTCGATGATGCTGGCGACAACCCGGGAGAGGAAGATGACGAAGGTATTCAGGACTCCCTGGACAAGCGCCATGGTAACCATATCGCCATTGGCGACATGGCTGATCTCGTGGGCCAGCACCGCCTCGACCTCATCTTTGCCCATGTTTTGCAGCAGCCCGGTACTGACCGCGACCAGCGCATCGTCGCGTTTCATGCCGGTGGCAAAGGCATTCATATCGGCCGCCTGAAACACCGCCACCTCAGGCATGCCGATACCGGCCAGTTGCGCCTGGCGATGAACGGTATCGACCAGCCATTGTTCAGTCGGGTTGCTTGGCCGTTCGATAACCTGGGCTCGGGTCGCCTTTTTGGCGATCCATTTCGACATGGCCAAGGAAATAAATGACCCGCCCATGCCAAACAGCGCGGCAAAGACCAGCAGCCCCGATGTGGACCGGGTATCGATCCCGAATATGCTCATGACCGTTCCGAGCAGGATCAAAATCGCCAGGTTGGTAGCCAGATAAAGCAGGATTCGCATGGATACACCTCCGATGAATTTGTTTGACAGCTCCATGGTAATCATTGCGCCGTTCTATTTCCATAAGGATTGCATGAGGCTGATCTGAAAAGTTGCACATTCAGTCGACGATCATGGCAGGCGCGAGCGATAGGCCCCGGGTCCAGGGATACTATCGGCAGGATCGACCAGTCCGGCAGGCCGTCATCTTCGTGTATGTCGACAGGAAAAGTTTCTCTTGACAGCGGCCGGGGAAGGTGGTCAAGGTATTACATTATTAATATTAGTATTACTACCGGGAACGCGCCGCAGCCGGCGACCCGTTCTGATTATCTTCCGGCATGACACAAAACAATGCACATATCAGAAGGTGTTCTGTCCGCACCGGTATTGATCGGCGGCGGCGTTCTCACCGCGGTCGGAACCGCCGTCGGCCTGCACCGGCTCGACTACGACCGGATCATGAACACCGCCATCCTGACTTCCGCCTTTTTCGTCGCCTCCCTGGTCCATGTCCCGATCGGGCCCGGCAGTATCCATCTGGTACTCAACGGGCTGCTCGGCATCATTCTCGGCTGGGCCTGTTTTCCAGCGATCCTGGTCGCCCTGCTGTTGCAGGCCGTCTTCTTCCAATTCGGCGGCCTGCTCGTCCTCGGTGTCAATACCTTCAATATGGCGGCTCCGGCCCTGCTCTGTTATTACCTGGTCCGGCCGCTGCTGGCCGGACCGAAAGCCCGGAGCGTAGCCGGTTTTGTCGGTGGGGCGTTGGCCATTTTTCTGGCCGCGCTCTGCATGGCCCTGTCGCTGGCCTTGTCCGACACTGGGTTTCTCACCACCGCGAAACTCGTCGTGATCGCCAACCTGCCGATTATGCTGATCGAAGGGGTCGTCACGATGTTTGCCATCACCTTTCTTGCCAAAGTGCACCCCGGTCTCATCACCGGGAACTCATCATGAACCCGCTCATTTTCTATCTGTCGATCCTGGTTGTCTGTCTCACGCTGAGCACGACGGCCGACGCACACAAGGTCAACGTCTTCGCCTACGCCGAAGCGGGCACGATCATCGGCGAGAGCTCGTTCAGCGGCGGGCGGCCGGCCCGAAACGCCGAAATTTCCGTTCAGGACCGGGCGACCGGCGCCGTTCTGCTGCAGACCAGCACCGACGACCAGGGAACGTTTTCCTTTCCGGTCCCGAGCGCGGCCCGCGACAAACGACTCGACCTGCTCCTCGTCGTGCTTGCCGGAGAGGGCCATCGCAACCACTGGCTGCTGACGGCCGACGACTACCTCTCCGAGAACGCTGTCGCCGGCACAACAGCTCGTTCTCCCACGACAACCCAAGCTCGATCTTCCACGGCTGCCGATCAACCGCTGCAACAAACCGCAACACCACCGCCCTGGTCGGAAGACAAATGGCGTCGGCTGATGGAAACGGCCGTCGAAAAGCAGGTTGCCCCGTTAAAGCGCCTGGTGCTGGAGACGCGCCAATCGGGACCGGGACTGCGCGACATCCTCGGGGGGATAGGCTACATCATCGGCATTTTTGGCGTCATCGCCCTGATCAAAGCAAAAAAAGGAGAGAAACGATGAAACGAACCATAACCATCCTCGGCTGCTTGACCCTTTTCCTGACGGCCGGCGCCGGCGAGGCCCCGGCCCATTTCGGCATGCTGATTCCGTCGAGTCCGATCGCCGACCAGCAGCACAAGACGATCGATCTGACCCTGTCTTTTTCTCACCCCTTCGAAATGGTCGGCATGCCCTTGGCAAAACCGGCGCGCTTTTTCGTCGCCGCCGACGGCTCGCAGACCGACCTGCTCGCCGGCCTTGAGCAGACAGAGGTGATGGGGCATCCCGGCTGGCAGACCAGCTATGCCTTCAAGCGGCCCGGGGTCTACCAGTTTGCAATGGAACCGCAGCCCTATTGGGAGCCGGCCGAGGATCTGTTCATTATCCATTACACCAAAACAATCGTCGCCGCGTTCGGCGCCGACACCGGCTGGGATGAGCCGCTCGGCCTGCCGACCGAGATCGTGCCGCTGCTCCGACCGTTCGGCAACTACGCCGGCAACAGCTTTGCCGGACAGGTGCTGATGGACGGAGCTCCGGTGGCCCATGCCGAGGTCGAAGTCGAATTCTTCAACAGCGAGCAGGCGGTGGCCGCGCCAAGCGATTATCATGTCACCCAGGTGATCAAGGCCGATGCCGACGGCGTCTTTTCCTTTACCTGCCCCCGCCCCGGCTGGTGGGGCTTTGCCGCCCTCAACGAAGGCGATTACATGCTGAAAACCGAGCACGGTGAAGAAAAAGGCGTGGAACTCGGCGCCGTTCTGTGGATTTATCTGGACGACTATCGATAACCATGATGTTCGAGCAGTTCAGTCAGGGGACCTCGCTGCTGCACCACGGCGATGTGCGCATCAAGATCGTCAGCGCCCTGGTCCTGGTGCCGGTGCTCGCCCTGAGCCGTTGCCCCTGGGTCGTATTGACCGGCCTGATTGCCGGCCTGACGCTGGTTGCTGCGGCCCGGCTCGATCCCCGGTCCCTGGCCAGGCGGCTGGTGGTGGTCAACGGTTTTGTCCTCTTTCTCTGGCTGACCCTGCCGCTCACCTATCCCGGCCACCCCATAGCCGCTCCCGGTCCGCTCGTTATCAGCGGACCGGGAGTGGCACTGGCCGCCCTGATCACCCTGAAGGCCAACAGTATCGTCCTGCTGCTCATCGCCCTGCTGGCCACCTCGACCGTGGCCGACATCGGCTACGGCCTGGAGCGGCTCAAACTCCCGCGCAAACTCTGTCTACTGCTGCTCTTTTCCTATCGCTATATCTTCGTCATCCATCAGGAATACCAGCGTCTGGCCCGTGCCGCCCGGGTGCGCTGCTTTCGGCCCGGCACCAATCTGCACACCTACCGGACCTTCGGCTACCTGCTGGCCATGACCCTGCTGAAAAGCTGGCAGCGAGCCGAACGGGTCAGGCAGGCCATGCTGCTCCGCGGCTTCCAGGGGGAATTTCACAGCATCAACCAGTTATCAATTAAACGTGGTGATCTGTTCTTTCTTGGGGTAATGGTAGCGCTGGCCATCATGCTCCTCACCGGAGAAATCCTGCTGGCCCGGCCGTGATCCGCCACAACCGGCCGCCCTTATTGCTGCTCTATCAGCGCACCGGTTATCATGGTCGACACCCCGCTCATCGAATTACAGGCCGTCTGTTTCGGTTACACCGGCAGCACCCCGATCCTCGAGAAGATCGATCTGACGCTTGGTGCCAACCAGCGGATCGGCTTGATCGGTGCCAACGGCAGCGGCAAGACCACCCTGTTTCACCTGATCATGGGGCTGGTCAAACCGACGGCCGGCACCATTCGCTTCCGCGGTCGGCCGGTACGCGGCGAAGATGAGTTCAAGGGGTTGCGCCGGGAAGTCGGCCTGCTCTTCCAGGATGCCGATGATCAGCTCTTCTCCCCCACCGTCCTTGAAGACATCGCCTTCGGCCCGCTCAATCTCGGCGCCTCGATCGACGAAGCGTGCCGTCGCAGCCGGCACACCCTCGACAGCCTGGGGCTGAGCCACCTGGAACAGCGGATCACCCACCAACTCTCGGGCGGCGAGAAGAAACTGGTGGCGCTGGCCACCATCCTGGTCATGGAGCCGGTGGCACTGCTTCTCGATGAACCGACCAACAATCTCGATCCGGCGACCCGTGACCGGTTGATCGCCATCCTGGCCGGGCTCGATCTGGCGGCGATCATCATTTCTCACGATTACGACTTCCTGGCCGAGACCTGCCGGGATACCTGCATCATCGCCGGCGGCAAGGTGACGGCCGGCGAACCGTCGGGCCTGCACACCCACCACCACGTCCACCGGCACGGTGGACTGCCGCACCGGCATGGCGATACCTGACGCATCCCCGGCACCGACCTGACGCTACCATCCTGCCCGGCCGGACAGGTTCGGGTAATCAGCCCCGAACCGTCGCTGGTACTACGCGCCCCAGTTCCTGATGGGCCAGGGACGTCTCGCACAGCGGCTATTGCTGAACTATGACAACCAGAACCGCGCCGGGGAGGACCAATCCGAACAGGTCGGCTGCCTGCATCTCCAGGCCCTCATGTCCGGCCGTTCAGTGCAGCAAGCTCGGCCTGGTGTCAACCACAGCGGGCCCTTGGCCGCCAGCAGGCTCGGGTCGAGAGACGCGACGGGGGCATTCCCTGCTTGCGCATCATCGAGATTTTCGGTAGCTTCTTCTGGGCGGTCGTTCACCGCCGCTCCTTGCCTCCACTCGATTACCGAGGAACCGCCATGGCCAGTTTTTATTTTATCAGGATATTTCCCCCTGCTCCTCTGCTGGCCGGCTTGACGCTGGCTCTCTGGACCCTCATCGCTTCCACTCCCTGCGGTGCCACTGGACCACTGAAGATCGGGGTACTGCAGATCGAAGATGTCGTGCCCTTATACGTAGCCCAGCAGCAGGGTTATTACCGCCGGGAAGGCGTCGAGGTATCCCTGATCCCGTTTCTCAGCGCCTTGGAACGGGACAGCGCCCTGGCTGCCGGAGCCATCGACGGGGCCATCAACGACCCGATCGGGGCCATTTTGTTCGACCAGGGGCGGGGACTGGTGCAGATCACCTCGCTCGGGCTGGGCCGGACGCCGGCGGAAGGCATCTTCGCCATCCTCGCCGCCCCCGGCTCCGCCATCCGACAGGTCGACGACCTGAAACACGTGGAGATCGCCGTTTCCTCCGCCACCATCATCGACTACGTTACCGAGCGCCTGCTGATCCAGAGCGGCTTCAGTACCGATGAAATCCGCACCATCGACGTCAAGAAGATGCCGATTCGCATGCAGATGCTGCTCTCCGGCTCGGTCCAGGCGGCCACCCTGCCGGAACCACTGGCCTCCATCGCGGTCGCCAACGGTGCCAGGACGCTGATCAGCGACGACCGGGCCGACCAGAGCCTCTCCCAGACGGTGATCGTCTTTCGCACCGCGGTACTGACCGAGCATACGGATGCCGTCGCCGCCTTTTTCCGGGCCTACCGCAGCGGCGTCGAAGCGCTCAACGCCCGCCCCGAGCACTACCGGGACCTGGTGGTAGACATCGGCCGGATCCCGCCCGACCTGGCGCCCCACTACCCGATCCCCGTTTATCCGTTGCCGCAGCCTTTCCCCCGCCAGTTGTACCAGCCGGTCATGGACTGGCTGGCGAACCGCAGTCTGGTCAAAGCGCTGCCCTACGAAACCATGGTGGCCACCGATTTTTTCGGTGATACCGCGCCTCGATGATCACGGTCCAGGCGGTCAATCTCAGGTTCACCCATAAGGGTGCCCCCCTGCCGGTGCTGCAGGATGTCTCATTTCGCCTCGGCAGCGATGATTATTGCGCTATTATCGGCCCATCGGGTTGCGGCAAAACGTCCCTGCTGTTCCTGCTGGCAGGCCTGCTGCACCCCGATTCCGGCACCATCGACATCGCCGGCAGTCCCCGGTGCGGCACCATTTTGCAGAATTTCGGTCTGTTTCCGTGGAAAACGGTCTTCCATAACATCGCTCTGGGACTGGTGTTGCGCGGCACACCTGCCGATAAGGTGCGCAATCGGGTAGAGTCGCTTCTCGAAGAAATGGGCCTGTCCGGTTTCGGCGATCACTTTCCCGGCCAACTCTCGGGCGGCATGCAGCAACGGGTGGCCCTGGCCCGGGCTCTGGCCATCGACCCGGACATCCTGTTCATGGACGAGCCGCTCTCTTCGCTTGACGCACTGACCCGGGAGCGGCTGCAGAATCTGATCGTCGATGTCCGCCGGGCCAAGCGAATCATCACGGTCCTGGTTACCCACTCTATTGAGGAGGCGGTCTTTCTCGGGCGAACGATCATCGTGTTGTCCGGTCGGCCGGGGCGGGTGCTGCGAATCATCGACAACCCCGACGCCGGCACCGGCAACTTCCGGCAGAGCAATACCTTTTTCCAGCGCTGTATCGCGATACGGCAAACCCTGGCAGGAGAGATCGATGGGCCGCACGCGTGATACGTTTTTCGCCCTGCTGGTCCTCGTCGGCCTGTGGGAGATCTGTGCCCTGCTGCTCGACTCGATGGCCCTGCCCGAACCCTGGGTGGTTCTGCGGAATCTGGTCGCCGCCCTTGCCGGCGGCAAGCTGTTCGATGACCTGGCGATTTCGGCGGCCCGGGCCCTGCTCGGCCTGCTGCTGGCGGTGGTCGCGGCGGTCCCGCTCGGCTTGACGATCGGCGCCGAGAAGCCACTGCGCAGGCGTTTGTCACCGTTTATCTACCTGCTCTACCCGATACCCCATGTGGTATTGCTGCCTTTGATCATCATTTTGTTTGGCATCGGCAACCTATCGAAAATATTTCTGATTGCTTTGATCGTCTTTTTCCAGATCCTGGTCACCACCCGGGACGCTGCCATGAATATCAACCGCAATTACTACTACTCGATGCAGACCCTGGGGGCATCGCGCCTGCAGATCTATCGCCATGTCATCCTGCCGGCCTGCCTGCCGAAAATCCTGACGGCATTGCGCATCTCGGTCGGCACCTCGGTGGCCATCCTGTTTTTCGTCGAATCCTTCGCCACCACCAAAGGGCTCGGCTATCGTATCATGGATGCCTGGGGACGGGCCGATTACGTCGCCCTCTATACCGGTATCTGCAGTATGGCCCTGCTTGGTTTTACGCTTTACCTGATCCTGGATCGAGTGGAGAGGCGAATCTGCCGCTGGACCCGCGTTATCTGACACCGACGAACAGTGGCGACATCACGGCCAACGATCCGGGACGACTATCCGTCCGCCGCCGACTCCCTTGTTATGGCTCCTCATGACCGGGAGTCACGGCAAACACCGAAAATCGCCACACGACCGGCAGGGCCGGCCGGCGGTCGGGGAGCTATGATAGATAGGTTGCGGTGGACTGATTAAAACCTGCCCCGCCGTTGGTTTTTATATGAAAATCACTTCCCCGGGCTGGGCGGTTCTGCCGGAGGCTGCC
>CAYSSK010000043.1:0-8512 GCA_964433645.1 uncultured Desulfofustis sp.
TTCCCTTGCCGCTTTTCCCGTCTTTGGTCATGACGTTTCCTCTCTTATTATAATGATCGTCCGTCAAAAAGCCACGTAAATCAGGCGGCCTGCTCGCCGGACGATTGATCCTCGCCGCATTGTTCGCCATCCTGGCCGCGTTGTCTTTTTAGCTCTTCCATCTCTTTGCGCAGCTCGTCGACCGCCGATTTCATTTCACTTATTTGTCGTTCGGCTGCTTCCGCCCGTTTGTCGGAGGCGTCGGCACGTTTCTCGGCGGCAATGGCGTGATCGAAATATCTGATGTTGCGCTCCAGGGCATCGAAGGCCACCGGGTTACCGCTGGTCAGCACACGCCTGGCGCCTTCCATGAGTTGGGCAATTTCGGGATCTGGGTCGAGAACGTTAACTGTTGTCGGTTTTTTGTCAGAAAGAATGCTGTTTATATCGATTTCGAATATTTCATGTAAGGCTGTCAGAAGGCTGATGTCTGGTGATTGATCGCCATTTTCTATTTTTGATATCGCTGATTGCGCCGATCCCACGCGATCGGCTAGTTCAGCCTGCGTCAATCCCAGCGCTCTCCGCGCCTCCCTAATTCTGGAAGATATTCCTTGTTTAACTTTTTTCTCTTGCATCTTATTCCTTTTCGGAATAGACATTGTCTAGTAGAATATCAATATTAGACCGGCGCATATCTACCAAGGAGGGACCATGACCACAGAAAGACGCATTTCTCACAACGGTATCAATTTTGAGGGCACGCTTTACTGGTCGAAAGACCTCGAAACCATGATCGGCCTGACGGCCAGCATTGACGATCGTCAACCGCTCGCCCCTGCTGCCTTACGCTGTCGGGTCGGAGACACGGACCTTAATGTCGTCGCCATTGTTCACCAGTAATAAGTCAATGAGAGCCTGCCATCCGAGCAGCTTGCCGTCAACGACAAGCCCTTCGCTCGCGATCGTCCCCACCAGACGATCGTGCGTCATCGCGATGGTACGGTCCGGCCGTTCGATGGCGTACCTCGTCGACAACCTTTTGCGGATCTTGCCCCTGATCTTGCCAAGCGCGTCACCCAGAGTCGGAGACCATGACGAGAATTCGTATCCAGGCGGGGTATCTGTTACCTCGACGGCGCGCACCATGGCGCCAAACTCCGCGTCACGCGGCAGTTGGGTAACAATGAATTCGCGAACCGCCCCGGAGAAATCGAAAAACGATTCGCTGCGCTGGTATAACCCGGCCAGATGGGCGTTGTTTTCTTCATTTTTCATCTGCAACCTCAAGTCGGTGCTTTATGAATAACCTGCAAAAACTCATCAGACTGCGGGGCTTGACGATCCGTGAGATAGCCGACCGGATCGGATACGGCTACCACCTCACCCAGAAGGTCATCAAAGGCACCCGGCGGCGCACCAAGTCCGGCGGCCAGGGCGCCACGTTCAGCAACCCGGCGGTCGAGACCGCGGTCGCCGAGCTGCTCGGCCTCTCCTATGACCAGGCCTGGGGACCAGGATCGCCGCTGGCGCTGCGCCGGCTGATCAGCCAGGAAATCAAAGAGCAGGCCCGCCGGCAGGAAGAATCCCTGCGGCAGCAATGGCTTTCCACAGACACCGTACCCCACAGCAAGACCGCAGGCAATGTCTAAGCGTAAACAAAAAACAGACAGCCGGCAACTGAGTTTATTTGACGTGATTCAGCGCTGTTCGTCGGTCGACAATACGCCGCCCGACGAAGGGGCGCTGAACTTTTCCCGCAGGCTGCGTCAGGCGCTGGCCGCGGCGATCGACGGGTGCAAGCTGTCGCGGCACCAGATCGCCGGAGAGATGAGCCACCTGCTCGGCGTGGAAGTGACCAAGACGACGATCGACTCGTGGACCGCAGAATCTAAAGAGCGCAACCGGATTCCGGCCGAGTATCTGCCGGCGTTCTGCCGGGCGACCGGCGATAGAGAGCCGATCAGGCTGTTGGCCGAGTGCGGCGATATGTTCGCCATGCCCGGACCGGAGGCACTGCGGGCCGAGATACAGAAGTATGCCGAACAGGAGAGCAAGGCGCGTGCAGAGAAACGCAAACGTTTGAAGTTCCTTGGAGAGATGGAGAGATAGGGAAAAAGGAATGGAAACTGAATTTTTTTTAGAGACGGTCAAACTGACGCCAGCTGAACAAAAGCGGCGAGTTGAAATCGAAACGAAGATTTTCGAGACGGTGCGGCAGAGCTATATCACCATAGGTGAGCTGCTTTGTGAGATTGGCGAAAAAGGGCTGTATAAATCAACGCACCGAGATTTCGACGATTACTGTCGGGACGTGCTCGACATGGCTGCTCGTACAGCAAATCAGCACGTTCAGGCGTTCGAAGTGGCGAGAAATATAGCGTCATTTATCGCCGATCTGCCCGAAGAGAAGCGGCTGGCTATCGAATCGTTTCGTAAGGGCCAACTAACAAATCAGCGCAATTGCGCTGATTTTGGTGGTGCAAAAAACACGCAACAGGGAACTGGGGCATCTCCTCAATTGTTACTGCCTTTGCTTCCGGCAAACGAAGGACAGGCCCGCGCTCTTTTTGGTCTGACCCCGGAAGAACAGCGCGAAGTCTGGCTCAAATCGCTGGAATCGGCACCTGAAGGCAAGGTCACCGCGGCCCATGTCCGGGCTACCGTGCGCTCGCTCAAGGGCGGGAAGATCACCGAGACGATAAGCCGCGCTAAGCGGGCCAAGGCTCCGAACAGCTCGCGGATCGGCGAGGAATTCAACGCGGCGTTTACCGCCTTTTTAGCGGCCGTTCAAGCAGAGGTTGACAGCGGGTGGGCGACCACCGACCGAGTCAGCGTGGTGCGGCACCTGGACGGTATCCGAGCCGCGATCTCCCTGAACGGCAATCACAAGATCGCCGGGGCCGGCTGCAGGATCGAAGCGAGCAACGTCGAGAAACTGGTCGACGCCGGTTTCGTTATTTACCGCATGCTGCCCGCCAAGCTCATTATCGAGCGGATGATCGCCCATAATAAATGGGAGATCGTCGGGGAGACATACCCCGATGTTGAGACATTGACCGAGGCGTTCGACGAGCTCATGCTCGATCAAAATAACTTGAGGGCGTGACATGGACGCCCGCTTCTCCGCGCAGGAAATCAGCGATCTGGTCGGGGTGCCGAAGCGCACCGTGCACCGGTGGGCCCAGGAAGAACAGTGGCACGGCTCCCGGGATATCGTCAACGGCGCGGCGGTTACCCGGTACCCCCTGTCGCTGCTGCCGACCGAGAGGCAAGTGATGCTGCTCGGCCCGGAGGCGCAGGCGCCGGCGATCGCCGGACAGCCCGCCGGCCCGACGCTGGCCACCCTGAAGGATTGGCAGCGCGAGGTGTTACACGCGCGGGTCGTGCTCTTTCGCTATTTCCAGAAGCTCGAAGCGCAGCTTGGGACCGGCCCGGCGATCGATGAGGTCGTCAGTATGGCCGACGCCGGGGCGCTGCCAAACGGTTTGCAGCAGTATGTGCCGATCGCCAACGCCCGCTGCCGCGGCAACAGCCGGACGATCAGCCGGGCGACGATCTTTCGCTGGAAGAAGATGAGCAAAGGCGGCCTGGTAGCGTTCGCGCCGAAGGACGCGGAGCAACCGGCCGTGCCGCCCTGGGCGCCCTACTTCATCGCCTGCTACAACACTCCGGACAAACCGTCCGTCACCCAGGCAATGGAGCGCATGGCCGCCAAGCTGCCGCCCGAGATCGCCATGCCGAGTTACAGCCAGGTCTCACGGTTTCACCGAAAGCGCTCCCGGATCGACCGTGAACGCGGCCGGCGGACCGGCTCCGAGTTGAAGTCGATGCAGGGCTACCGCCGGCGCGACACGAGCGAGCTGCGACCGATGGACGTGGGCGTTTGCGACGGGCACAGCTTCAAGGCGCGGGTCGCCCATCCGGTGCACGGCAAGCCGTTCAAGCCGGAGATCTGCTCGGTGATCGACGCCGCCACTCGGGTGCTGGTCGGCTGGTCGGTGGGGCTGGCCGAGTCGGCAACGACGGTTGCCGGAGCGATCCGGCACGCGGCGACGGTCAACGACGAAAAGCCGTTCGGCGGCGTGTTCTCGGTGCTCTATACGGACTGCGGCTCGGGCAACATGGCAAAGGTCAACACCGACGAGCTGACCGGGGTGTTCGACCGGATCGGCACCACGCACACCAAGGGCATCCCCGGCAACGCCCAGGGGCGCGGCCTGATCGAGCGGCTTAACTCTTCGCTGTGGATTCCGGCGGCCAAAGAGCTGCCGACCTTTGTCGGCCAGGAGATGGACTCATTGACCCAGCGCTCGGTGTACCTGCTGGTCAACAAGGAGATCAAACAGAGCGGCCGATCCGCGCGCCTGGCCACCTGGCCGCAATTCATCGATCATTGCCGGCGCAGCGCGGACGCCTACAACCGCCGGCCGCACTCGGCGCTGCCGAAGATCGACGATCCGCAGACCGGCCGCCGGCGGCACATGTGCCCGCTGGAGATGTGGGCCTGGCACGTCAGCCGGGGCTGGGAGCAAAGCGCCTGTCTGCTCAGCGACCAAGAGATCGAAGTGTTGTTCCTGCCGCGCAGAGAATGCACGGTGGACCGCGCCCAGGTCAGGCTGTTCACCAACGTCTATTACAACAAGGTGCTGGAACATTACGACGGCCAGAAGGTGCAGGTCGGCTACGACATCCACGACGCGAGCCGGGTACAGATCTGGGACGGCGACGGGCGGCTGGTCTGCTACGCCCATTTCGACAAGAACAAGACCAGTTATTTTCCCAAATCGTTCGTCGAGCAGGCCGCCGATCAGCGGGCCAAGCGGCGCGCCCAGATCAAGCTGGACCAGCTGGCCGAGATCGAGGCGGAGCGGCGCGGCGTGATCGAGGCGACGCCCGGCCGGGTGATTGAACTGACGCCCGTTGCCCCGGCCTTGAAGGCCGACCGGAAAGCGCTGGTTGCGGAAATGTCGGCCCGGACCGAAGAGATCGCCATCCCGACCGACGACAAAGGAAAATTCCGCTATTGGAACGAACTGCACCGCCGGATGAACAGCGGCGAAACGCTCAGCGAGCGGGAAGTACAGTTCTACGAAGCGTATCGCAAGAGCGCCAGCTTTCGGGCCTTCAGCTCGGTATCGGAGACCCTGGGAGGGATGCGGTCGGCGCTGCGGAATTAGGAGTGAAAAAAAAGAAAGCCGCGGTTGCACCCGCGGCTTAACCGGCCCGGAGACGGGCCGAAACCATGAAAAATCGGAGACAGTATGACACAAAATGGTTTCAACGGCAACGAAAACAGGGCGGCACTGCACGGCATGGCGCCGCTCACCAACGTCAGCCTGTGCAGCAGCGCGATGCTGCGGGCCACCGAACGGCCGATCCACCTGCCCGGTCTGGTCTGTTTCTACGGTCCGGCCGGCTGGGGCAAAAGCAAGGCCGCGGCCTACGTTACCAACACCCAGGACGCCTACTATATCCAGTGCATGGAGAGCTGGACGCGCAAGGCGGTGCTGCACAACATCCTGCACGTGATGGGCATCTCGCCGAAAAAGACGATCTACGAGATGGTCGACCAGATCTGCGAGCAGCTCGCCAGCTCCGGCCGGCCGCTGATCGTCGACGAGTTCGACCACCTGGTCAAGCGCGACGCGGTGGAAATGATCCGCGACATCTACGAAGGATCGCTGGCCGCCATCCTGCTGATCGGTGAGGAGCTGCTGCCCGACAAGCTGGCGCGCTGGGAGCGCTTCCATTCCCGCGTGCTCGACTGGATTCCGGCGCAGCCCGCCGATTTCGACGACTGCCAGGAACTGGCCAAACTGTACGCGCCGGAGGTCTCCATCGGCGAGGAGCTGTTGCGCAAGATCCACAAGATCAGCGACGGCTCGGCCCGACGGATCGTCACCAACATCGAGCTGGTGCGCAAAGAGGCCGTTGACACCGGCCGGGCCGAGATCTCCATCGGCGACTTCGACGAACGTAAGTTCTTTACCGGCAAAGCCCCGGCCCGGAGGCTGTACTGATGAGACCGCGACGAGCCAGCCGAAAACCGATGGACCGGCTCAACGGCTTCGACAGCCGCGAAGCGGTCTGGGCGGCGATCCGGACGCGGCGGAGCTTCACCGTGAAGGATGTGCACCTGGACACGACGCTTGATGAAACCTCGGTGCGCGACTATATCCGCGGCCTGACCAACGCCGGCTACCTGACTGAAGACAAGACGGTCAGCCCGGTCGTCTTTACCCTGGTCAAAGACGTCGGGGTGGACGCGCCGCGCGTGCGCAAGGACGGCAGCGCGGTTATCCGGGGCCAGGGACAGATCAACCTGTGGCGGACGATGCGTATTCTGCGCGTGTTCACCGCCCGCGACCTGGCCGTGGCCGCTTCGACGCCGCTGTGCCCGATCAAGCTGTCGACGGCCGAGGACTATATCTCACACCTGTGCCGGGCCGGCTATCTGCGCCGGGACGGCCGGGGCGGATTCGCGTTTCTGACGCACATGTTCACCGGCCCGAAACCGCCGATGATCCAGCGGGTCAAACGGGTCTGGGACCAGAACCTGAAACAGGTGATGTGGAGCGAGGACGGAGGCGGCGATGACGGAAAATAACCTGCTCGATCTGCTGCGCGACGCGGTGGCGGCCCACGGCTCACAGGCAGTTGTGGCGAAGATGCTCGGCTATTCGTCGGGCGCCATCAGCCTGGTGTTGTCCGGCCGCTATCCCGGCCAGCTCGACAACGTGCTCACTCGGGTCGAAGAGGTCTTCGGCACCCGCACGGTGAGTTGCCCGGTGCTCGGCGAGATCACCGTCGGCCGCTGCGCCACGGAGCGGCGGACCCCGTTTTCCACGGCCAACCCGATCCGCGTCCGGCTCGGCCGCGCCTGCCGCTGCTGCCCGAATAACCCTGATTGTAACCACCTTTAACCAGCTTTAAGGAGACCATTATGACCACGACACAGGAACAGGCCCGAAGCATCGTGCGGGACCTGGATGACATCAAGGAAACCCTTTTGAGAAACACCGACTACCGGCCGACTTTTCTTGCCGCCCGATTGATCGAGGTGAAGCGGGCCGCGGCCCGGCTGGCCGGCTGCGATCTGACCGAGCAGACCATTCTGGCCGGTTACCGGGGCGACGTTCATCAGGAGCTGAAATCGCTGCACACGCTGATTGAGCAACGCGGTTGCAGCCTGCTGGTGATGAACCGGCGAGATCTGCAGCTGGTGGCGCTGGCCGCCGAGAACTTCGCCGAGCGGGCCAGGAACTACCTGAAGATGGTGGAGGATCATGACGAGATGGACCGACTGCTGACCGTTGAATTCATGGACGTCGGCGAGCCGGCAGCCGGGCCGGTCGAGGAGGTGGACGATGCTGCATAACACGATCCCGGACGGCTATATGCGGGACGCCCAGGGCCGGCTGGTGCCGGAGGAAATGGTCAAGCCGATCGACAAGCTGCGCGACGAGCTGGTGCGCACGCTGGTTGCCGAGGCCAAAAAGACCGCCGAGCTTCTGGCCGCATTCAAACGCTCGGCGCTGTCAGAGATCCAATCGTTCTGCGATCTATCGGCGGCTGATTACGGCAAGGAACTGGGCGGGGCCAAAGGCAACGTGCAGTTGACCAGCTATGACGGGCGCTACCGGGTGGACCGCTGCGTCGCCGAGTTTCTCGATTTCGACGAGCGACTCCAGGTGGCCAAGGATTTGATCGACCAATGTCTCCAGGAGTGGAGCAGCGATTCGCGGCCGGAGCTAAAACTGCTGGTCAACGACGCCTTTCAGGTGGACCGCAAGGGCAATCTGAACAGCAAGCGAATCCTGAGCCTGCGCAAGTTCGAGATAGAAGACGAACGCTGGCAGATGGCCATGAAAGCGATCAACGATTCGCTGACGGTATCGGGCAGCAGGACGTATCTGCGGCTCTATGAACGGGTCGGCGATTCAGATCAGTGGCGGCAACTGCCGCTTGATATCGCGTCGGTGTGACCATGAGAAAGACCATTCGCCGGGCGATAAGCAAGACGCTGTCACTGGAGGCCGACTGCCCGATCGAGGCTACCTGCGTCTCCCGCGACGACCAGACGAAACGGTGGGTTTCCTGCGGCTGGTATGGCGGGGTCCGCTACGATCAGGTGGGCGGGGCAACCGTCACCTGCACTTATCAAAAAGGAGAACATCATGAGTTTAGCTGACAGAATGGCGGAGGCAACCTATGGCGCGATGGAGCTTATTGTCGACGAGTTACAGGCGGCCGAGAAAAAGCATCCGGGCTGGCCGTCCGACCCGATCCACGGCGCCGCAATCATGGTCGAGGAGGCCGGCAAAGCCACCCAGGCAGCCATCGACTGTATTTACTCTGGCGGCGACATTGAGCGGTTGCGGCGGATGCTGGCCCGCACCGGGGCTATGGCCGTCCGGGCGCTGGTGAACCTGGAACAGGCCGAACAAGCCGACAACAACTGAAGAAACAGGCGAAACGCCGGGGTAACCCGGCGTCGTCGGAGGGTGACGCCTCCGGCCTGACGATGCCA
>CAYSSK010000043.1:8612-13931 GCA_964433645.1 uncultured Desulfofustis sp.
CTGATTTGCCCTGCATGCGGAGCGATTGCCAGCGCCGAGACCTGGCTCAACGATGCGGTGTGCCGCGAGGTTCTGGCGGCGATCGCCGCCCTGCCCGCCCCGTTGCCCAAAGCGGCGCTCGGTTATCTGGGTTTGTTCCGGCCCGGCGAGCGCGGGCTGTCCTGGACGAAGGCGCAGCGGATCGTCGGAGAGTTGTCCGCCCTGGTCGGGGCCGGCTATGTGTCGTTTAAGGGCAAGGTCGACCGGACCTGCGGCCCGGCGGTCTGGGCGCGGGCCATGGAACAGATGGTCGAGCAGCGGGACCGCCTCACGCTGCCGATGAAAAACCATAACTACCTGCGCACGGTGGTCTGGGAGCTGGCCGACGAGGTCGACCGGCGGCAGGAAGCGGCCGCCCGCAAGGGGCCGTCCCGGCAGGCGGTGAAGACGTATGACCCGCTGGAAAAAGCCCGGCGGGAGTTTGACGAAAAGGTGGCCAGCGGACAGGTCAGCCCCGGCTTCAAAAGCATGCTGGAGCGGATCGGCAAGATCGATGACGATCGTGAGTAGAGGAGGATTGCCATGACTCAGCGAGAGAAGATTCTGCGGCATCTGCAACAAT
Organism: uncultured Desulfofustis sp.; assembly: GCA_964433645.1. Classification (GTDB taxonomy): domain Bacteria; phylum Desulfobacterota; class Desulfobulbia; order Desulfobulbales; family Desulfocapsaceae; genus Desulfofustis. The sequence goes on from CAYSSK010000043.1 coordinate 9,214, forward strand.
TCGGTTCGATCACGCCGGTGGAGGCCCTGCGCGAATACGGGGTGATGCGGTTGGCGGCGCGGATCTCCGAGTTGGCCGAGGATCATACGATCGAATCGTCGATCGTTAACGGGGTTAACCGGTTCGGAGAGCGGGTTCGCTATGGCCGGTACCGGCTGGTCCAAACAGAGAGGAGACGACAATCATGAATATCTGGGGCTGGGTGTTTATCGGTCTGATGGCGGTTGCGTTTTTGTGGGCGATGATCCATGGGTGGCGACTCGATTTCCATCTTCCGACGGTTATGTTCTTGGTCTTTTGCTTTGTCGCGGCCGGCTATGTGGTCGGGCTCGGCGCACGGATTTTGAAAGCGACGCTGGGGTGGTGATGCGAGCGGGTTCGTTATGGCCGGTACCGGCTCATTCAAACAGAGGGAGGAGGTAATGGAAATTATTGAAAAGACATATCTCGACGAGCTGGTGCTGTTGCGATCAATCTTGAGATGCAGGCAGGACGAGGACCTGGTCGAAGTGGCGACCAGCAGGATGAAGGTCTTCGATAAGGTTGGCGGTCTTGGCGAACAACTTGACGTTGAGCAGACGCAAATCACTGCCATTCTTGCGGCAATCGCTCGATCGCAAAACCCCATCCCGATTATCTGGGATATCATCTGTGACCAAACGTTTAATGATGAAGAGGACCGATCTTGGTTGGTCAGCTTCTTTGAAGCCGAGGGCGTCAGTCTGCGAGGGCTCGACAATGCCGACCAGGGCTGATTACGCGAAGATCAATATCGCCTGCAAGGAGTTGGGGCTCGACAAGTACCAACTGCTTGCGGATCGGTATGGTCTGGAGACGTCCAAGGAGTTGACGCCCCGGCAGCTGGGCGATCTGTTCGGCCATTTCAGGTCGCTCGGCTGGCGGGTCCGGCGGGCCGCGAAGAAGCCGAGCAGCCCGGTGTACCAGCAGCCCCAGCAGCGCAAGATCGTGGCGTTGTGGATCGCCCTGGGCCGGGCCGGCGTGGTGCGCGATCGGAGCAATGCGGCCCTGCAACACTACGTTAAACGGATGACCGGCATCGATCGGCTGGAGTGGTGCGACGCGGAGGATACCAACCGGGTCTGCCAGAACCTGGTCGAGTGGTGCCGGCGGGAGAGGGTGCCGGATGTCTACTAACGAGATTGTCGAAATCCCCGAGGCGTGGCGGCCGAGCATCGACGAGCTGCCCGGCGACCTGGCCCTGGTGGCGCGCGGGATCGAGGCGCACCGGCCGGGACAGGGCGTGGAGCTGACCTTGCTAATGGCCCAGCTGTTCAAGGGCATATCGGTCTATTTCCGCAACGTCGACGAGCTGCTGCGCGGCGTGCGCAACCGGGCGATTCGCGCCGACTATGACGCCGGCGTGCGGGTTAAGGAACTGGCCTGCCGTTTCCGGCTGTCGACCCGGCAGATCGAGAACGTGCTGGCCGAATCGCCGGACCAGGAAGATCAGGTAGACCGGCAACTGCGGTTGTTCTGATGGCGACGATAATCGGATTGTTCCTCTCCATGGTCGTGGTTGGCGTGCTCTTTATGATCATTGAAATCGCGATGGCCTTCAATGTCTTTTCGCTCTACGTCAAAGAGCTCGAGGAGCGGGAAGCAAAAAAAGTCGACAAAGATAATTGAAAACAAGTGGGCCGTTTTGCTGGTGTTGCAGGCGGCCAAACCACCCTGCGTTGCGATGATCACAACGCAGGGTGGCTTTTTCGGAAACAAAAAAGGTTGACGCTTATGTCAGGCATCGGGTACGGTAGAGTTGCTGTCGGGATACCGGCAGCCGGGTTTAGCAGCCCGATCTGTAGGCGGACACCCGCCGCGCACTCGATGGCGGTTTTTTTGTGTCCGATGCTCGGTCCCCATTGGCGGGCCGGGCGGGGAGCCCTCGGGCTCGCCGGTGCCTACGGCCGGTCTGCTAACCCGCCCGGTCCGCCTTTTTTGTTAGCAGGAAAAAGGCGGGTTAAAAACACCCTTAGCGTAGGAGAAACACCATGAACAACGCAGCAGTGGTCCCGTTCTATTTTCAGGGAAACGAAATCAGATCAATCAGTGACGAGCGCAACAACCCGTGGTTCGTCGCCAAGGATGTGTGCGATGCGCTCGGCCTTGAGCACATCACGAACGCTCTATCTAAGGTACCCGACCACCACCTGACTGTAATCCGTTTACAGTCAGGTGACCAAATGAGAGAGATGAAGATCGTCGATGAGCCTGGTCTTTATCGTCTCGTTCTCCGCTCCGATAAACCGCAGGCCGAACCGTTTATGGAGTGGGTGACGGAAGAGGCCTTGCCGGCGATCCGCAAAACCGGCAGTTACAGTGTCGTGGGCGGTACCTCCGCCATCGACACCTTTGTCAAGCAACTCATGGGTGTCATAAACCCCCTGGTCGGTCTGACCAACGAGATGTCGCAGCGCATCCTGTTGCTGGAGAATCGCACCTACCGGCGGTCGCATCAGGATAGGACAATCTTCAGCTCCGAACTGGTCGACCAGGTGCGGCGCTTCGTCGATGAGGCGTGCGTGGTCAAGGGCACCGCCCAGGTCAGGAAGGTCGATCTCCATAACGCCTATGTCCGGTGGTGTACGGACCGGGGCGCGCTGGTGGAGAAGTACGGCACCTTTTTTCGAATTCTCTACCGGGCAGAGCTGCCGATCAGGCCGAGCAAGGTCCGCCTTGGCAACGACAACAGCAGCAGAGGTGATTGCTACGTGATCAGGGGCCTGGCGCTCCGGACGGCTTGAGGAGGCCGGTCATGACCACCCACACCCAAACCTACTCCATGTCCGGCTCGGACAACGCCGCCGATATGCTCGACGCGGCGCTGTGCGTCACCGGCTTTCTGCGCGACATCGCCCCGCTGCTGACCAGTGACGGGGAGAACCTGGGCCTGAGCGAGAAAGGGGCCTGCGGTTTGATGCTGATCGTCGAGAACCTGTATCACACCATCGAGCAGGCGGCCAACGCGGCCGACTGAGCCACCTCTTTCGGGGCGGGAGCGATCCCGCCCCGCCCTTCCCCCGTTTTCCCCCGCACCGCCTGACATACCGAAGTCATTCGTTATCTTCCCGCGATAAAACCGGTTATCACGATAACCGGATGTTTTGTCGTTTTCATGGCTGGTCCGGAGCAGGGTGACCCCCTGCTCCGGGTTTGGAGTTTCAACATGACGCACCCCTGATGGACGAATTCGAACGGGCCCAGGAAAATGAGGAACGCGACCGGCAACAGGCCCTGGCACGGCATGCCCGGCGGCGGCGCAGCGGCCCGTCGGCCGAGGTCTGCGTCGACTGCGGGGAAGCTATCCCGGAGCCACGGCGGATCGCCATGATCGGCTGCGTGCGCTGCGTGGATTGTGAAGAACACTATGAACGAGGGAGGTAGGCGTGCAGGAGATCGGTGTGGTGTCGGCGGTGGTGGCGATTTTAAACACGATATCGAGCTGGGACCTGTGGGCTTTTATCCTGTCGGTGCTGGTGCTGCCGCCGCTCTGTCTGGCCGTGGCGCTGTGGAAACTGGCGCGGGCGATCACGGTTCTGCGCGACGAGGTTTTGCAGGAAGGGCGGGAGAGCCAGGAGCGTTATGACAGCAACGTCGAGCTGGTCGTGCAGTATGAAAAGATGTCCAAGGACCAGGCCCGGCTCTCCGATCGGCTGATTGACACGATCCGCCTGAACACGGCGTCCAACCAACGGCTCGCCGATCTTATCGAACACCTGCTGAGGAAGAATTGATGCACACCAACACGGGGCTCATGCGCGAAAAGCTGGAACGGCTGAAGATCAGACAAACCGAGTTGCGTCATGCCTGCAAGATTCTGGCACAGTCGATCCCGCAACTGGTCAACCCGGCGCTGACCGACATTGAAGAGATGGATGTTGCCGGGGCTGCAGCGAAGATGGATGAGTTGGTGGTGGGCCAGGGCGAGTTGCTCGCCATCCGCAGCAGGATATGGGACCTGGAGGATCAGCTTGGCTAGCAAGGGCGACCGGGCATATCTGGAACCGCAGGCCCAGCGGCTCTACGCCGAAGGTATAGGTTTGTCGGCGATCTCCGAGCAGCTCGGAGTGTCGGTTACCTCGCTGTCGCGCTGGAAGAGCGAGACACTGACGCCGGGCCAGGAGATGGACGAATGGGACCGGGCGCGCAGCCAGAAGCGGGGCAACATCCAGCGCCTGCGCGACCTGTTTGAGGACCAGCTGCAGTTCCTGGAGAGTCAACATGCCAGCGAGCGGACCGCACCGATGATGGACACGCTGTCCAAGATCGGGGCGCTGCTGGAGCGCTGGGACAAGATAGAGAAAGCGCGGGCGGTGGCCGACGAAGTGGTCAAGGAAGTGACCAAGGCCGGATTGACGGCCGAGACGGCCGCCAACATCCGCACGCAGATCCTGGGGATCTCCGCATGAAGGCCGACGGGAAAATGACCGCGGCTTGGTGCGAAGACCACCTGGCGCCGCTGCTGGCCGCCATGGCCCCGGAGAGGCGCAGTTATTTCGGCCAGGATTTTGGCCGGACCGGCGATCTGTCGGTGATCATCCCGCTGCAGGAGACACAAGGGGCGCGCTTTGCCTCTCCGTTTGCCATCGAGCTGCGCAACGTGCCGTTCAAACAGCAGGAACAGATTCTGTTTTACGTGATTGACCGCCTGCGCGACCTGTTTGAGGACCAGCTGCAGTTCCTGGAGAGTCAACATGCCA
>CAYSSK010000043.1:14031-29870 GCA_964433645.1 uncultured Desulfofustis sp.
ATCCGCACGCAGATCCTGGGGATCTCCGCATGAAGGCCGACGGGAAAATGACCGCCACACCCACCGATCAATATGTGCTGCTGGGCTATCAGCAGCGCTGGGCGGCTGACCGGTCCCAGGTGAAGGTCATGGAAAAGTCGAGACGGATCGGTCTGTCCTGGGGCGAGGCGGCAGACGACACCCTGTATGCGGCCGAGGCGGCCGGCGATGACGTCTGGTACATCGGCTACAACAAGGACATGGCCGAGGAGTTCATCAACGACTGCGCTTTCTGGGCCAGGCATTACAACCTGGCGGCCGGGGCCGTCGAAGAATCGGTGCTGCGCGACGAGGACGACGACATTCTCACCTTCCGCATCACCTTCGCCTCGGACAACCGCATCGTGGCCCTGGCCTCGACCCCGTCGAACCTGCGCGGCAAGCAGGGCCGGGTGGTAATCGACGAGGCGGCGTTTCACGCCAACCTGAAAGAGCTGATCAAGGCGGCGATGGCGCTGACCATGTGGGGCGGCTCGGTGCGGATCATCTCCACCCATGACGGCGAAGCCAACTACTTCAACGAGATCATCAAGCAGATCCGGGCCGGACGGTTGCCCTACTCGCTGCACCGGGTGACCCTTGACGACGCCCTGGCCGAAGGGCTGTTCAAGCGGATCTGCCTGGTGCGCGGTATGGACTGGTCGACCGAGGCCGAGGCGAAATGGCGGCAGGATCTGATCGACACCTATGGCGACGGGGCCGACGAGGAGCTGTTCTGCATCCCGTCCCAGGGCTCCGGCACCTATCTGACCCGGCTGCTGGTCGAGCAGTGCATGGACGATGCCCGGCCGGTGCTGCGCCTGAGCCTGCCCGACGAATTCAAATACCGGCCGGAGCCGGAGCGGATCAGCGAGACCGCGGCTTGGTGCGAAGACCACCTGGCGCCGCTGCTGGCCGCCATGGCCCCGGAGAGGCGCAGTTATTTCGGCCAGGATTTTGGCCGGACCGGCGATCTGTCGGTGATCATCCCGCTGCAGGAGACACAAGGGGCGCGCTTTGCCTCTCCGTTTGCCATCGAGCTGCGCAACGTGCCGTTCAAACAGCAGGAACAGATTCTGTTTTACGTGATTGACCGCCTGCCGCGCTTCACCTTCGGGGCGCTCGACGCCCGCGGCAACGGCCAGTATCTGGCCGAGGTGGCGGCGCAGCACTACGGCAGCGGCCGGATCGCCGAAGTGATGCTGTCCGAACCCTGGTACCGGGAGCAGATGCCGAAATACAAGGCGGCCTTTGAGGACCGCTCGCTCATCCTGCCCCTGGACGCCGACATCATCGAGGACCACCGGGCCTTCAAGGTGATCCGCGGTGTGGCCCGGCTGCCGGAGACCAAAAACACCGGTAGCGACCGGCAGAAACGGCACGGCGACTCCGGCATTGCCGGGGCGCTGGCCTGGTATGCGGCGAATCATGAAGAGATTGTTGAGTACGCCTATCATCCGGTGACCAAGCGGGAGCTGGCCGACGGCCGACAGATTGCGACCACTGCCGGGTTCGGCAGGAATGAGGGGGCATGGTGATGCTGTACGACCATCTGAACAGGCCGATCAAGACCAGCGAGCTGACCAAAGAGCTGGCCGGGCCGAGCGTGGCCGGGGTGCGCTCGGTGTGGGATCAGTCGGCGGCCTTCGGGCTGACGCCGTACCGGCTGGCCTCCTTGCTGCAATCCGCCGCCGAGGGTGACGCCAACTCGTACCTGACGCTGGCAGAAGAGATGGAAGAGAAGGACCTGCACTATCGCTGCGAGATGGGCAAGCGCAAACTGGCCGTCTCCGCACTGCCGGTGGTGGTGGAAGCAGCCAGCGACAGCGATGAAGACGTGCGGCTGGCCGACGAGATCCGCGCCCTGGTCAAGCGGGCCGGTTTCAGATCGCTGCTCAAGGATCTGCTCGATTCTTTGGGCAAGGGCTATTCGGTGTGCGAGATCATCTGGCAGCGCGGGGCGAAGTGGCGGCCGGCGCGCTACGAGTGGCGCGATCCGCGCTTCTTCATCTTCGATCGGACCAGCCGCCGGCAGCTGCGGCTGCTCGACGAAAGCGATCTGGCCGAAGGGATCGAGCTGGCGCCGTACAAGTTTATCGTCCACCTGCCGCACCTGAAGACCGGCCTGCCGATCCGCGGCGGATTGGCACGGGTCGCGGCCTGGTCGTGGATGTGCAAGAACTACGCGGTCAAGGATTGGCTGGCCTTTGCCGAGGTGTTCGGCATGCCGCTGCGCATCGGCAAGTATCAGAGCGGCGCGAGCAAGGAGGATATCGCCATCTTGAAAATGGCGGTGGCCAACCTGGGCAGCGACGCGGCGGCGGTGATCCCGGAGTCGATGAGGATCGATCTGGTGGACAGCGTCAAGGGGGTCTCCGGCGGCAACGTCATGTTCGAGAAACTGGCCAACTGGCTCGACGCCCAGGTCAGCCGGGGTATCCTCGGTCAGACCGCCACCACCCAGGGGACACCCGGCAAGCTCGGGGGCGACGACGCCCAGGCCGAGGTGCGCAGCGACATCCGTAACGATGACGCCTTGCAGCTGGCCGAGAGCATCAACCGCGATCTGGTGCGGCCCTATATCGATCTGAACTTCGGGCCGCGGGAGAACTATCCGGAACTGGCGTTGCGCGAAGCCGACCAGGATGATCTGACGCTGTTGACGACGGCCCTGGAAAAGCTGGTGCCGCTCGGCCTGCGGGTGGAGCAATCGGTGGTGCGCGACAAGTACGGGCTGCCCGATCCGGCCGACGACGCCGAGGTGCTTACCGGTCCGGCGGCGATCATCCAGCCGGAGGCCGCAATGAATCGGACCGCCACCGCGCGCAACCGCGAGGACGGGGCTACCCCTCACCCGGCCGATCTGATCGGCGCGCGGGCGGCGGCCGAGTCCGGATTCGATCCGCTGTTGGAACCGGCCCGGCTGCTCTTGGACGAAGTGAGCAGCCTGGAGGAATACCGTGACCGGCTGCTTGATCTGTATGGTGGTCTCGATGTCGGCCGGCTCGGCGGGGTGCTGGAGCGAGCCCTGCTGCTGGCCGATCTGGCGGGCCGATTTGACGCCTTATGAGCGGCCCGCCGAAAAAAGGCCGTAAATGGCCCAAATTTGAACGCAGCGGTTCAGGCGCCCGGATGGTCGGGCCAGACGCCGCCCGTTCAATGAGCGAAATTCTAAACTGGGTTTAAACGTATAAGCCGCATGGAACACCCGTCAGCTGAATACCTGGATCAACCGTTCGCCGAAGCGATCGATTTTTTCCGGGGCAAAGTGAACCTGCCGACCGAGCGCTGGGACGATCTGCTCGGGGGGATGCATAGCCGCGCGTTTGTCGTGGCCGGGGCGGCCAAGGCGGATCTGCTGGCGGACTTTCGGGCGGCCATTGATAAAGCGATCGCCGACGGCACAACGCTGGGCGAGTTCAGAGCTGACTTCGACGCCATTGTCGCCCGGCACGGCTGGGACTACAAGGGCCGGCGCGGCTGGCGTTCGGCGGTGATTTACGACACCAACCTGAGCACCGCCTATGCCGCCGGCCAGCACGCCCAGATGACCGATCCGGCGGTGTTGGCGGTGCGTCCCTATTGGCAGTACCAGCCGTCCAGCTCGGCGGAGAAACGACCGGAGCATGTGGCCTGGTACGGCGTCACCCTGCCCTGGGACGATCCCTGGTGGCGGACGCATCGGCCGCCGAACGGCTGGGGCTGCAAGTGCAGTATCACCTCGCTCAGCCGCCGGGAATATGAACGGCGTCAAGGCCAACTGCGCACCGAGGCCCCGGATGATGGCGCCTATGAACATGTGAACCGGCGCACCGGCGAGGTGACCAAGGTGCCGCGCGGCATCGATCCCGGCTGGGACTACAACCCCGGCGAGGCGGCTTGGGGCAAGCGGCTTGCCGAACAGACCATGGCCGAATATCAAGGCATGGGCGGCGAGGCCTGGGAGAGTCTGACGCCCGGCGACTGGCAGGCGTCCGGATTGCCGGAGCTGTTGACGCCGCAACCGGCGACGGCCGCGCTCGGCCCGAAGCTGACCAGCACCGAAGCGGCGACAGCCGCGCTTGCCGAGATCATCGGCGGGGAGCAGCGGGTTTATTCTCTCGTTGGCGCGGAGGGTTTTCGCTATGACCTGCTGGTAAGCGCGACGGTCCTGGCCAAGCATCTGACCGAGAAAGATTTTTCCAAGACGCCGTTTCTGCCGTTTATCCCGGAGGTGCTGAACGATCCGCATGAGGTTTGGCTCTGCTTCGAGCGGCATCAAGGCACCGGCCGGGTCGAATTGCGGCAACGGATAGTCAAGGCCATCACCTACGGCCGGGGCAAGGTGTTGTTGGTGGTGGTCGGCGCACGGGGCGGCATGCTTGAGGTATGGACGATGATTCCGGCGACGCCCGGCGGCTATGTGAACAAGCAGCGCCGGGGAATGCTGGTGTACCGGAAAGAGATGGACTGAGGGCGGATGCTGCGGCAACTCCCTCGCTGTATGACGATTGTCGGTCCGCAGCCCAATCGCCATAACCGTAGTTAAACAATACATTAGCGGGTCGAAAAAGACAAGTGACAGGCGCAGCAATCAGCATCGACGGCAACTTCGAACAGGTGGCGGCACTGGCCAACCAGATCGCCGAGCGGTGCGGCGATCCCGGCCCGGCGATGGCGATCATCGGCGAGACGGTACGGGCCTCGGTGCTCAAGAATTTCATGGCCGGGGGGCGGCCGTCCGGCTGGGCTCCGCTGGCACCGGCGACGCTGAAGAAAAAACGGGGCGGCTCGATCCTGCGGGAGAAGAACCATCTGATGAACTCGATCAACGCCACGCCCGTGGGCAACGCGGTACTGGTCGGCACCAACCGGATCTACGGCGCCATTCACCAATTCGGCGGCCGTGCCGGCCGGGGCGGCTCGGCGAAGATCCCGGCCCGGCCCTACCTGCTGGTGCAGGATGAGGACTGGCCGGAGATGGTCGAGCAGCTCGGCGACTACATCATGCAGGGAGGATGACAATGGGCACAACAAACAGCATCGCCATCAACGCCACCGAGCTGATCAGCGAAGCGGGAGCGGCTCCCGAGTGGGTGCTGTTGATCCCCGGTGGCCAGGTGATCGGCCGCGACGGCAGGAAGTGGAACAACTCTCGGCCGGAGGCGATCATCGCAAGCCATGCCGCGCTGGGCCGCGATCTGCCGATCGATATCGAGCACAGCAGCGAGCACCGCGCCCCGAAGGGCGAGCCGGCCCCGGCCGTCGGCTGGATCAAGGAGCTGGCGGTGCGCGGCGGCGGCGAGATCTGGGGCCGGGTGGAATGGAACGCGGACGGCCGGTCGCTGGTCGGCGGCAAGTCGTACCGCTATCTCAGTCCGGTGATTGTGTATGAGCAAGGCAGCGGCGCGATTGTCGGGCTGCCGTCGGCGGCTCTGACCAATCAGCCGAACTTCAAGCTGCCGGCGTTGAACCGGCAGGAAACAAACGAGGGCGCAAGCCCCGAGGAGGAAAGGATGCTGAAAGCATTGCTGGCGGCCCTGGGGCTGCCCGAAACCGGCACCGAGCAGGACGCAGTGACCAAGATTGGCGAATTGAAAACCAACCTGGCCACGGCCACCAACCGGGCCGAAAACCCGAGCCTGGAAAAGTTCGTGCCGCGGGCCGACTATGACCAGGCCCTGGCGCGGGCGACCAATGCCGAACAGGCGCTGGCCGACGAGAAGAAACAAAAGCTCGACGGCGAGATCGAGACCGCCGTGAACCAGGCCCTGCAAGACGGCAAGATCGTGCCCGCCACCGCCGATTATTACAAGGCGCAGTGCCGGCAGGAAGGCGGGCTGGAGGCGTTCAAGAAGTTCTGCGAATCGGCCCCGGTGATCGGCGATCCATCGAACCTGGACGGCAAGAAGCCGGGTGAAGGGGTCGCGCTCAACGCCGAGACCAAGCAGATCGCCGAGATGTTCGGCAACAGCGCCGAGGACCTGGCCAGGTTCGGCGCCTGAGCGGGCCGGGGAAGGCACGGTATTGACCAACAGCTCACACGGAGGAAACCATGAGCGATCGAATGACTGAAATCAGGGACGGTGAAGTGCTGGCCCTGGGCGTCGAGGAAGCGACGACTATCGAGGGCGGCAAGATGGTGGCCGTCAATAGCGCCGGTTACGCCATTGAAGGGGCGGATGCCGCCGGCGCGCGAGTGCTCGGTGTTGCCGATCACCGGGTGGACAATTCCGCCGGAGCGGACGGCGCCAAGACGGTGCGGGTGCGCAGCGGCAAGGTATTCAAATTCAAAAACAGCGCCACCAACGCGGTGGATCAGGCCGATCTCGGCACGCTGGTCTTCGTTGAAGACGACGAGACGGTGGCCGACGATCCGGGCACCAACGGCATCGTTGCCGGGCGCTGTGTCGGCCTGGAGAGCGACGGCGTACTGGTGCAGATCCCGGCGGGCCCGCAAGCGGCAGCCGTCGACGATTCGGCAGCGTCCGACGTGGCCACGCTGAAGACCGACTTCAACGGCCTGCTCGCTTCGCTGCGGGCGGCCGGCATCCTGTTCAACGCATAAGCCGGAGCTGAGCGAGGCCGACCGGCAGACAACCCGTAACGATCGAGGAGGAACATCATGATTGTCAATGCAGCCAATATCTCGGCCGTCTTCATCAACCTGAAGACGTCCTTCAACAAGGCGTTCGACACGGCGCCCGCCATCTGGCAGAAGACCACGATGCTGGTGCCGTCCGGCGGCTCGCAGAACGATTACAGCTGGCTGTCGCGCTTTCCGAAGATGCGCAAATGGATCGGCGACAAAGCGATCAAGGCGCTGTCCGCCTTCAAGTACACCATCGTCAACGACGATTGGGAGGCGACCGTCGAGGTGGACCGCAACGATATCGAGGATGACAACCTCGGCATCTACGGGGTGCAGGCCCAGGAGGCCGGCTGGTCGGCCAAGCAGTTGCCCGATGAGATCGACGCCGACCTGAAGAACGGCGCCTTTACCGGACTGTGCTACGACGGCCAGTATTTCTACGACACCGACCATCCGGTTGCCGGGGCGTCTGTCTCGAACAAGGGGACGGTCGCTCTGTCGGCAGCCACCACGGCGGATGCCGTCGCCAGTTACGGAGCGGCCCGGACGGCGATCATGAGCTTCAAGGACGACGAAGGACGGCCGCTGGCGCTGATTCCCGATGTGCTTGAAGTGCCGCCGGCGCTGGAAGCGACCGCTCGGCTTATCTGCGAGAGCGACAAGCTGGCCGACGAGAGCCCGAACCCCTACAAGGGAACGGCGACGGTGCTGGTCAATCCGCGGCTGACGTCGAGCACCGCCTGGTTCCTGCACGTCACCAATCGGCCGCTCAAGCCGTTCATCTATCAGGAACGCAAGAAGCCGGTTTTTGTGCAGCAGACCGACAGCAATGCCGCCGACGTGTTCATGCGCAAGAAGTTCAAGTTCGGCGCGGAAGCACGGGCGGCCGGCGGCTACGGCTTGTGGCCACTGAGTTACGGCTCGCTTGGCACCGGCTGATAGTCGGCGCTGGCAGCCACTGACCGGAGGCGGCGTGTCGCCGTCTCCGGTTGCCGGGAAAAGATAGGACAAACGATAACGACAGGAGCGAGACATGATCATCATTTCATCCGCACGGGACGGATTTCGGCGCTGCGGGGTGGCCCATCCGGCCGCGCCGACCAGCTATGCCGACGATTATTTCGACGCCGATCAGCTGGCCATCTTGCAGGCCGAGCCGATGTTGACGGTTGCGCTTGCCGAGACCGACGGCGGTGAGAAAAAAAATCAGCTGAGCCGGGGTGAGCGGTTGTCCGCCGCCTGCGCGCAGCTTGATGCCGACACGGAAAATCAGGAACACTGGACGGTCGCCGGCGAGCCGCAGATCAAGGCGCTGGAAGCACTGTCCGGGGAGAAGAAGGTCACCGCCGCCGAGCGCGACGCAGCCTGGAATGCCTTTAACGAGGCGGGCGGTCGATGAGCTACGCAACCGCCGAGGAATTGGCCGAGCGGATCACCGAAAGTGAGCTGATCCGGCTGACCGACGAGGACGATCTCGGGGCGGTCAACACCGACACGGTGGCCGCCGCTCTGGAGGCGGCCGACGAAGAGATCGACTCGTATCTGGCCGCCAATTCCCGTTATACCCTGCCACTGGCCGGGCCGGTCCCGCTGCTGGCAACGCTGGCGATTGACATCGCCATTTGGAACCTGTACGCGCTCGACGCCTCCGGCGTGCCGGAGAACCGGAAAGAGCGCTACCAGGCGGCGGTGAAGACCCTGGAGCGGCTCGCCTCGGGCAAGCAGTCCCTGGGAGCGAGCGAGCCGGCGGCAGCCGCCGGCGGTGAAGCGGCGGTGTTCTTCGGACCCGATCGACTGTTTGACCGAAACAAGATGAAGGGGCTGTGAGATGCGTGTCTTGCTGCCCGCCGTACAGGCCGCCTTGGCAACGCTTGCGCTGTTGCACCGGGAGTCGGACTGCTATCTGACGCCGCATGCGAACTGGCTGCCGACCGGGGTGCGTTTCCCCTGTCTCGGCATCAAGGACGGCGGCGTGATCCGCGAGGAGCTGGCCGGGGAAATGATCGGCCTGACCATGACGGTGGAACTCGTGGCCATGACGTTGCTGCCGGCGGACGGCAGCGGCTTTGTCGACGAGCAGAGCACGTTTGCCCTGCTCGACGCGGCCGGGCAACGGCTCGTCTACAACCTTTTGCACGTGCCCGGCGCGACCGGGGTGTCGATCGGCAACGATCTGCCGAGCGAGCTGTTTCGCAGCGACAACAACCAATGGATCGTCAAACTGGTGCGCCGCGTCATCTACACGGTGGAGCGGGCCGCAGAGGAGGAAGCATGAAGAGCAAACTGTATCGCCTGAAGCCGGGCCAGGAGGCGTTTCGCGTGGTCGACGGGCCGATGGCCGGCCGCGTCTTTCGCCCCGGCGAACGCTACGGGCAGATCCCGCCGGGCATGAAAGCCAGGTTCGAAACGGCGGCTCCGGCGACGGCGGCCCCGACGAGGACCGGTAAACAACGGCCGGCCAGCACAGAGGAGAGTGCATCATGAGAAGCTATCGCGCCAACCATAACGTCATCGCCGTGTCGGCGGGCAGCGCCGAAACCGCGATCAATACCGAACAGACCATCGATCTGAGCCTGATGGCGGCGCTGGGCAACGTCATCGCCCTGGAGCATCGCCGCGAGAACAACAGCGACGAGGCCACCGGCCTGGAAGAGCCGGATATGATCTACGATAACGGCTCACTGTCCCGTGGCTCGCTGTCGTTTCCGCGGGCGCAGCCGCAGCATTTTGCCTTCCTGCTCGCCTACGGGCTCGGGGTCTGCTCGACCACCGCCGCCGGCAGCGGCTATCTGCACACCATCACCCCGATCTCCGGCGATCGTGATCTGGATCGCTCGCTGCCGAGTTTTACCGCTATGCAGCGTTACGGCCTGACGGTGCTCAAGCGGCGCTTCATCTCGATGTTCGTCGAGGCGGTGACCGCTTCGTTCAAAAAAGATAGCTGGGTGGAGCTGACCGGCGAGATCACCGGTACCGGCAAGCATGTGGACAACGTCGTCGAAGAGACGATATCCGCGGCCGAGAACGCCACGACGCTGGCCCTGGCTACTAACGGGGTACAGGGGGCGACGGCGGCGGAACGGCTGGATAACGTGCAGCGAATCCGGGCCGAGTTGAGCCCCGGCGTGTGGACCGATGTCGCCTTCTCCGCCGTTTCCGCGGCGACTCCGGCGGAAATCACCATTATCGCTCCGGGCGCGGAGACCGATTCGATCGATTACAAGGTGCTCTATGTACCGGTCGAAGAGGCAGCGTTTACCTTCCCTGCCAAGGTGCAGGAAACGCCGCTGCGGGTGGCGCAATTGACCGTGTCGCTCGGCGGGGCGTGGGACGGCAGCGCGTTTTCCGGGGGACGGACGCTGTCCAGCGAGATCAATTCCCTGGACTGGAAGCTGACCAACAATCTGGCCGTGGAGTTCGTGCCCGGCGCCGGCGGTTCTTATGCCGCCTCGGCCTTCCGGGAGGGGCGGAGCCAGACGGTGAGCTTTGACCGCAAGTTCCGCGAGACGATTCTGCAGCAGCACGTCAAGGACAACGACACCTTCGGCCTGCGCATCCTGGCCCAGGGGGCGGAATATGAAGACGGCCACAACTACCAGGTGGAGATCATCTTTCCCAAACTGGCGGTGCTTACCGCCGATCCGAAAGTGGACGGCAAGGTTAACGCCGAGGCCGGCGACCTTCAGGTACTGGAAGACGCCACCTACGGGTCGGTAATCGTCAAGGTAAAGAATTTACAGAGCGGCTACGCGGCGTAAGCGTACCGATCGACCGTGAACAGGGGCGGCCCGGCCGCCCCGTAACACTATGAGGGAACCATGGCCCGCAGAGAAGCACCACAGCAAAATACGCTGACCATCCAGGATCAGCTGTCCGACAGCGAGATCAAACTGAGCTATCGGATGCCGACCACCAAGGAACGCCAGGGCTTTCAGAACCTGGCAGTCCAGCGCCGGCGCAACAAGGTGGAAATGAACCAGGCCGAGGCCCGGCTGAAATACGGCCTGAAGATCCTCACCGGCGTGCGCGACGGGGATTTCGAGCGGCTGCAGGACGGCGCCTACGTGCCGCTGTCGAGCCGCGAGGGGGCGGATCATTATTACCCGGAGTGGAAGACCTGGATGAGCGAGCATGCCGCCGACCTGGTGATGCTGCTCGGCGCCCATGTGTTCGAGCAGAGCGCTCTGATCACCGATGGTGACGAGGAAGAAGATGAGGACGATGAGGACGTCGAGGGAAAGTGACCGCCGACCTGGCCGCCCTGCGGCAGGGCTTGTGCGACGAGGGTCAGGAGGCAGCCTGTCTCGACGAGATGGGCGAGGAGAGCTTGGCCTGGGCGTGCGCCGAATGCTCGAAAATCCGCCGCGACGATCTGGAGCCGTACACGCTCAAACTGCTGCACCTGGCCGCCCTGCAGAAAGGCGGCTACCCGCTCGACGCGGATGAGTTGAGCCTCGAGGAATGGATTGATTTAGGGCGGATTAAAGAGGCGTTGAAACCGCCGGTAACCTGCCCATTGCTGACACGCCATGAGTAACGCCAACACCCTGCAGATTCGCATCGAGGTCAACGATCAAGGGTCCAAGAAGATCAAGGCTCTTGGTGGTGAGGTGCGTAAAGCCGGCGACGAAGGTGAGCGCGGTTTTGGCCGGATGCGCCGGTCGCTGAACGATTTCGATCAGTCCGGCGCCATCACGCTCGGCACCATCACCAAGATGACCGCAGGCCTCGCCGCCCTCGGTGCGGCGGCAACCGTGGCCCTGACCGTGATGGCCGCCAAAGCGGTGAAGGCCGCCTCGGATCTTGCCGAAGTGCAATCCAAGTTCAACGTGGTGTTTGCCGGGCAGACCGGCGTGGCCGAGGCCTGGTCTCGTGAGCTGGTGGCGTCGTATGCCATGTCCACCCGCGAGGCCAAGCAGTACCTGTCGTCGGTGCAGGATCTGCTGGTGCCGATGGGGATGGCCGCCGATCAGGCCGGGGTTATGTCCAACGAGGTGGTCAGGCTCGCCGCGGATCTCGGATCGTTTAACAATCTGCCGACCGCCCAGGTGATGGACGATATCCAGTCGGCCCTGGTCGGCAACTACGAGACGATGAAGAAGTACGGCGTGGTCCTCAACGCGACCACTGTCGAGCAACAGGCGATGAGCATGGGCCTGGCGGCGACGAAAGCCGAACTGACCGCCGCCGACAAGGCCCAGGCCGCCTATGCGCTGATGATCGAAGGCTCGACTGCGGCCATGGGGGATATGATCCGCACCCAGGACAGCTACGCCAACCAGGCGAAGAAGTTCCAGGCGCAGATCGAGGATCTGACCGCCGCCTTCGGCAAATACCTGCTGCCGATCGCCGCCGATGCGCTGAAGCAGATCAACACCGCGCTGGGCGACGGGACCGACAGTGTTGATACGCTGGCAGCGGCCCTGACAATCAAGCTGCTGCAGGCTCTGGGCTGGGTGCTCGAAGGGATGCGCTTTTTCCATAATGCCTGGCTGGGTATCAAGATTGTCGGCCAGGCATCGATTACAGCGATTGCTGTCGGTCTGGAAAAACTGTTTGTCGGCATGCGCACGCTGATGATCGGGTTCGACAAGATGATGGACGGCCTGGTGATGATCGGTGCGATTGATGTCAATCCGTTCGATACCATGGAAGCGGCCATGACCGATTTCTCGTGGTCGGCCAAGCAGCAGTTGTCTGAGGTTGCCGGCGAGATTGATGCGACCAATGCAAAATATGACCAGATCGCCGATACGATCGACGGCATGGTCGAGAAGACCGAAGCATCAGCCGCGGCGAACCGGAAAGCGGGAGAAGAGACGGCCGCGCTGGAAAAAGAGCTGGCGGCCGTGGGAACAACCGCCGGCGACACGACGACGGCGCTGGGCGGGCTCACTACCGAGGCGGACAAAAACGGTAAAACGGTCACCGCCGCGGCCGATGCCTGGCAGCGCTATCAGGTGCAAATGACCCGTGCCGACGGCTGGCTGTTGCGCGACCGGGGCATGGTCAAGGCCAACGAACGAGCCGAAGAGATGATCGCGACGCTGTCCGATCTCGACGCGCTGGTGTCGGACAGCTCTTTCTACGATATTGCCGACACCATCGAGGCCGAGACCGAAAAAGCGACCGATACCTCGGCAAAACTCTGGGAAGACTTCGTCGGCAACACCGGTGATATTATCAGCGGCTTTGTGAGTGACGTCGTCAAGGGTGAGTTCGAGAGTATCGAGGACCTTTTTGGCGGGATGCTCGACTCGATGTTGTCAATGCTCCTTGATTTCATTTCCAGGGCAGCTGCCAACTCGATCATCGACGCTATTTTCGGTAATGGTGCGTCTGGCGACTCCCTCAATCTTGGTTCGCTCATCAGTGGAATTTTCGGCGGCGAGTCTGGCGCTTCTGGCAGTGGTACTGGCACGTCAGCCGGCGGTGCCGGGTCGCTTGGCGGATATGGAGGAAAGATCGGCGGGGCGATCGGTGTTGCCGGAGGTGCCTATGCCATGTACTCCGGCGGAAAAGACGTCTCAGACGGCAACCTCGGCACCGGCGCCATGAAAATGGGCACAGGGGCCGTCTCGACATACAAGGGTGCCGTCTCGCTCGGTTTAATTGAGGAGGGAACGGCGACCAAAGTCGGGACCGCGCTCGGGGAAAAAGTGTCGTCATATTTCGCGCAAGAAGGGACGAAGACGATAGCGTCGGAGGCGGCGACTCAGGCCGCGGCCGAGGCTGCCGGGACGGTCGTGTCCAGCGCCTCTCTTGCCGGACAGGGGGCCGCTTACTCTGCTGCCTCCAGCGTTAATGCAGGAACGCAACTGGCTCTTGCCGAGGGAACATATGGTGCGGCCGCTGGTGGTTCTGGTGCCGCCGGGGGTGGTGCGGCTGGTGGGCTGTCAATGACAAGTGTCGGGATGGCCGGCTTTTATGCGACAGCGGCTCTGATTGTCGCAAAATTGGCAATGGGAAAACCGAGCGAATCCCAGCGAAAGCGGGACATGCTCAACGCCGGCAACGTTACGCCGGGCGACATAGGCGCGGTCGGAGTAACCGAGCAGTTAACTCGGTTGAGCTCATCCATCCGCACGGATCTATCCCCGGCGCTGATAGATGCCACCGTCGGTTCATACAACGCCGGCTCTCAGCTCCTGGTACTTGGTGAGACGACAAAGGAATTCGTCAGGACGGGCGCCGACGGGCAAGGCCGGCTGATTGACGCCATTCGATACGATGCTTGGCGATGGGATGATCTCAAACAGTCGTGGACGACGGTGAACGCGCCGATAGACAGCCTGGTTGACCGGCTGCATCGGCTTGCACCGGCAACCGACCAGGCGGCAGCTGCGACGGCAAATATGCTTGCCAGCCAAGCTGGGTATCCTGATCTGGCCGATGAAATCCTGGCGATTTATAACGACCAGGCGGCAGGCGTGGCGCAACTGAGCGCTTCGTTTGGCGAGTTTGGCGGGTTGCTCGGCAGAAACAGACTGGCCGCAACCGGAGCCAGTTCTGCCGCGGCGGAACTGGCCGGTGCTTTGGATACGGTATCAGCTTCGAGCAACGCGGCCGGAGATCGGGCCGGGGGCCTTGGCGGCATCTTGAGTGGGGTATCTCGGTCCGCCGAGTCTGCAAGGTCGGGTATGCTGTCGCAACGATCGGCAACCGATTCCCTTGCGACCGCTTCCGGCGCTGCAGCGACCCGGATAGGATCTGCCGCAAGCTCTATCGGAGGAGCGGTCAGCCAGATCGGCGGGCTGTTGCGCAGGGCGGCGACGTACTCGCTGGACAAGAACGCGGCCGGAGCAATCTACAGCTATCACGCGCTCGGCGGGGTGATGACCCAGCCGACTGTGTTCCATATCGGCGGCGAGGCCGGCGACGAGGCGATCCTGCCGCTGCATGCCGGGCCGGATACGGTGCGAAAGATGGACGCCAAGCTCGATCGGCTGCTTACCGGCAGTGGTGACGACGAAATGAAAGCGCTGATGGCGGCCAACGTCGCATGGTCGAAGAAGATCGCCGACGCGCTACGGCGCATCGAGTACGTCGGCATCCCCGAATCGCAACGCAAGACGGTGACGGCATGAGAGTTGTCGAGCCGCATGATCTGACGCTTGTCTCCACCAGTGTAGCCGCCAACAGCGAGCCGGAATGGTCTGATGCCTCGACCTATGACCTGGACGATACCGTGCAGGTCACCGATCGCACGCCGCATAAGGTGTATCGCTCGTTGCGAGGCAGCAATGTCGATCGTTATCCGCCGGACTGGGTTGACCCGCAGGTTGAAACGGCGACGAGCACCACCAGCCTGGCGGTGGGGACCGGCGGCAAGAGCCTGACCGTGCAAACCGGCAAGGGGTTTGCCCCCGGCATGGAGGTGAAGATCGCCAAAACGACGACCCCGCGCACCATCAATATGACCGCCGAGGTGGTCAGTTATGACGCCGGTACCGGCGCGCTGTCGGTATCGGTCTATCAGTCGACCGGCGACGGGACGCATGCCGCCTGGACGATCACCAGTGAGGATGAGATCGGGTTCTGGGAAGAGGTCGAGAGCACCAACCAATACAAGATGCTCGATGAGTACGCCAACACCCAGACCGAAGACGTCACCGAGATCGATGTCAAGCTTGCCGTGGCGCGGGCGGATTATATCGCATTGTTCGGCTTGTCGGGCAAGACGGTGGAGCTGACGCTCTGGAACGGCGATGAGACCGCTCAGCTATGGACAACCACCATCGATCTTGCTTACGGGGCCGCCGTGGTGGCGCAGATCGCGGACTGGTATGAGTATTTTTTCGGCGAATACGCCGTCAAATCGGAATGCACCGCGGAGATCGGCGTTATCACCTACGATGGCGTGTTGCAGATCCGGATTATGAACGATGCCGGGTTTGCTGTCGCGTGCGGCAACGTGGTAGCCGGCCGCATGCTCGATATAGGCCGTACCCAATATGGCGCCCAGGCGGGCATTATCGACTTCTCCTACCGCGACACCGACGACGACGGCCGGACCATCGTTACGCCCGGCTATTGGGCGAAACTCAACGAGGTTCAGCTGCGGCTGACAAACCACCAGGTCGATCCGGTTTACCGTAAGCTCTCGGCCTTGCGCGGGGTACCGACCGCCTGGATCGGGTTTGACAACGGGGCTTACGAATCGTTCATCGTCTACGGTACGTTTCGTGACTTTTCCGTCACGGTGGCCGGCCCGAGCTTTGCCTGGTGCCGGTTGGAAATTGAAGGACTG